>NZ_JBQPXM010000010.1:0-195302 GCF_052245235.1 Pseudomonas sp. B392_1p
CTGCTCAAACCAGTTTTTCAGTGTTGTGGCGGAGCTATTCATCGTTGGTGCCTCCCGCTGCGAGGTTCTGCTTGATGTGGGTCAGCCGCTGCGAGAAACCTTGTCGCTCCAACGCTCTGGCCGTGTCCTTCAGCGCAGAGCGCAGCGGGTAGCCGATTTCTTCTTCAAGCTGCGCGACGACCTTGAAGGTCGCGGTCCAGTGCGAGTTCAGCTTCGCCACCAGTTTCTTTCCGACCGGCGTCAGCTGGATAACGCTCTTGCGAGCATCCTCGCCGCGCTGACGGGAAATCACTCCGTCAGCCTCCATGTGGCCGACTGTCTGGCTGATGGCGCCCTGGGTCAGATGGGTACATGTGGTGATCTCCGTAACCGTGTGCGCGCCCGAACGGATGGCTCGCAGCACAGGGGTATAGCGTGCCCGGTAGTTCAGGCCCATCTGCTGGTAATGCTCCTCGGCCCCGAACTCCACCAACTCCGATACATAACGCAGCAGTTCGCCCAGGCCGGGCTCGTTGTTTCTGTTCATGGCGGCGCCTCCGACAGTTGGGAGTTAATTACATTAGCTGTAATGTACTTTGCAAGTCGTCCCGCCTTCCAGGATCGGCCCCGCTAAGGCGGAGAGTGGAGTGCGCCAAAAAACGAACTTTCCCAGCCTGGGGTTGAAGACCGCGTTGGTCAGGAAGCGACATGCTCTGTAACGCTCAAGGCAAGTTGCGCGGCTAGAATCGATATCAGTCCCGTGGAGATTCAAGATGATAAATAAAAATACGGTCTGTCTCTGGTACGACGGCACTGCGTTGGATGCTGCGACGTTCTACGCCGAGACGTTTCCGGATAGCGCGGTGGGTGCTGTCCATTGCGCCCCTGGCGATTATCCTGCGGGCAAGCAGGGTGATGTTCTGACTGTCGAATTCACGGTGATGGGCATCCCTTGCCTCGGGCTGAACGGAGGGGCGATGTTCAAGCACAGCGAGGCTTTCTCGTTCCAGGTTGCGACCAACGACCAAACCGAGACGGACCGCTTGTGGAACGCGATTGTTGGAAACGGTGGCCAGGAAAGCGCATGCGGTTGGTGCAAGGACAAATGGGGCCTGTCGTGGCAGATCACTCCGCGCGTTCTGACGGCCGCGATTACCAACCCTGATCGAGCGGCGGCCAAGCGCGCGTTCGAAGCGATGATGGGCATGCAAAAGATCGATATCGCTGCAATCGAAGCTGCGCTGAAGGGTTAAGCAGCGGCCTTACCGTAATCAGCCATGCGGCTTGGCCTGCACTCGCTCACACAAAACGCCGCCCAGTCATTCATCAATGCCCGGCGCTTCTCCAGCAGATCGGAGCGCGAGTAGGCGGCTTCGGTCTGATTGCGCTCAAGGCCAGTTCACAGACTTCACGCGGATAGTGGGTGAACTCGTTGGGCCGAGTGGGTCGGTGCCTGAGATCGGTTGCCGCCCTGGCCGGTGCCGGCATCGTCGTCAGCGGCGACCAGCTAGGCCTGCCTTACGGCATCTCCGCCCTGGCCGGAGGGCTACTGTGCTTTGGCCTGCGGTTCATGGCGATTCGCTACGGCTGGCATTTGCCCGTTGCGCACTTGTCTGCGCAGGGGAGGGCCGGGGTGGAGGGGCGAAAGGATGGGGGTGACAACTAGCATTACAGCCGGTAAGCGACCTACGGAACCCGCGAGGAGTATGTTTGAATCGCCCCTGGTTTGTAGGTACATCCGAGCGGCTGCTCCTGGCCGATGTCTGCCTCTCGTTAATGGCTGCTTTGGGTCCGGTTGTTGTCGGTCATGAATGACCGAAACCGATCCCAAGGGTAAGCAGCGGGTTTACCGCAATCAGCCCTGCGGCTTCAAATTCGTCTTGCGTGGCAAAGCGCACCATCTGCGCACGGGCGCCGGTGAGGATAAGCAGGCGGGTGGCAGTGGCAGCAGTTCCTCGCGCTGGGCGAGGGTGTTCATGAGGGCAGGCACATCCTTGCCAGCGCATGGCCGGGAAGTGTTGCCGCTGACGAGCCTTGCGCTTGCGCCTTACGCAAGAGGTGTTTAGGTGGCCACGCCAGCGGACGGGGTTTTCGCCTTCGCGGAGGCCTCGCACCTGTGCGGCATCGAGCACCTTTTCGATCTGATCGACCACGGCCAACTTAAAAGTCACGGAATAATCACGCTGGGTCCGCTTAACACCTTGATCCATCGAGACCTCCAGATTCTCGAGAGAAAGGTGTAAACCTTATTCAGGACGGGACGATGGACATAAAAAAGCCGGCTTGTGGCCGGCTTTTCTTCGGTGCTTTGGCTTATTTTTGGTAAGCCGCAGCAGCCTTGATGATTTCGGCGCGGGCCGCTTCAGCGTCGCCCCAGCCTTCAACCTTGACCCATTTGCCCTTCTCGAGATCCTTGTAGTTCTCGAAGAAGTGCTTGATCTGCTCGATCAACAGCGGGGGCAGGTCGGTGTATTCCTTAACGTCGTTGTACAGCTGGGTCAGCTTCTCGTGCGGGACGGCGATCAGCTTGGCGTCGCCGCCGGCTTCGTCGGTCATGTTCAGCACGCCGACCGGACGGCAGCGGATGACGGAGCCTGGAGCGACCGGGTAAGGGGTCACGACCAGCACGTCCAGGGGATCGCCGTCGTCCGCCAGGGTGTGCGGGATGAAGCCGTAGTTGGCCGGGTAGAACATCGGGGTGGCCATGAAGCGGTCAACGAACAGGCAATCGGTGTCGTGATCGATTTCGTATTTGATCGGCGCGTGGTTGGCCGGGATTTCGATGGCGACGTAGATGTCGTTCGGCAGGTCTTTGCCGGCCGGAAGTTTGCTGTAGCTCATGGGTGATGGCTCCGTGGGCGGCCGGTTTCTGGCCTGGGGGCGAAAAAAGTGGCGGGATTATAGGGACATTCCCAGTCATCGACCACCGCTATGCGCTCAGCTGTCGTTCGATTGTTGATAGTCCGGGTGCCGAGCCTGCAGTTCTTTTAGGCGCGCCAGCGGATCCTGGCGGTAGAACAGTGCAAGCTGGCGATATACCGCTGGGAAGGCTGGATGCAGCAAATCCGGGGCGGTGAAGAAATATTCGCTGGTCACCGCAAAGAATTCCGCCGGATTTTCAGCGGCGTAGGAATCAATGGGCGTTTCGGCGTGCGGGTTGGCATCCAGCGTGGCGTTGAGGCTGTCGTAGGCGCTTTGCATGGCCTGGGCCCAGTCCTGCAAGCGCATGTCGCGGTGCAGGGGCGGCAGGCCGTTGGCACCACCATTGAGCATGTCCAGCTTGTGTGCCAGCTCGTGGATTACCAGGTTGTAGCCTTCCCAGCCGCCGCTTTCCTGCACGCCGGGCCAGGCGAGAATGACCGGACCTTGCTGCCAGGCCTCGCCGCTGCGAGCGTCTTCGTATTCATGCACGACGCCGCTGCCGTCGCGGTGTTTTTGCGGGCTGACAAAATCATCGGGATACAGCACCAGCTCGTGGAACCCCTGGTACCAGTTCAGCTCGGGCAGCGCCAGCAAGGGCAGTTGGGCCTGGGCGGCCAGTCGCAGGCGAGCGAAGGCGTCCAGTTCGACGCCCGGCAGGGCGGTGAGTCGCTTGGCATGCAGAAACAGGATGCAGCGTTCGCGCAAACGCTCCAGTGCAGGGGTATCGAGACCGTCCAGCAGGGGCAGGCTGTCGAGAACGGCCTGCCACACGCTGGGCTCGATTGGGGAGCGGGCGAGGACGCGCTGCCGCCGCCAGGCGCGAAAAGACCACATGACAAGGCCTCCAATGGGGGAACTCACCATAATCGTCCGCGCAGGGGCTGGGCAAGCGGCTCACAACAGGGTGCTTTTTCGAGGATAAGCCGGGCGGGGTGGAGAAGCATCAGAGCGGAGAGCCAAGCCCCGCATGCCGGGTCTGGCGATTGGCAGGGCTTGCTCCCACAAACCGGATCAACCGGTAAAAAGAACGACCCCGCTTCGTGGGCAAGGCCGTGCTTCCGCCCTGAAATCGTGAAATCGCCGGGGCGGGAGCGGGCGCAAGATTATCAGGTAGAACTGGCCGGTCAATTTCCATTATCGAACGAGCGTTTGATAACTGAGCGTTCTAGCCGCACTGACCCGCCCGCTCTGGGACGGGGCATAACACGCACCACCGTCGCGGCGCCTTGTTTACCAGGAGGCGTTTGGTTGGATTGCAGGCCACATCGGGGTGCTATCGCATGCTTACGGTGCCGGCAACCTTGCCGTGCCTCTTGGCCTGCGGCGCGTCGCCGCATTAGAGTGATGCGGTGCACAGGAGTTTTTATGCAGCTTGATCTTGCTACCGGTTGGTTTACCGACCTGCGTCATTGCCCGTCACCTAACTTCAATGCCCGTCCGGCTGGGGAGATTTCCCTGCTGGTGATTCATAACATCAGCCTGCCACCCGGCCAGTTCGGTACCGGCAAGGTGCAGCAATTCTTTCAGAACTGTCTGGCCGGCGATGAACACCCCTATTTCGCGGATATCTGGCAGTTGCAGGTGTCGGCGCATTTTCTGATCGAGCGCGATGGCATGATCACGCAGTTTGTCTCCTGCCTGGAGCGGGCCTGGCACGCGGGTGTTTCCTGCTTTGCGGGTCGGGAGAACTGCAATGACTTCTCCCTGGGTATCGAGCTGGAAGGGACTGACGAGCAGCCTTACAGCGATGCGCAGTACGAGGCGTTGGTGGCGCTGGTGGCCTGCTTGCGTGCGGCCTGGCCGGCGATCACCCCGCAACGTGTCTGCGGCCATAGCGATATTGCGCCAGGGCGCAAGACCGATCCCGGTCCGGCGTTTGATTGGCAGCGTTTGCGCGCGTCTCTGGTTACGCAAGGAGCTTCGTCATGAGTTTTCTGGTGTTGCTGTTAGTGGTCTGGCTGGAGAAGTTTTCCTCCTGGCGCCAGCGTATCCAGCGAGATGAGCCCTGGTTGCGGCAATTGGCTAAAGCCGAGGGCAATTCAAGGTTGGTCACCAAACCCTGGCTGACTCTGATGCTGCTGGTTGGCGTGCCCTTGCTGGGCCTGGGTGTGTTGCTGTGGCTGCTCCAACCCTTGGCTTATGGCTGGCTGGCGTTGCCGGTGCATTTGCTGGTGCTGCTTTACAGCCTCGGGCGCGGCGATCTGCAGACGGCACTTGGGCCGTTCCGCGATGCCTGGCGGCGAGAAGACGGCGAAGCGGCGTTGCTGGTCGCCGAGCGGGACATGGGTGTCGTGGCGGAGGATGTCCAGACCCTGCTGATCCGCGTGCAGGACTACGTGGGCTGGCAGGCACATCAAGGATTCTTCGCAGTGATTTTCTGGTATGCCCTGCTAGGCCCACTGGCCGCCTTGGGCTATCGCTTGGTGGCGTTGGTCGCCGAGCGGTCACTGCACCTGGACATGCGTGAACACGCCCAGCAGGTGCGCCACGCCCTGGATTGGCTGCCGGCACGAGCACTGGCGGCGAGCCTCGGGCTGGTTGGCAACTTTGTCGCCCTCAACCGCGTCTTGTTGCCCGAGCTGCTGAACTGGGCACTGCCGATTCCCCGTCTGGTGGGCGACGCCTTCCGGGCTGCGGGCGAATGCCAGGCGCCGCAATTGGGTGAGGCGGGCGTCACCTGTCTGAATAACCTCTGGCAGTTACTAGTGAGGGCGGGCCTATTCTGGTACGCGGTGTTTGCCCTCTGGACCCTTTTAGTCTGACGTCTTCCCACGCTTTTAAGGAGGGTTGAGCGATTCGTCGCAAAGGTCACGAGTGTTTACGTTTAGTTACCCACAGCGAGGACGATATCGTTTATAGATAAGGCAAGTTGCCACTGCGCTTGACAGCGAGGGTGAGGCTGTCGAGTTGCAAGGTACGGTGACCAATAAAAAGGAATAATAATAAAAGAGGTGCGTGATGAAGACGCTGCTGTCCCCTGCCATGGCACTGATGAACCGGCTGAGCTTCGCCAAGAAATTCGGCCTGATCAGCGTGGTGTTCTTCTTGCCCATTTTGGTTACCAGCTTCTATCTGTTGCGCGATGCCTATGAGCAGTTCATACGCACCGAGGCGGCGCGTACGAGCCTTTCTCTGCTGGGTGACAGCCTGGCCGTGCGGCGTGAGTTGGGCGATCTCAAGGATCTGTTGATCATCCGCGCTCGGTCACCACAAACCGATCGCCAAGCCCTGGACACACGTATTGCCAGCTTGCAGGACGGCCTGCCGACGCGCTTGCAGGGTTTGGCGGCGCCGCTGCTGGGCGACCGTCAGCGCGAAGCCATTGAGCAGGCGCGCAATGACCTGTTGCACCGTTTGCAAAGCATTCTTGCGGAAACCTCTCACGCTAACCAGGCGGCCATGGTTGAGCGACTGCACGGCGAGGCCCAAGTGTTCGTCAGTCTGGTGGGTGGCGAGAGCGGTCTGAGCCAGGACCCCGAACGTACCGTGCGCCAGCAGATCGAGTTGTTTACCCGTGGCACGCCAAAGGTGCTTGACCTGATCAGTCAGGTGCGGGCCATTGGCTCCAGCGCCCTGGGTCAGGGGGCGCTGACGTCTGCCGACAGTAACCGCCTGGATGAATTGCTGACGGGAATGGATCAGCTGCGCGGTGAATACGCACTGAGCCTCGACGCTGTACTGCGCGACATCCGTGCTGCGGAACGCCTTGCCGAGCCGGCGCGACGGAGCCAGGGCAGCCTGGCGCGCGTCAGCGAGTTGCTCGATGAACAACTGATCCTGGCCGACACTCTGGATGCGCCCTGGTTGCAGTTCTTTGATCAGGTCAGCCAGGCGCTGGCCCTCACTCACGGCCTCGAAGATGCCACCCTGGCGGTGCTCGACACGGCGCTGGGCGAGCGCCGCGATGCCCAGCGCAAGCAGATGATTCTGCTGGTTGGCGCCATGCTGGCGGTGGTGCTGCTGATCGCGTACTTGTACGCCGCCTTCTTTGTCTCCATTCGCACAACCCTGAAATCCCTTGGCCGCACCATGAAGCATGTGGCTGCCGGCGACCTGACTGTCGAGTGCCGTGTCGACAGTCGCGACGAGCTGGCCGAGCTGGGCAAGGTATTCAATGCCAGCGTGGCGCAGATCCGTGTGCTGATCGAACGTGTGGGGCACACCGTGGGTGAGGTGGATAACCAGGCGCGACGCGTGGAGGCGATTTCCGCCCAGAGCCATCAGGCGGTCACCGAACAACGCAGCCGTATCGAGCAAGTGGCGACCGCAATGAACGAGATGTCCGCTACCGCACAGGAAGTCGCGCGCAGCGCCGCTGCGGCAGCGGTCAGCGCACAGGGTGCGAATGAAGAAACCGAGGGTGGGCGCACGTTGGTAGGCACCCAGGTCTCCGGCATCCAGGGATTGGCCGGCGACCTTGAACGTTCGGTGGACGTGATCAACCGGCTGGCGGGTGACAGTCAGGCCATCGGCCAGGTACTGGACGTGATCAAGACCGTCGCCGAACAGACCAATCTTTTGGCCCTGAACGCCGCCATCGAGGCTGCACGGGCTGGCGAGCAAGGGCGCGGTTTTGCCGTGGTGGCTGAGGAAGTGCGCAATCTGGCCCAGCGTACCCAACACTCCACGGCGGAAATCGAACAGATGATTGCCCGCTTGCACCAAGGCGTGGGCGCGGCGGTAGAGGTCATGCACTCCAGCCATCAGCAGGCCGATACCACGGTCAGCCATGCCGGGGCGGTCCAGCAGGCGCTGGACAATATCCTCGCCGCGGTGGGTAACATCGTCGACCAGAACCAGCAGATCGCCACGGCAGTGGAGCAGCAGACCGTGGTCGCCCATGACATCGATCAGAACATCGTGCAGATCAGCCAGGCCGGAGAACTGACCTCGGCGGGTGCCAGTGAAACTGCCGAGGCCAGCCGTGAGCTGTCTGGCTCGGTGGCGCGCTTGCAGCAATTGATCGGGGCGTTCCGCGTTTGATCACAGACCTTTTGGGGAGTCGCTGAGTAAACGGTAGGCCTAGCGCCAGCCAAACAGGGTGCAGCTGTTGCGGTAGCTCGCCGCCGCCAGATCTTCCGGCGTAACGCCTTTGATGCGTGCCAGTTCCGCGCAGATTTGCGGCAGGTATTCGGGGCTGTTGCGCTGGCCTGGATGGCTGGCGGGGGCGATGTCCGGGGCATCGGTTTCCAGCACGATGGCGTCCAGCGGCAATTGCGCAAGCACCTTGTGCATGCGCTGTGCCTGGGGCCAGGTGCCGGCGCCGCCCAGGCCAACATAAAAGCCCAGCTTCTGGTATTCACGTGCCTCCTCGTAACTGCCGCTGAACGCATGGGCGATGCCACCGCGCGCGGGGCGCAGGCGTTTGAGCGTGGCGATAACATCGGCATGGGCGCGTCGCACGTGCAGCAGAACCGGTAACTCGAACTCCATCGCCAATTTCAGCTGAACCTCGAACAACGCCTGCTGGGCCGGCTTGTCCGGCTGCTCGATGTAGTAATCCAGGCCGATTTCGCCGATGGCGCACAGTTTGTCGTGGCCGGCCAGGCGCTGCAGCCAGTCGCGCAACTGGGTCAGGTGTTCGGGACGATGGCGGTCGAGAAAGGCGGGGTGCAAGCCCAGGCTGGCATACAGGCCTGGCTCGACGCTCACCAGATCCCACAAACGCTGCCAGTGCGCCTGGTAAACGCCGATCAGCACCTGCCGCTCGACGCCCAAGGCCCGACTACGGGCCAGCACGGCGGGGCGGTCGGTGTCGAAGTCGGGGAAGTCGAGATGGTTGTGGGTGTCGATCAGGAGCATGAACCAGGAGACCTGTGGTGATATACGAAAGGGGACGGCTTCGCCCGCTGCGAGGTGATGGGATGCAGATACGCCCGTCGCGCTGGATACTCCGCCGCCCTATGCTGTTGCGACTCGGCGGCCGCTCGGCTTTGGCGCGAGGCAGTGGGTGGATAGCCTAAACGAAGAGATTAGCGGTTCGCCAATCACCGCCCGTGTTTGCGCGTTAATAGCTCTTTGATATGCCTGACCTTTACAATGCGAGCATGACTTATCTCCCCATGCCCTCATGAATACCCCCGCGCTGCAAGGCAGCGTTTACCTTGTCGACGACGATGCGTTCATTCTGCAAGTGCATGCCGATCTGCTGCGTTCAATCGGCTTGAATGTGCACTTGTTTACCTCGTCGCGGGCCTTCCTGAACGAGTATGTCTCCTTGCCCTGTGAATGCATTTTGTCGGACCTGCGCATGCCCGAGGTGGGTGGTTTGCAGTTGCAGACAGAGCTGTTGGAGCGCGGCGTAGACACGCCCATCATTTTCATCACCGGCCATGCCGATGTGGCGACCGCCGTCGAGGCGATGCGCCGTGGGGCGTTCGATTATGTGGAAAAGCCGGTGCATGGGCAGCAATTGCTGGATCGCGTAAACGCCGCGTTGGAGCTCAGTCGCGAGCGGCACCGGGAGCGCCTGCAGCGGCAGGCTCGCGACGCGCGCCTGGCTCTGCTGACGGCGCAGGAGCGCAAAATCGTACAGTGGGTGGTGCAAGGCCATTCCAGTCGCGAAATTGCGGAGTTGGCGAACCTGAGCGTGCGCACCGTGGAGAATCATCGGGCACGCATCATGGACAAACTGCACGTCGGCTCGGTGGTTGAGCTGGTTCGCCTGTTGCTCTGACCAGTAAGCCGAAGGGGTAGTTTCTCTCGGATGCCTTGAGTAGTTCTACTCATGCTGGCACACCGCCATGCGCGCACAATTGCGCGTTTGCGAATAGCGGTGGAGTTGAGCGGTCATGCGACATCCGAATGCGGCACGGGTCCTGGCACTGGCCAACGTCATTCTCTGTGGGTTGTTGGCCGCGTCATGGTGGTGGGGCGTGGCGTGGGGTGTTCTGGTCCTGCTGTTGCTGGTTGTCGTTCAGGGGCCGTCGGCTACCGACACGCGGGCAACTCACGTCGACGCTGTTGCCCAAACCCCGCCCCACGAAGGCTTGCGGGCGCTCGTGGCGGGTGTTCTGCCTCTGTGGGGGCAGCACTTGACACTGGCTCGCGGTCAGGTCGGCGAAGCCATCACAGGGTTGTCGTCCGGCTTCGCCGAATTGAGCCAACGCCTGGGCACCAGTGCGTCGCAAAACGGACACGAGCAGAGCGGCCGCGCAATTGAAACCATTCAGCGTGCCGAAGAGGGCCTGCACACCATCACCGATGCATTGCTGCAGACCCAGCAGTACCGCGGCCTTCTCCTGGCTGAAATTGATCGTATCGCCAGCCACACCCACGAACTCAGCCGCATGGCCGATCAGGTTGGCAAGATTGCGGACCAGACCAACCTGCTGGCACTCAACGCCGCCATCGAGGCCGCGCGGGCCGGCGAGGCGGGGCGTGGCTTTTCCGTGGTGGCCGACGAGGTGCGCAAGCTCTCCAGCGAGTCCGGGCAGACCGGCAAGCTGATCCGCGAAACGGTGGTCACCGTCACCGAGGTGATCCACAAGGCGCAGAACATCTCCGCGTCCTTCGCCACCCGTGAGCAAAGCCTCGTCCAGGAATCGCAACAGCTGGTCGAGCACATCGTGCACGACTTCAACGAGACCGCGACGATGCTGCAGGGCTCGCTGCAGCAACTGCATCAGGAGCGGTATGACCTGGAGCGCGAGATCAACCAACTGGTGGTGCACCTGCAGTTTCAGGACCGCGTCGACCAGATCATGGGCCACGTCAGCGACGACATGCAGCGCCTCGAACAGGCCAGCGGAGCCGATCTACCCGATGTCGCAGAGTGGCTGCAACGGCTCAGTGGCACCTACACGACACTTGAGCAGCGCGCGCTGCACGAGGGCCGCAACGCAACGTCGGCCGGCGCTGCTTCTTCCGTTACTTTCTTTTGAGGGAAACAAGCATGAGCAAAACGATTCTGGTCATCGACGACTCGGCCAGCATGCGTCAAATGGTCGGCCTGACCCTGCGTGGCGCCGGCTACACCGTTGTCGAAGCGCAGGATGGCAAGGACGCGCTGAGCAAGCTGGACGGTCGCAAATACAACCTCATCGTTTCCGACGTGAACATGCCCAACATGGATGGCATCAGTTTCGTCAAGGCGGCCAAGCAACTGGCTGCCTACAAGTTCACCCCGGTCATCATGCTCACCACCGAGGGCAGCGACGACAAGAAACACGAAGGCAAGGCCGCCGGCGTGCGTGCGTGGATCACCAAGCCGTTCCAGCCGCCGATGTTGCTCGATGCTGTCTCCAAGCTGGTGATCTGAGCCCATGCCCGTACTGCCGACCTCCCCGGACACAACGCTGCACCTGGGTGGGGCTTTCACCATCGAGCGCGCTGCTGAACTGCAGGCGCTGCTGCTGCACGAGCTGCAGCAAAGAACGCCCCAGGCCATCAACCTGGAAGGTATCAGCGAAATAGATTGTGCCGGCCTGCAATTGCTGCTGGCGCTACGGCGCCAGTTGCCATCCGTTCGACTGATCGCACCAAGCCCCGCCCTTCAGCAGATGTTTGCTCGGCTGCGGCTCAACTCTCTGCTGGATAACTGAGGAAGCCCATGGATATGCAAGCCGTGCGTAGCGTGCTGCTGGAAGAGGCGCGCGAACTGCTGGCAGATATGGAGCAGGCGCTGCTGGCAATCGAGACCCAGGGAGCCGATAGCGAGCGCATCAACGCGATTTTTCGCGCGGCCCATACGCTCAAAGGTTCGTCGGGCATGTTCAATCTGCAGCTGGTGGTCGACTTCACCCACCTGATGGAGAACCTGCTGGTTAACGTGCGCACGGGCGAGCAGCCCATTGACGGGCCGCTGGTGTCGCTGTTGTTGAATTGTGGCGATTACCTGAGCCGGCTGTTCGACAAGGTTGCCCAGGGACGCGAGGATGAAGATCCCGACCCGGCCGTGCGTGCCATGCTGTGCGCAGCGTTGAGCGCGTACCTCGATGCCGCGCCTGAAGCGGCTCCTGGCCCGGCAGCAACTCCGTCTTCCACTAGCGGCACGCGGTGGCGCATCACCCTGCGACCGCAGGCGCAGGTGTTCGCCCATGGCTTGGACCCCATTCCGTTCGTGCACTACCTGGCCGACATGGGCGAGGTGCTCGACCTGCACGTGCTGCAGGACGATTTGCCGCCGCTGGCAGAACTGGACCCGGAGCGTTGCCACCTGGGCTTTGTGCTTGAGCTGAGAGCCGATGTGGAACGCAGCGCCCTCGAACAGGCGTTGGAATTCATCGAGCAGGATTGCGAGATTCTGATCGAGGCGTTGCCCACCGCCGTTGGCGACGTGCTGAGCGAAGACAAGGTGAGCACGCTCACCGAGCCAGCCGAGCGCAGCGGTGTGATGGACCCTGCGGAAATCAGCCGGGCCCGGGCTGCGGAGCAGGTCTTCATCAAGGTCGACGCTCGCAAACTCGACGAGCTGATCAATGCCGTCGGTGAGCTGGTGATCCGCAATTCCGCGTGCAACAGCCATCCCGCGATCCGCCAGGATGCGGAGTTGGGTGAACTACTCGAGGATGTGGGTCACCTGGTCGAGCAGATCCGCGACCGCGCCCTGAACTTGCGCATGGTGCCCATCGGCGAAGTGTTCCAGCGCTTCCCGCGAGTGGTGCGCGACGTGTGCAATGAACTGGGCAAGCGTATCGAGCTTAAAGTCAGCGGCGCCGAGACCGAGCTGGACAAATCCATGGTCGAGAAGCTGAACGACCCGTTGCTGCACATCGTGCGCAATGCGATGGACCATGGTATCGAGTCCGTCGAGGAACGTCTGGCCGCTGGCAAGCCCGCACAGGGCACTCTGGCGCTCAACGCCTATCACCAGTCCGGCACAGTCGTCATTGAGATCAGCGACGACGGACGCGGCCTGGACACGGATCGCATCCTGAAAAAAGCGCGGGAACGCGGGCTGGTGGAGCCAGACGCGCAGTTGACCGAGCGCGACATCTTCAACTTGATCTTCGCGCCGGGGTTTTCCACGGCGGACAAGGTCAGTGACCTGTCTGGGCGCGGTGTGGGCATGGATGTGGTGCGCCAGAACATCGAACAGCTGCGCGGCACCGTGGATATCCAGAGCACCCGCGGAAAGGGGTCGACCTTCCGCATCCAGTTGCCGCTGACGCTCGCCATCATCGACGGCTTCCAGGTGGCCGTGGGGGACGACTACTTCGTCTTGCCGTTGAACCTGGTCGTTGAGTGCCTGGAGTTTAGTGAACAGACGAATGAGGTGGTCAACCTGCGCGGCCAGCCTTTGCCCTACCTGCACCTGGCCGATCGTTTTGGCATCGCTCGAAAGCCTGCCGCCCGCGAGTGCCTGGTTGTGGTGCAGAGCGGCGAGCACCGTGCCGGCATTGTGGTGGACCGCTTCGTGGGTGAAATCCAGGCGGTCATCAAGCCCCTTGGCAACCTGCTCAGAGGCATGCGGGGCTTCAGCGGTTCAACGATTCTCGGCGACGGCAGCGTCGCCCTGCTTCTCGACATTCCGGCGCTGGTCAGCAGCGCCGTCTGACGGGCATCTCCCGTCGCTCAATTTTTTTGATTTCAAGCGTGAGGCGTAACGATGAATTGGTTCATGAAACTCAGTCTGGCTAAAAAGTTGCTCAGCGCATTCTTTACCCTGGCGCTGATTGCTGCGGGAATGGGCCTTTACAGCCTGAGTAACCTCATCTCGGTCGGCAATTCGCTGCACCGGATGTATGAGAACAACTTGGTGGCGACCTCGAAAGCGCAAATCGCCTTTCGTGAATACCTGGTTTACAGCCGTACCGCACTTCGCTTCTTGACCCAGGAAGGCGAGGAGCGTGAAAACAACATTCAGCGGGCCATTGAATACCGCCAGCTTTCCCAGGCCGCTTTCGACGATTACCGCAAAACGGCGGTGACCAAAGAGGAGAACGTCATCGCAGACAAGATCCAGAAGGGGCTGAATGCCTACATTGAGGGGGTGCAGGACGCGGTGAGACTGGCCCGGCAGGGGCGTAGCTTAGACGGATTGGAGCTGTTGAACGGATCACTGCGTGCGGTAAACCACCAAATCGAAACCGACTTTGGTGCGCTGGTTGGCGAGATGCTGCAACAAGGCGCAGCCGCCGATCAGAGTGCTCGGGATACTGTGGCTTCGATGAAGATCGTCATGGCTATTCTCATTGCGTTGGCCACCCTGTTCGCGATCGGCTTCGGCCTGTTCCTGACCCGTATCGTCGTGCGCCAGATCGGCGGCGAACCGGACTATGCCCGTGACGTGGTGAGTCGCATCGCCGAGGGCGACCTGACGGTAAAGGTGAATCTGCGCAAGGGCGACGAAGACAGCCTGCTTGCAGCAATGCACGGCATGGTGCAACGCCTGACCGACGTGATCGGTCAGGTCACCTCTTCCGCCGATTCGCTGGCCTCCGCGTCCGAACAAGTGTCGGCCTCGTCCGGCACCCTGAGCCAAAACGCCACAGAACAGGCGTCCAGCGTCGAGGAAATCAGCGCCTCCATTGAGGAAACCGCTGCCACCGTCACCCAGAATGCCGAGAATGCCGGCCTCACCGACAGCATGGCCACTCAGTCCGCCACGTCCGCCAAAGAAGGCGGCAATGCGGTACGCGAGACGGTCGATGCCATGAAGTCCATCGCGGACAAGATCAGCATCATCGACGACATCGCCTACCAGACCAACCTGTTGGCGTTGAATGCGGCCATCGAAGCGGCCCGTGCTGGCGACCATGGCAAGGGCTTCGCCGTGGTGGCGGCCGAGGTGCGCAAGCTGGCCGAGCGCTCCCAGGTGGCTGCACAGGAAATCGGCGCACTGGCCGGTTCCAGCGTGAGGATGTCCGAGCGCGCCGGCACCTTGCTGGAAGAGATGCTGCCCTCGATCGGTCGCACCGCCGATCTGGTCAAGGAAATCGCCGCTGCGTCCCAGGAGCAGCGTTCGGGTATCGATCAGATCAATGGCGCCATTGTCGAGCTTTCCAAGACCACGCAGGCCAACGCCTCGGCCTCTGAAGAGCTTTCCGCCACGGCGGAGGAAATGAGCAGTCAGGCCCTGCAGCTGCAGAGCGTCATGCAGTTCTTCACCACGGAACAGCGTAGCGAGCGTGTACCGACCGCAGCGCGCAGCGCGCGCCCAGTGGCCAAGCGTGGCGTCTCCAAGACCGTTGCGGTGACGGATACCGTCGACGAAAAACTCTTCGTTAATTTTTGAGGTGTTCCATGGCCGAGTCCGAGGAAAATCTCGAATTGGTACGTCAGTACCTGATGTTCAATCTGGGCGGTGAGACCTATGGCGTGGGGATTCACGCCATCCGCGAAATCATTGAATACCCAGGCGTGACAGCGATTCCGCTGGCACCTCGCTTCATGCATGGGGTGATCAATCTGCGCGGCGCGGTGGTGCCGGTGCTGGACCTGTCGGTGCGCTTTGATCGCGCACCCACCGGCATCAATCGTCGCACCTGCATCGTGGTGGTGGAGGTGGCGCAGGGCGACACCCTGCACATGCTGGGTGTGCTGGTCGATGGCGTGACCGAGGTGCGTGAAGTGGAACCGGCCGAAGTGGAGCGCAAGCCGCAGTTCGGTATTGGTCTGCGCAATGACTTCGTCATCGGCATGCTGCGTCGCGAACAGGGCTTCATTCCAATCCTCGATATCGCCTCGGTGCTGTCCATGGCCGAGCTGGAAGCGCTCATCGAAGCAGGCGCAGACCCTGCCGGCGCAGCTACGGCTGCTGATTAGGGGATATGTCCATGCTGTCGCTCAGCCCCGCGTCCTTGCGCAGGATCCAGGAATGGGTCTACGAAACCGCTGGCATTGTCATCAATGCGCAGAAAAGCGCGATGGTGGTAAGCCGGCTATGGCGCCGGGTAGAGGCGCTGGGGCTGGATAATTTCGAGGCCTACCTCGCTTACGTGTTCAGTGCTGAAGGTACGGCGGAGCGCAGCGAAATGCTCGATCGCCTGACCACTAACGAAACCTACTTTTTCCGTGAGCCGGCGCATTTCGCCCGGCTCAAGAGCCAGATACTGCCCAGCCTCAAGGAGCGCCCGGCCAGGATCTGGTGCGCGGCGGCTTCAACCGGTGAGGAGCCTTATAGCCTGGCGATGGTGCTCGCCGACCAGTTGGGCCTGGACGGCTGGCAGCTGGTGGCCAGCGATATTTGTGGCCGCGCTCTGAACCAGGCAAGTCGTGGGCTGTATCGCATGGAACGCCTGGAGCTGCTGCCGATGGAGTACCTCAAGCGCTATTGCCGGCGTGGCACGGGGGCTTATCAGGGCATGATGATGGTGGATCGGGAACTGCGGGAGCGGGTGCGCTTCGAGCAGCATAACCTGCTGCATTCCTGGCCCGAGGCTGGAGGCTTCGATGTGATTTTTCTACGTAACGTTCTGATTTATTTCGACCAGCCGACGCGTCAGCGGGTGATCGACAATCTCTGCGCAGCGTTGCGTCCAGGCGGGTGGTTGATCACCGGGCATTGCGAGTCCCTGGCCGGCATTCGTTTGCCGCTGCAGCAACTGGCGCCGTCGGTGTATCGAAACACTGAACAGCGCGCGGTGCACAGGGTGTCGGCATGATCAAGGTCATGATCGTCGACGATTCGGCGGTGGTGCGCTCGTTGTTGCGTGAGCAACTGGAGGCAGAACCGGACATCGACGTGATTGGTGTCGCACCTGATCCGCTGTTCGCGTTCCAGAAGCTGCGCACCCTGCGTCCCGATGTGCTGGTTGTTGATGTGGAAATGCCGCGCATGGACGGGCTGACCTTTTTGCGTCAGCTGATGCTGGAGGACCCTATCCCCACCATTGTGTTTTCCTCCCTGGCCGAACAAGGCTCGGCGGTGGCGCTGGATGCCATGGATGCCGGCGCGGTGGCGATCCTGTGCAAGCCCGGGGCAGGGGTGAGTCAGTTCATTCAGGAACAGCGCGCGCAACTGGTGCAGACGGTGCGTCAGGCAGCCTCCAGCCGCATGCGCAGGATAGGCCGCACGGTCAAAACCAAGGTGCGTAGCGTTGCACCGCTGGCCAATGTCGCTGCACTGGGCCGCACCACCGATGCCATCGTTGCGATCGGAACCTCAACGGGTGGAACCCGGGCGCTGGAGTTTCTCCTCAAGCAGTTGCCCAAGGACTGCACGGGATTGGTGATCGTCCAGCACATGCCGGCCAACTTCACCCGGCAGTTCGCCCAGCGGCTCAATGGTGCCTGTGAAATAGACGTTCGTGAGGCGCAGGATGGTGATCGCGTCATGCCGGGGCGGGCCCTTATCGCGCCGGGCGGCTTGCACCTGAGCGTGCGACGCAATGGTGCGCAATACCAGGTAACGGTGCAGGATGGCCCGCCGGTGTCGCGGCATAAACCTTCGGTGGACGTCCTGTTCCGTTCGATTGCCAAGGCAGCGGGAAGTAACGCACTCGGTGTCATTATGACGGGCATGGGCGATGATGGCGCCCGTGGGTTGAAGGCCATGCGCGATGCAGGAGCCTTTACCGTGGCTCAAGACGAAGAGAGCTGCGTGGTGTTTGGCATGCCCAAGGAGGCCATCCGCCTTGGCGGGGTCGCGCAGATTTGTAGCCTGGACGAGATACCCGAGCGAATCGCCCATTTTGGGCAGAGAGTATGAAATCAACGGAACGATCTATGTGTGCAGCGTTGCCCGAACTCCCCGATGCCGTCCGGCAGCGAAAGGGACTTATCGTCGAAGACAGCCCCTTCCAGCGTGAACTGCTTGGCGCATTGCTGAGGGAGTTTGGAATCGCTGACGTTCAGCAGGTTGCCGATGGGGACGCTGCGTTAGCGCTTTTGCGCGAGTGCCGCGATGAATTGCCGCTGCTGCTGATCGATCTGGAAATGCCGGTCATGAATGGCATTGAGCTGCTGCAGCGCTTGATTGAGGAACATATTCTCGCCGAAGTGCTGATCATCAGTGGGCGTGAGGAAGCGCTGATTTCTACCGTTGAGGGCATGCTGCAGGCGGCGGATATGCCGTTGCTGGGTAGCTTGCAAAAGCCCATCGTGGGGCAGGACCTGCACCGGCTGCTATCCACCGCGGGCGAGAGGCGAGCTGGCTCAAGGCGCCGTGTCTTGTCACGGCGCTCGCCGGACGAGGCCGAACTCGATGTGGCGATTGAGCGGGGCTTCATCCACCCTTTTTACCAGCCCAAGGTGCACTTGCAGAGCGGGCGCGTGACGGGGTACGAGGTGCTGGCGCGTTGGGTGGAGCCTGACGGCGAATTGATTCACCCGGCCGACTTCATTCCTCTGGCAACGGGCTGCGGATTGCTCGGCAAATTGACGTTCAGCCTTGTGGAGCAGGTTCTGCAAGATCTGTTGGGACTGACGGATGACTCGATCAGCATGGCGCTCAATGTCGATATCAGTCTCCTGGCCGACCGCCATTTTGCTGATGAGCTGATCCATCGGGTGGCTGCGGCCGGCTGCCAGCCGAGCCAACTGGTGCTGGAAGTGACCGAGAGTGCCTTGATGAACGATCCGATGCTCACCCTGGCTTCGGTGGGTCGCTTGCGTCTGGCAGGTTTTGGTCTTTCGATCGACGACTATGGCACTGGATTTTCCACCTTACGCCAGCTTTCGCGTTTGCCCTTTACCGAACTCAAAATCGATCATGCCTTTATCCGCGAGGCGCACAAGAACCAGCGAGCGCGGGCTATTTTGTGCTCAGCCATCGAGATGGGGCACAAGCTCGGTTTGCCCTGTGTTGCCGAAGGTATTGAGCACCCTGAAGATCTTTTGTTGCTGGAATCACTCGACTGCCATTCCGGCCAGGGCTACTTTTTTTCACGCCCGATGCCAGGCGAGCAGCTGGCTGGCTGGCATCAGCGGCATGCGGGTCGCACGTCACTTGCGCAGTGGATTGACGGGTGAAGCGGGGTACAAGGTGTTCCTGGCTGCTCGCTCCGGCAGGCGCGTGCCTGCTACTGGTACTGATCACCCTAGCGACCCTGCAGGCGGTGGAGGGCAAGTTCGGCGACTGTGATGCCGCGCAGTTACGCGAAAAGGTACGCGTATTCGCAGTGGACGAGGCCGGCAACCGGCGCCCACTGGGCACGGTAGGCTATGCCGAGAATCAGCTCGACTACAGCAGTGCTCCCCAGACAGGCGCAACGCTATGGCTGGACGAACTCGAGCTGGGCCTGCATGTAGAGCACGATTTGCAGTTGTTGCGCGACACGCATCGGCTTGCGCGAAACCTGATACTGACACTCTGCGCCGTGGCCATTGCTTTGGTGATCTGGCTGACGATGTGGACGCGGCGAAACCGCAAGCATCTCGCTGAGCGCGAGGTGCTCTATCACCAGGTACTCAACCATCTGCCTCTGATGGTGCGCATTCGTGGCCTGACGGGCCAGGTGAAGTTCGAGAACCGGGCGACCTTGAAGTCTGAGGAGGTTGCCCGATGGGGTAGCCTCAACCTGTCGGACATTAACCCCGGCAACGAGCTACCCCCATTAACGCGTGTTCTCTGGCAGATACAGCGAGACACGCTGCACTCAGAAGCTCCTCAAACACGGCATTTTGAAACCGGCGAGGTGGAGCATCCTGATTTCAGAGCCTACCGGCTGATTTCATTTCCGATTCATGACACGAATGGCCAACCACGAGCCTTGGGCAGCCTGGCCATCGATGAGACTGAGCAGGCACGTGTACGGCACGCGTTGGCGAGCTTGGCCACCGATCTCGACAGGCAGGTCCAGGAGCGAACCGCCGAGCTGATGGAGGCTAAGGAGCAAGCCGAGACCGCTACGCAGGCCAAGGCCAATTTCCTGGCGAACATGAGCCACGAGATTCGTTCGCCCCTCAACGCAGTGGTGGGACTCACGCACCTGGCCCGGCGCGCAAACTCTGAGTTCAAGGTGAACACCTATCTGGACAAGATCATCAAATCGGCAGAGCACTTGCAGAACGTGGTCGGCGATATCCTCGACTTCAGCAAGCTGGAGGCCGGAGAAATGCAGGCCGAGCGGGTGGAATTCTCCCTGCAGCGTCTGCTGGACAGCGCGGTGGACATCGTGTGGGAGCGTGCCAGGGACAAGCCGCTGCAGCTCGTTGTAGATGTGGACCCGCAATTGCCAGGGCTGTTCTTTGGCGACCCGCTGCGCATTGTGCAGATTCTGATCAACTTCATGGACAACGCGATCAAGTTCACCGAGCGCGGCAGCATCACGTTGCGAGTGCGCCAGCAAGAACAGGGTGAGGGTCATTGCCGGCTGTGTTTCGAGGTGCAAGACAGCGGCATCGGTATCCCTGCCGCCCGGCTGGATGAGATGTTGAAGCCCTTTCAGCAACTGGATGACTCCACGACCCGCCGCTACGGCGGCACAGGTTTGGGGCTGGCCATCAGCGCGCAGTTGGTGACCCTGCTGGGTGGGCAGTTGGTGATCCGCAGTGAGCTAGGGGCTGGCAGCTTGTTCGGGTTTCTGCTCACCCTAGAAATTGCACCTGGTACGCCAGTGCCGGAAGAGGACTATGGCGATGTGCTCACTATGCCATCCGTGCGGGGCCGGCACGTTCTGCTAGTCGAGGATGACCCGCTGAATCGCGAGGTCGCTGGTGAACTGTTGGCGGCACTGGAGCTGCGAGTCACCTCGGTGGTAAACGGCGCCGAGGCCTTGCGGCAACTGGCGAGCGACCCGAGCATCGATCTGGTCCTGTTGGACATCCAAATGCCTGTCATGGATGGGCTGGAAACCATACGCAGGTTGCGCCCCGGCCATCCTGATCTCCCTGTCATCGCCATGACCGCCAACAACCTCAGCGGCGACCGCGAACGCTGCTTGCAAGCAGGCATGAGCGACTACCTGGCCAAACCCATCGACCCGCAACACCTCGAGTCCGTGCTCGAGCGCTGGCTGGGCCGCCGATCACAACAGGCCCTCGCTCTGCGCATTCCCATCCCGGCCGAGGGGGGATTACCCGCCATTCCAGGCCTCGAGCAGCATGCCGCACTGGGACGTCTGCTCAACAATCATGAGCTGTACCGCAGCCTGCTGCACCGCTTTGTCGATGATCACGCGGATGTGGCGGACAAGCTCTACGCCAACCTGACTCAACAGCAATTCGCGGACGCGCAGGAATCGCTGCATCGATTCAAGTCAATGGCCGCCACTCTAGGCGCTGAGCGCTTGCAGGAACTCAGCGTGGATCTGGAGCTGTGCCTGCGGGAAGGGCGTGCCTGGGGCGGGATGTATGAGCGTTTCGTTGCTGAATTCGACCGATTGTTGAAGGCGATCAAGGCTGGGCTGGCCTCTTGAGGGCAAAGGCGGATGAAATAACCCGCCGTGCGCCGACCCCGGGCAAGGAGTCGCGTTGTCAATCACATCACCGGCCGTCACCGAAAATCTCGACTGCGCACCTCCAGGCCGGTCAGAAGCGGGGAAAGGTCGGTCAGTCGGCCGGCGATGACATGGCGTATGCCATCCGCCGCTTCCAGATGACCATCGACGCGCAGTAGCTGTGCTTGCACCAGTGGTCGTCTCTGGCGCTCTGCCAGGTCGTGCCAGACGATCACATTCACCAGTCCGAATTCATCTTCCAGGGTCACGAAGACCACGCCGCTGGCGGTCTGGGGACGTTGACGGCCGATGACCAGGCCGGCAACGCTGATTGGCGGGCCAGGTTCGGCCACGAGTAACTCCTGCGAGCTCCGACAGCGCATGGCCTTGAGCTGGCCACGCAGCAGCGTCAGCGGGTGTGGGCCCAGGGTAGTGCCCAAGGTTGCGTAGTCGGTGAACATGTCCTCGCTCACCGTGGGCAGTGGCAGGCTTACTGATGTCTCCTCGTCGGCCGAAAGACCGGCAAACAGCGGTAGTTGAGGGGTTACTCCCGCCACGGCCCAGCGCGCCCGATAACGGTGGCCGGCCAGGTCGCGCAAGGCGCCGGCATCGGCCAGGCGTTCGCGGGCGACAGCGTCAAGGCCGGCGCGCAGGCTCAGGTCTTCGACCGACATGAAGGGACCCGCCTGACGAGCCGCCTCAATGCGCTGCGCATCGGCCTGGCGAAAGCTGCGAATCATGCGTAGCCCCAGGCGGATTGCCGGTTGCGGGCCGCCGGCATCCTCCAGGCTGCAATCCCAGTCGCTGCAACACACATCAACGGGGCGCACGTCGATGCCATGGCGACGGGCGTCCTGCAGCACCTGATCGGGGCTGTAGAAGCCCATCGGCCAGCTGTTCACCAGCGCGCAGGCGAAGGCGGCTGGCTCGTGGCATTTCAGCCAACTGCTGGCGTAGCTGAGCAGCGCAAAGCTGGCCGCGTGGGATTCGGGAAAACCGTAGCTGCCAAAGCCCTTGATCTGCTCGAAGATGCGCGCGATGAATTCGGGTGGGTACTGTTTGGCGAGCATGCGCTCGGTCAGCCGCTCACGGTGTTTTTCCAGGCCGCCATGGCGTTTCCAGGCGGCCATGCTGCGGCGCAGCTCGTCGGCTTCGCCCGGGGTGTAATCAGCGGCAACCATGGCCAGCTCCATGACCTGTTCCTGGAACAACGGTACGCCCAAGGTGCGCTCGAATACCGGGACCAGTTCCTCCGAGGCGTAGAGCACCGCCTCCTCGCCGTTGCGCCGGCGCAGGTAGGGATGGACCATGTCGCCCTGGATCGGCCCGGGACGCACGATGGCCACCTGGATCACCAGATCGTAGAAAGTCTGCGGGCGCATGCGCGGCAGCATGGCCATCTGCGCACGCGACTCGATCTGGAATACGCCGATGGTGTCGGCGCGGCTGATCATGCGGTAGGTGGCCGGGTCCTCCTGGGGCAGGGTGGCCAGGGTCCAGCGCGTGCCGCGATACCGCTTGATCAGGTTGAAGCAGCGGCGCAGTGCGCTGAGCATGCCAAGGGCAAGCACGTCGACCTTGAGCAGACCGACCAGATCCAGATCGTCCTTGTCCCACTGGATCACCGTCCGCTCGGCCATGGTGGCGTTCTCTACCGGCACCAGGGTGGCCAGCGGTTGCTCGGAAATGACAAAGCCCCCCGGGTGCTGGGACAAATGGCGAGGAAAGCCGATCAACTCGCCGGTAAGCGTCAGCACCCGATGTAACAGCGGGTTTTTCGGATCGAAGCCGGCCTCCATCAGGCGTTCGGTAGCCGGCGGTTGATCGCTCCAGCGCCCGCAACAGTCGGCCAGGGCATTGATTTGATCGGGTGGCAGGCCAAGCGCCTTGGCCACATCACGTACCGCACCGGCGCCATGGTAGGTGCTCACCACGGCGGTGAGCGCTGCGCGCTCCCGGCCGTAGCGGTGGAAGATGTACTGGATGACTTCCTCGCGGCGCTCGTGCTCGAAATCGACGTCGATATCCGGTGGCTCGTTGCGCTCATGGGACAGGAAACGCTCAAACAGCAGCCGGCTGCGCGACGGGTCCAGCTCGGTGATGCTCAGTGCAAAACACACCGTTGAATTGGCTGCCGAGCCGCGCCCCTGGCAGAGAATGCCCTGTGCGCGAGCCCAGCGGACAATGTCATGGACGGTCAGAAAGTAGCTTTCGTACTTCAGTTCGGCGATCAGCGCCAACTCATGATCGATCAGCGCCTGTGCCTTGTCCGGCACCCCATCCGGCCAGCGCGCGCGCGCTCCCTGATTGACCAATTCACGCAGCCAACTGGTCGCAGTGTGTTCGGCGGGGACGAGCTCTTGCGGGTACTGATAGCGCAACTGGCCCAGCTCGAAAGTGCAGCGTTCGGCAATGCGCAGGGTTTCGGCGAGCAACTCGGGCGGGTAGAGCTCGGCCAGCTCCTCGCGGCGGCGCAAATGACGTTCGCCGTTGGGGTGCAGGTGGGCGCCGGCCTCGCTGACCGGCAGGTGATGGCGGATGGCAGTCATGCAGTCCTGCAGGGCTCGGCGCCCGCGGGCGTGCATGTGCACATCGCCGCAAGCGACGGCCGGCAGGTCGCGGGAAGTGGCTATTTCCAGCATGTGCTGCAGACGCGCTGCATCGTCCGCACCGCGGTGCAGTTCCACCCCCAGCCAAAGTCGCTGCGGGAAGCAGCCCCGCAGCCAGATGGCCTGCCCAGCGTCATTGTCCGGTAGCCAGATGGCCAGCAACCCGTCCAATGGTGCGTCGAAATCCTCGCGCAGCAGACGATAACGGCCTTTTTCGGCGCGGCGTCGGGCCTGGGTGATCAGCCGGCACAGCGTCTGATAGCCGACCAGGTTCTCGACCAGCAGCACTAGCTTCGGGCCGTCCTCGATGCGCATTTCGCTGCCGACGATCAGGGGCAGATTATGCTCTTTGGCCGCCTGCCAAGCGCGCACGATGCCGGCCAGCGAGCACTCGTCGGTGATTGCCAGGGCGCTGTAGCCGAGACGGGCGGCACGCTCGAACAGTTCAGACGCGCTGGATGCGCCGCGCTGGAAGCTGAAATTCGACAGGCAATGCAGCTCGGCGTAGTCGCTCATGCGAACCACCCGTGGAGCATCAGTGACCCGTCGCCCACCGTCCTGAAGGCCCAGCCACGCTGGCCAGCGCGGGTTTCGATCAGGTAATAGTCGCGGCGCACATCGCCGCCGTCCCACCAGCCGGATTCGATGCGCTCCGGGCCACTCAATAGCTTCACGGAGCCTTCGCGCAGTGGCTGCGGCTCGGTCAACAGCCAGCCGGGGCGGGGGCCGCAGGGCGGCAGCGTCACGTCTGCCCACCGGCTGCTCCAGGCCCGTTCGGGACGATGGTCGGCGCGAGCGCCAAGCCCTTGCACGGCGTCGTCGCCAAGGCGCGCACGCAGCCGTTCGCGCAGCTGTTCCCAG
The DNA here is from genome assembly GCF_052245235.1 of Pseudomonas sp. B392_1p. Classification (NCBI taxonomy): domain Bacteria; kingdom Pseudomonadati; phylum Pseudomonadota; class Gammaproteobacteria; order Pseudomonadales; family Pseudomonadaceae; genus Pseudomonas; species Pseudomonas sp. B392_1p. The sequence continues at coordinate 24,635 of NZ_JBQPXM010000010.1, forward strand.
GGCAGCGATTGCTGTGGACGTTCCTCGAACATCACGCGGTGTTCCGGCACGAACGGTGGCAAATCATGGGCCACCAGCCGTACTGCCAGAACCGGTGCCGGCAGTTGCTGCTGTTCAAGGCGACCACGGGTCAGCTCGAAGAGCATGGCTGCCTCACGCTCGGCGCTCAGCAGGCCGACCGGCACCTGACTGTCAGGGCGGTTGCGGTGTTCGAGGTGCAGGATGAAACGCTGCACGCCGCTGTCGCGCCCCGCCAGGTAGGCGGCGAGATCGGCGGTCAGCCGGCGCAGCGGGAAGAGCAGTGCCTGGTGCGACTCGACTTCAAAGTTCAGCTCGATGCGCCCCTGGAACACATCCGGCGGCCGGTAGAACTCCAGCGCCAGCGGGCGCTGTCCGAGCAGCCTGTCCAGCTGAATCAGCACCTCGGCAGAAAAGCGTTTGGCCAGGCCGTCGCGAGGCAGGGTGAGAATCTGCGCGAGGTTGCGCACGCCCATACGGGAGAGTGCGGTGGCAACCTCGCGGGAGAGCCCGATACGATCCACCGGCAACTGGCCTAGAGCCTGATGCAGTGCATTTCCGTCGTCCACTGCCAGGCCATCATGAACATTGGCCAGCGCTCGCGCGGCAGCGGGATTAGGCGCGAGGGTAATGCGGTGGCGGAAGCCCAGAGTGGTCAACTCTTTGCGCAGGCGCGCTTCGAAGCGCGGCCAGGGGCCGAACAGGCCCAGGCTGGATTGCACTTCGAGCAGCAGGCAGCGCGGATAATGCAGACTGACCTGGGCGCTGTAACGGTACCCCCAGGCAGCCAGAAACTGTTGGCAACGCTCAATCGCCGCCAGGTCGTATGGGGCGGTTGCGAAATTCTGGCTGAGTGCCTGGGCGGACGTGAGGGATTGGCCCGGCTTCAGACCAAGGGCGCGCGCTGCCGGATTGACCGCCTGCAGCCTGCGCCGCTGCGCCGGGCCGGCCAGCAAGACCAACGGTTCGTCTGGGTTTGCACGTTGGCGCAATTCGCCATCCATGGCCAGTTGCGGGAGCAGAATACAGGCCCAGCGCATAACGGTCTCAGCGCCCACCGGGGGCAGCGAAGGCCGCTGTAGCAATCGGCCGGGCCGGGATCAGACCGCCGCGACACTTGAGGATACGCACCTGCTTGGGGTCCACTGCCAGGCGCAGGGCGGCGGGCGAGGGATTGGCCGCTTCGTCCAGCGAGCGATAAGCAAAAGCCGGGGTCTGGCCGGTCTCCGCAGCAATCTGCAAGCGACGCAGGGCGCGGTCATCGGCCTGTTTTGGCCAGCACAACACAGCGCCGCAGCAGCCCGAGCGCAGGCACTGCTCGGCGGCCCAGAGGGCGTCGCGGCCACGGGCCTGGACGATGCTCAGCTGACGCAGATCGACGCCCGCCGCCAGCCAGGCGTGCGGGTAGGGAACATGGGGCGGATCGACCAGCACCACACGCTCGCCGGCAGCGGTGAGGCGTGCCAGGGTCGGCCACAGCAGACGCAGCTCGCCCAGGCCGGTGGCAACGACGAGAATTTCGCTCAGCGCGGCGTCCGGCCAGCCACCACCAGGCAGGGCGGCGTCTAGCTCAGTGTGCCCGGTGGGCTGGCGGGCGGAGTGCGAAACGACGGCCTGGCCACGCCAGACACGACGCGTATCGAGCAGGCGATCAAGGGCGACCACGGAGGACATGCTAAGTACTCGTATACTGTATATAGGTACAGTATTTCGTTTGACCAAGAATCGGTCAAGCAGTGGCGATAAATGCCGGACCAGTTGTTGGGGGATCGCCAGCACCGCCCACCAACCCCGGAATCCGGGCACAAAAAAAGACGTCCGAAGACGTCTTTTGTTTGTTTGGTGGAGCCGGGGGGATTTGAACCCCCGTCCGCCAGTACTCCGCTGTCGGTACTACATGCTTAGCCAGATCTACTGAGTTAACCCGCGACCGCCCGATTGGCAGGGTGTTTTGGGCGAGTTGTGTAATATTTAGCCGTTTCGTCCACAACGTACTACGCGGCGATCCTGTTCTATATGACAATCATTTTGGGTTTACAGGCATCCCCTGATGATTGCTGGCGCCGAAGCGACCAGGGGGGAAGGGCTAAGGCTGCTTACGCAGCGAGAGCGTAATCCCCGTAGGTTTCGTCATTGGCAACTATAAGAAGTTGCAACAGTGGATTTACGAGTTCTGTTACCAACTCGGCATGCACCTAGAGTTTCGCAACCGGCGTCGAATCCTAATCGGCCCCAAAACGTTGTGGTGACAACGTTGGCGCAGTGTACGCCAAAGGCGTCACTGCGTCGAACGCTTGTCATCAAGATAAGGGCACGAAGATCTTTTTCAAGGCCGCTGGTCAGTTTTTATGCTCGTCGAGCAGGCTTTGGGCCTGTTCCAGCACTTGAATGGACTCCTCGTGTTTGCCTTCGTTGTGCAGCGTTTCGCCTTCGGCGCGCAACTTCTGCACCTGTGCGAGGACGGCGGGATCGCTGGGTGGATCGCTGCTGAGCTGGGCATCGATACGGGCCATGTCTTGAGGACAGTGCATGGCCCATGCCGAAGAGCTGATCAACACGGCTGCAAGGGTAAGCATTAAACGGCGCATAAATCACCTCACGCAAAGAGCGGCTGGGTGGGAATAGTCTGCGGTGTGGGCGCGCGGGCTTACTGCCCAGCGCCGCCACCCGCACCACCGCCCGTGCCGCCATTCGCACCTCCGGAGCCGCTGCCCTCACCGGAACCTTGACGGTTGGCGCTGTCCAGCATTTGCAGGGCGCGTTCGCTCGAGGCGATACAACCTTCGGTATCACCTGCGCTTTGCGCTTCCTGGGCTTGTTGTTCCAGCATCTCGATTTGGGTAGTCATGGGATCGCCGACCGTAATCTTGGTGGCTTTATCGTCATTGATTTGCTGGAGGTTGGCGGAGCAGCGATCGTCGGCGGCAAATGCCGGAGCAGTGAGCCAAGCGGCGATGAGTAAGCACGCTATGCGTTTCATGGTGGACTCCATCTCGGGTAAGCGGTGCTGGCCACCGCGGCACGTCCACTATGCCGGCCCAGCGCCGTGTCAGTTTTTCATCGGAGCACTGTTGAGCAGTTGCATGGCTTGGTCGACGGTGCTGATGCATTCGGCCGTGTTGTCGTCATCCTTGTATTGTTCGGCCTGGTCTTTGAGCTCATCGACCTGGTCTTCCAGGGTGTCGGTCAGTTCACGTTGGTCCATGGCTTCATCCAGCTGGTCGATGCTGGCCGAGCATTGGTCATCGTCGGCAAAAGCGGCCGGGGCAAAGAACAGTGCAGCAGCAATAAGCAGGGCTGGGCTTTTCATGGTGTGTCCTCGGTTTGCGTCAGGGCAATAGTGAGTTCGTGGACTCATAACGTTGACGCTCCGGTTGGCCAAGGGTTCAGATTTGTGGATAAAGCATAAAAAAGCCCCGTCGATGCGGGGCTCTATATTGTGCGAACCTTCAGGCCCTGGCGTGACTGACGCGGTCCACCAGATAGACCAGTGCGTGGTAGTCGATGCCGCTGTGGCTGGACAGACCGATCTCGCAGGTACGACTGGTGCTGATGCCTTCCGTGCAGACCCGCACCGCATCCTTGAGCGAACGCAGTGCATGGGCGTTGAGCTCCGGCTGGCTGAAACCCTTGTCGCCGGCGAAGCCGCAGCAGTGGATGCCCTCTGGAATCACCACGTCCGTGGCGCAGCGCCGGGCAATGTCGATCAGCGTTTGCGCTTCGCCCAGGTGCTGGGTGCTGCAGGTGACGTGCACCGCCACCGGCGTGTCCTGTGGGGTGATGTCCAGGCGATTGAGCAGATGCTCACGGATGAATTTTACCGGGTCGTAGATATCCAGGCGGCTATCTCCCAGGTCCTGTACCAGGCGTAGGGTGCAGGGACTGGTGTCGCAGTAGATCGGGTCGAGGCCGCCACGGCTGGCCTTGGCCAGGGCAGCGAGCAACTCCTGCTTCTTGCGCTCGCCCTGTTCGGCGTAGCCCTTGGAGGCGAACGGCTGGCCGCAGCACAGGTTGTCCAATTCCTCGGGGAAGACGACCTGGTAGCCGGCCTTTTCCAGTAGTGCGCGGGTCTTGTCGATCAGTGGCGTTTGTTCGCTGTCACTGAACGCCGGGCCCATGGCGCGAGACACGCAGGCGGCCAGGTACACCACCCGTGGCCGTGCATCCTCGCTGGCCGGGGTGTAGGCGATGGGTTTGACCGCTTGGGGCAAGGCCGGCGTCCATTGTGGCAGGCGCTCGCCGGAAAGTTTGCGCAGGCTGGCCGAGGTTTTTGCCAATAGCGGCGCGCCGAGCAGCTTGCGGGCGCCATTGGCCGCTGCCAGGGTGAAGCGTGCGCCTTTCATCGCCGTGGCGAAGTGCTCGGCCAGCCAAGTGGCGGTGCCCTGGCGGTGGGCGTCGACGCCGCGCAGTTTGCGCACCAAATCACCGGTGTTGATGCCTACCGGGCAGCGCTGGGCGCACAGGCCGGTCGCCGCACAGGTATCAAGGCCCTGGTATTCGTAGGCGCGCTCAAGATCAGTGGTATCGATGCCGGCGCGTTTCTTGGCCTGGATATCGCGCCAGATGACGATGCGCTGGCGTGGCGTCAGGGTCAGTCCGTTGGACGGGCACACCGGTTCGCAGAAACCGCATTCGATACATTTATCGACGATCTCGTCGGCGGCCGGTAGCGGCTTGAGGTTCTTCAGGTGGATGCGCGGATCTTCGGAAAGAATCACGTCCGGGTTGAGGATGCCGTTGGGGTCGAGCAGGTGCTTGATCCGCCACATGAGTTGATAGGCGTCGCTGCCCCATTCCAGCTCGACGAACGGCGCCATGTTGCGCCCAGTGCCGTGTTCGGCCTTGAGGGCACCGCCGTATTCCACGGCCACCAGCTGGGTGACGTCGTGCATGAAGGCTTCATAACGCGCCACTTGGGCCGGATCGTCGAAGCCCTGAGTGAAGACGAAGTGCAGGTTGCCCTCCAAGGCGTGGCCAAAGAGGATGCCTTCGTCGTAATGGTGCTTTTCGAACAGCTGGATCAGGCGGTTGACGCCGTCGGCGAGTTTTTCCACCGGGAAGGTGACGTCTTCGATGATCGCCGTGGTGCCGATCTTGCGCACCGCGCCGACGGCCGGGAAGGTGTCCTTGCGGATGCGCCAGAGCTGGTTATAGACCAGCGGGTCTTCGCTGAAGTCGACCTTCTTCTCCACCGGAAAATCAACAATCGAGGCGTTGATGCTCGCCAGTTGCTCGTGCAGCAGCGTCTGGGTGGCGGCGCGGGACTCGATCAGCAGCGCGCAGGCCGTGGCGGACAGGTCTTTGACCCACTCCGGCAGGCCGGGCATGTTCTGCACCGAGCGCATGCTGCGCCGATCCAGCAGTTCCACGGCCGACACCGGCTGCTGCTTGAGCACCGGTACCGCGCGGCAGCAGGTTTCTACGTCGGGGAAGACGATCAACGCGGTGGCCTTGTGCGGGTGCTCGGGCACGGTGTCGTAGGTGACCGCGCTGACGAATGCCAGGGTGCCTTCGGAGCCGACCATCAGGTGGGTGAGGATATCCAGCGGCTGGTCGAAATCCACCAAGGCGTTGAGGGAAAAGCCGGTAGTGTTTTTGAGCCGGTACTTGTGGCGAATCTTGTCGGCCAGCGCGGTGTTGGCGCGGGTTTCCCGACCCAGTTGGGCCAATTGCTCCAACAAATCGGCATGGCTGTGTTCGAAGGCGGCAACGCTAGCCGGGTCTTCGCTATCGACTACCATGCCGTCGGCCAGGACCAGGCGCAAGCCGGCCAGGGTCTTGTAGCTGTTTTGCGCGGTGCCGCAGCACATGCCGCTGGAGTTGTTGGCGACGATGCCGCCGATCTTCGCCGCGTTGATCGAGGCCGGGTCGGGGCCGATCTTGCGTCCCAGTGGGGCCAGCACGGCGTTGGCATTGGCGCCGATCACGCCGGGTTGCAGGCGGATTTGTGCGCCGCCGTTGCGGACGTCACGACCGTTCCAATGATCACCCAGAACGATCAGCACCGAATCGGAAATCGCCTGGCCGGACAAACTGGTGCCGGCGGCGCGAAACGTCACCGGCACCCGCTCGGCGTTGGCCAGCTTGAGCAGTTCGACCACTTCGTGTTCGGACTCGACGCGCACCACCAGCTTGGGAATCAGCCGGTAGAAACTGGCGTCGGTGCCGAAGGCCAGGGTGGACAGCGGGTCGTCGAACAGCCGCTCGCGGGGAATCAGCGCCTCGACTGCTTTAAGAAAGACGCCGGGCAGACTCATGCATCCTCCAGGATCAGCACGATCAGGTCCCTCGGGCCGTGGGCGCCATAAGCCAGCACCTGCTCGATGTCAGCGGTCTTCGAGGGGCCGGAGACGAGCAGGGCATTGGTCGGCATGCCCTGTGCCCACTGTTGCTTCTGCTGCACCTCGTAGAAATTGTTGTACACCTCGCTGGCCTTGAGGATCGCGAAGTGCACCGGCGGCACCAGGCTCATCAGGCGCGGTTCCTGCGGGGTCGGCCAGAGGATCAAGCTGCCGGTGGCGGCGATGGCACCCAGGGTTCCGGTCAGGCTGGCCGGCGTGTCGTTGAACAGCTCGGCTTTCCATTGCTCGATGGGACGGTCGTAGGCCTTCAATGTCGGCGCAGCGTCGCGGCCGGCGAAGTGTTCGGCAATTTGCGCGCCCCAAGGCGTGGTCGGCGCGATCAGCAGGCTGGGCAGCTGTTTGTCGGTCAGCAGTTTTTCCAGCAATGCGGGCCAGGCATCTGTTGTGGTCAGGTGGGTTTCGGTGTGCACCGCTTCCATCAACTGTCGCAAGCGCTCGGTGCGTTGCTCGGCCGGGTAGCTCCAGGGCTCGGTCACCAGGGCTTCGTCGAAGTCGTCGATCAGCGGCTGGGTGCCGGCCAGGCTGTTGCGCAGCTTGGCGAGAATGTTGGCTTTGGCAGACATTATTTGGCCTCCAGATGCTGTTTCGCCAGTTCATGCAGCGAACGGGCCGCCGGTTTCGGCGCGCCGTGGTTCTGTGCCCAAGGGCCAATGTTCGGGGTCAGGCCACGCAAGCGGGTGGCGAAGAAGCCGAACACGCGATAGAGCAGCGGTGAGGTGTTGAGCAGTTGCCAGCTTTTCCACAGCAGCCGTTCCTGAGCCGAGTACTTGCTGCCCTGGCCACGCAACAGGTGATGGGCTGCGTCAGGCTTTTTCACGTTCTCTTCGCGCAGACGGCGCAACAACGACGGAATCGGAATCTTCACCGGACAGACTTCGCCACAGGCGCCGCACAGCGACGAGGCGGACGGGTGATCCGGGGTGTTTTCCAGGCCCAGCAGGTGCGGCGAGATGATCTTGCCGATCGGCCCCGGATACACGGTGCCGTAAGCCTGGCCGCCGATGCGCGTATACACCGGGCAGTGGTTCATGCAGGCGCCGCAGCGGATGCAATTCAGTGTCTGGCGTAATTCGCTGTCGGCGAACGCCTGGCTGCGGCCGTTGTCGAGCAGGATCAGGTGGACTTCCTGCGGGCCGTCCAGCTCATCGGCCTGGCGCGGTCCGGAGATCATGTTGACGTAAGTAGTGATGCCCTGGCCCAGTGCCGAGCGGGTCAATAGCGAGAGCAGCGGGACCACGTCGCGCAGGTTTTCCACCACCTTCTCAATGCCGGTAACGGCGATGTGCACAGGCGGCACACCGGTGGACATGCGGCCGTTGCCTTCGTTTTCCACCAGCAGCAGGGTACCGGTTTCCGCCACGGCGAAGTTGACCCCGGAAACACCAATGTCGGCCTCGAAGAACTTTTGGCGCAGGATCTTGCGACCGGTCTGGATCAGCGCATCGACGTCCTCGGTGTACTCGATGCCGAGCTTGTCGCGAAACAGCGAGCCGACCTGGCGGGCGTTCTTATGGATCGCCGGCATGATGATGTGGGTGGGCTTTTCATGGTCGAGCTGGATGATGTACTCGCCCATGTCCGACTCCAGCGCCTCGATGCCGTGGCCTTCGAGGAAATGGTTCATCTCCATTTCCTCGCTGACCATCGACTTGCCCTTGATCACCTGTTTGGCCTGATGGGCCTGGGCGATCTCTAGGAAAATGGCGTTGGCCTCGTCGGTGGTCTCGGCCCAGTGCACCGTGACGCCGTTGCGGGTCAGGTTGGCTTCGAGCGTTTCCAGCAGGTCGGGCAGTTGCGACAGGGCGCGGGCGCGCACGTGGTTGCCCAGCTCGCGCAAATGTTCGCGTTCGTACTCGTCGGGCATCGAGATCAGGCGCTTGACCATCAGCGAGTCCATGGCGGTGCGCATGTTGTTGCGCAACTGGACGTCGCCAAGGGAGTGGTGGGCATTGTGCTTCAGCTCGCGGCTGGAAAGGTCAACGACGGGGATCTGCTGGCTCATGCCTTACCTCCGGTGCGTTCCCACAGGAAGCTGGCCAGGTGTTGGCCGCGCAGCGTGGCGTTTTGCTTTTCCAGGGCGCCATTGATATTCATCAGGCAGCCGCAGTCGGCGGTGAGCATCTGGTCGGCGCCGGATTCCTTCAGTGCACGGGTCTTGTCCGCCACCATGGCACCGGAGATGTCCGGCATGCGCACGCTGAAGGTGCCGCCAAAGCCGCAGCATTCGCTTTCGTGGTCGTGCTCGACACGCTCGACATTGTTCAGCTGCGCAAGCAGTGCGCGGCCATGCAGGTGCGTGTTCATCTCTCGGCGTGCCGTGCACGAGGTGTGCAGGGCAATCTTGATCGGTGCGCCCTGGTCCTGGAAGTCCACCTTGCACACATGCAGGAGGAATTCGGCCAGCTCGAAGGTGCGCTCGGCGAGCGCCTGGGCCTGTTTCAGCATCTGCGGCTCGTCCTTAAACAACAGCGCGTAGTGCTCGCGAAACATTCCCGCGCAGGAACCGGACGGCACGATCACCGGCCAACCTTCGTCGAACAGCTTGAGCTGAGCGCGCGCCACTTCTCGGGCTTCATCGGTGTAGCCGCTGGTGTAAGCAGGCTGGCCGCAGCAGCTCTGGCCCTGGGGGTAGTGCACCTTGATGCCTTCGCGTTCCAGTAAATGAATGGTGTCGAGGCCGGCTTCGGGAAAGAACAGATCGACCACGCAAGTGCCGAACAGGTAAACCTCGGCAGGCTTGCTGGCTGGATATTCACGCGGAGCAGGTAGCGGCGGCGCCACCCGTGTGGTATTGGGGGCTGCGTTATAAAACAGATCGCTCATCGGCTAATTCTCCCGGTGGGCCCGGTTGTCCACGAAGTGGCAGGTGCCGGGCGGAGCCCGGCTTGTTGTTATGGTGGTGAAATCAGTTCACTAGCATGCCAGTGAATACATACGCTTGGGCCAGGGTGATCAGACCGACGAACGTGGCAAAGATCAAGCTGTGCTTCAGGGTGAAGCGGAACAGATCCGACTCCTTGCCGACCATGCCGGTGGCGGCGCAGGCCACGGCGATGGATTGTGGCGAAATCATCTTGCCGGTTACGCCGCCGCTGGTATTAGCCGCCACCAGCAGGGTTTCGTTGACGCCGATCTGCTGCGCAGTAGTGGCCTGCAGCGAGCTGAACAGGGCATTGGACGACGTGTCCGAGCCTGTCAGGAACACGCCCAGCCAGCCCAGGAAGGGCGAGAAGAACGGGAACAAGACGCCAGTGCCGGCTAAGACCAGCGCAAGGGTGCTGGACATGCCCGAATAGTTGGTAACAAAGGCGAAGCCCAGCACCATGCCGATGGAGATGATCGGCCATTTCAGTTCCACCACGGTGTCCTTGAAAGTGGTCAGGCCATTTTTAGGCGTGATCTTCAGGATCAGCATGGAAATCAGCGCCGAGAAGAAGATCGCGGTCCCGGTGGCAGAAATCGGATCAAGCTTGAATACCGCAGCGATCGGCGTCGGCTCGGTGACGATCGGCGCGATCTTGATCGCCAGATTATGCAGATACGGAATTTCAAACATAAACACGGTGAAATCCAGCGGGCCGCCGGTTGCGAACAACGCCTTGAATGGTTTCAGGGTCCACAGCGTCACCATGGCGGTCAGCACCAGGAAGGGCGACCACGCCTTGAGGATCTGGCCGAAGTTGTAGGGTGACGGCTCGGTGGTGCGCATCTTGCCGAAACCGCCGGCTACCGCTGCGCTGCCTGCACTGACGCCAGCCACTGCGGGCACGGCGGCCTGCGCCGGCTGCCAAACTTTGAGGAACAGCGTCAGGGACACCAGGCTGACCAGCGCCGAGGTGATGTCCGGCAGTTCCGGGCCAATGTAGTTGGAGGTGAAATACTGGGTTACGGCAAAGCTGACTCCAGCTACCAGAGTTGCAGGCCAGGTTTCCTTGATGCCGCGCCAGCCGTCCATCATTGCCACCAGCCAGAACGGCACGATGACCGACAGAATCGGCAGTTGGCGACCGGCCATGGCGCCGATGTCGAAGGCGTCGATGCCGGTCACCTGGCCGGCGACGATGATCGGGATGCCCAGGGCGCCAAAGGCCACCGGCGCGGTATTGGCGATCAGGCACAAGCCTGCGGCGTACAGCGGGTTGAAACCCAGGCCAACGAGCAGGGCGGCGGTGATTGCCACCGGTGCGCCAAAGCCGGCGGCACCTTCCAAAAACGCGCCGAAGCAGAAGCCGATCAACAGCACTTGCAGGCGCTGGTCCCCGGTAATCGACAGCACCGAGCTACGAATGATCTCGAACTGGCCGCTCTTCACCGTGAGCTTGTAGAGGAACACCGCCGCGACGATGATCCAGGCAATCGGCCAGAGACCGTAGATGAAGCCGTAGCCAGCTGAGGCGACGGCCATTTCGGCCGGCATGCCAAAGGCCAGAATGGCGACCAGGATCGACAGCGCGAGCGTGATGGTGCCCGCCACATGCCCCTTGAGGCGGAACACCGCCAGGGCCAGGAAGAAGAACACAATGGGGATCAGCGCCACCAGTGCGGAAAGGCCGAGGCTGCCCAGTGGGGCGTAGAGTTGTTGCCAGGTTTGCATCTGGGGTGGCTCCCTAATTGTTGTGATCGCCCGGCGGGTGGCCGCTAGGGCAGCAAAAACAGCTGACAGGATAATTGGTCAGACCAATTTACAGTTCAGGATCGACAGAGTAAAAGTGCTGTCGATTGCCTGTCAATTTGCGCACCTGCGACTTTGGTATTGGTTGCGCCACGTAATGGGTTGGTGCGATCTAGCGAGCCAAGCAAGAGGAATGGGTCGTTTAAAGTATATGCAGCGCTGATACGGGACCGGCCGGCGCCGATGAGCTGTCGGTGGCGAAAGGGCGACATATCAGGGCTCAGACGGCGCGGGTAGAATGACCGCTGACTTAATCAATGCGTGAAAGGGGAAGGGCGTATGGGGTTCGGGCGGGTGCAGCAGCGGCGCTTATCAGACGATATCGTCGAGCGATTGCAGAGCATGATTCTGGAAGGCACCCTCAAACCAGGCGAGCGCCTGCCGGCCGAGCGCGTGCTGGCCGAGCAGTTTGGTGTATCGCGCCCTTCATTACGCGAGGCGATCCAAAAACTGGCGGCCAAGGGGCTGTTGGTCAGTCGTCAGGGCGGCGGTAATTTTGTCGCTGAAGCCTTGGGTTCGACATTTAGCGATCCGCTGCTGCAGCTCTTGGAGAATAATGCCGATGCCCAGCGCGATCTGCTGGAATTTCGCCACACCCTGGAAGGTGCATGCGCCTACTACGCCGCCCAGCGGGCGACGGAGCTTGATCAGCAGCGCCTGACTGCCGCTTTTGCTGAGCTGCAGGAGTGTTACGCACGCAGCGATACCGTCACGCGTATGGAAGAAGGCGTGGCGGACGCGCACTTTCACTTGGCCATTGCCGAGGCAAGCCACAACGCGGTTCTGTTGCACACCATTCGCGGCTTGTTCGATCTGCTCAAGCGCAACGTGGTCACCAATATTGGTGGTATGTACGCCGTGCGCAGCGAAACCCGTGACATGCTGATGCAGCAGCACCGGGAGTTGTACGAGGCGGTTATCGAACGCCGAGCAGCGGATGCCAGAGATATCGTGCACCGGCATATCAGCTACGTGCAGGATGTGTTGGCGGCCGGTCAGCAGGAAGAGCAGCGCGAAGCGCGAGCGCGACGGCGGGTAGGGGTGTAGTGGGCGGGGCGCCTGAATGCTAGAAGCAGGGCGCCCGACCGGGAGCTGGAGCGCTTAGTCGCCCTTGCCCTTGGTGCGCATGGCGCGTTGCACCTCGCGATCGGCGTCGCGCTCTTTCTCGGTGTGGCGCTTGTCGAAGTCCTTCTTGCCCTTGGCCAAGGCGATTTCGCATTTGACCAGGTGGCTTTTCCAGTACAGCGACAGGGCCACGCAGGTATAGCCTTTTTGCTGCACCGAGCCAAACAGCTTGTCCAGCTCGCGCGCATTCAGCAGCAGCTTGCGGGTCCGTGTCGGGTCGGCAATGACGTGGGTGCTGGCGGTCTTGAGCGGGCTGATATGGCAACCCATCAGCCAGGCTTCGCCATCCTTGAGCAGGACATAGCTATCCACCAGCTGGGCCTTGCCCGCGCGCAGACTTTTGACTTCCCAACCAGCCAGGGCCAGGCCGGCCTCGAACTTATGCTCGATAAAATAATCATGCAGCGCCTTTTTATTAAGTGCGATGCTGCCCTGCGATTGTTTCTTTTGTTTAGCCATAGGGCGCGCATTATAGGGAGTCGCGATGCTGATGGCGACTGCCCGCGCATGTCAAAACTTGAGAGACAGCGACTAATCTCCGACAATGCGCGCAGTTTTTAGTCATCCCCTGGCCAGCGGCCACGACGTATTGCCGTTTTCGGTGCTGCGCCGCCGAATCGAGGAATTTAAGTCCGCATGACGACGCATATCCAACGCTCCGCGCTGTTGCCGTATCCGGCGCGGGCGCTTTATGACCTGGTCAATGATGTGGCGCGTTATCCGGAGTTCTTGCCGTGGTGTTCAGCCACCGAAATCCTGGCCAGTGATGAGCACGAGATGCGGGCCAGCATGACCTTGGCCAAGGCGGGTATGAGTCAGCGCTTCGTGACCCGTAACAGCCTGCAGGCGGGCGAGTCCATCATCATGGACCTGGAGGATGGCCCGTTCAGTCAACTGCACGGGGTTTGGCATTTTAAAGCGCTGACTGAAAAAGCCTGCAAGATCAGCCTGGACCTGACATTCGATTACGACGGTCCGTTGATCAAGGCGACCCTGGGGCCATTATTCAATCAGGCGGCCAACACCTTGGTGGATGCTTTTTGCCAGCGAGCCAAGCAGCTATATGGATAAGTCGCCTATCGCCATCGAGGTGGTATATGCGCTGGCCGACAAGCAGAAATTGCTGCGACTGAGCGTGCCGAGCGGCACTACCCTGCGCGAGGCTGCGTTGCGCTCGGGGCTGGATGCGGAGTTTCCGGGGCTGGATCTGGCGGGTAGTCCGCTGGGAATCTTTGGCAAGGCGGTGGCCAAGCCGGAGGAGCGTGTTTTGGAAGACGGTGAGCGGGTGGAGATCTACCGACCGCTGATAGCTGATCCCAAGGAAGTACGCAAGCAGCGTGCTGCGCGTGCGGCACGCGCCAAGGCGGGCGAGGGGGACTAAAGCACCTGGCGCCCAAGCGCGCGTTAGGCGTTACGGGCGGGGCGCTGTACCCAGAATGGCTTCATCGCGGCTGACGCCGGGACGGAAGTCGCCAGACATGCTGACCAGCTGGTCGTTGCCATCAAATTCCAGGCTTATGCGTTCTTGCTGACGCTCACCGCCACCGGGCTGCAGGCTGTAGAGATAATCCCAGCGATTGGCGTGAAATGTATCTGTAATCAAGGGGTTGCCCATGATAAACCGCACTTGGCGTCGGGTCATTCCAGGGCGCAACTGGTCTATCATGTCCTGCGTGACGACATTGCCTTGCTGAATGTCGATTTTATAGACCCCAGGGAATGAACAGCCGGCGACTGCCAGGAGTGCCATCAGGCAGAAACTCGAGAGCAAGAGCTTGGTGTTTTGCATCGGAGGGTGACTTCCACTATCTTGGCCGGGCAGTTGACCCGGATCATACCCGTATGTAGGGAGCTGCGAAACAGCAGCCACGAGAAAGCTGACCATGTCTGAAAACAACGAACTGCGAAAGGCAGGCCTTAAAGTAACTCTCCCGCGAGTCAAGATCCTGCAAATGCTGGATACCGCAGAACAGCGGCACATGAGCGCGGAAGATGTCTACAAAGCATTGATGGAGGCTGGCGAAGATGTTGGCTTGGCCACCGTCTATCGCGTGCTGACCCAATTCGAAGCCTCCGGTCTGGTGACTCGGCATAATTTCGATGGTGGTCACGCCGTTTTCGAACTCGCCGACAGTGGCCACCATGATCACATGGTGTGTGTCGATACCGGCGAGGTCATCGAATTCATGGACGCCGATATCGAGCGGCGCCAAAAGCAGATTGTTGAAGAGCATGGCTTTGAGCTGGTCAACCACAATCTGGTGCTGTACGTACGCAAGAAGCCATAAGGCGAATCCGAATAGCAAAAAGGCGACCTTTATAGGTCGCCTTTTTTATGGCGGTGTTCTGGTTGCTCTGCGTGCAAGTCAGGCCTTGGCGCTGCTGATCATCTTGCGTGCATGGGCCAGAGATTCTTTGGTCAGGTCGACACCGCCGAGCATGCGTGCGACTTCCTCGATGCGTTGTGCCGACTCAAGGTGGGTCACGGCAGTGCGTGTCTCATCGCTGCCGCGCAGTTTGTGCACAAACAGGTGTTGGTGACCTTGCGCGGCGACTTGGGGCAGATGGGTGACGGTCAATACTTGGCCGCCTTCGCCTAGGCGGCGTAGCAGCTGACCGACCACTTCGGCGGTGGGGCCGCCAATGCCGACGTCCACTTCATCGAACACCAGAGTGGGTACGCGCGAGGTCTGTGCCGTAATCACCTGGATGGCCAGGCTGATGCGCGACAGTTCGCCGCCTGACGCCACTTTGCCCAGTGGGCGCAGAGGTTGGCCGGGGTTGGCGCTGACTTGAAACTCAACCAGCTCCAATCCTTGAGGCTGCGGAATGTCCTGCTTGCCGGCGTGCAGTTCGATGCTGAAGCGCCCGCCGGGCATGCCCAGGCGCTGCATTTCCTGTTCTACGGCCGCGCTCAGGCGCTGGGCGGCGTCGCTGCGCAAGGCGCTTAGTTCGGTGGCTTTGTCCTGATAGTGACGGGTGTAAGCGGTGAGTTCTTCGTCCAGGCGTTCAAGTGCCTGGTCATCGGCGTTCAGACCCTCCAGCTCATCAAGCAGGCGTTGCTGCAATTCACCCAGCTCGCTCGGTTGCACGCGGTGTTTGCGGGCCAGGGTATAGATGGTGTCGAGGCGTTCTTCGAGAAATTGCTGGCGCTCGGGATCGGCATCGAAATGATCGAGGAAACGGTTCAACTCGCCGACGGCTTCTTCGACCTGAATCTGCGCGCTGGCCAGCAGGTTCACGGCTTCGCTCAGTGCGCCGGGCTGGCTGCTGAAGCCAGTCAGGCGACTGAGGCTGGAAGTCAAGGCCGAGAGGACGTTGCCGGCATCGTTCTCGCTGCACAGCTCGATCACCAGACGGCAGGCGCTCAGCAGCTGTTCGGCATTGCTGAGATTCTTGTGTTCCTGCTCCAGTTGTTCCAGTTCCTGTTCGCCCAGGGCCAGGTTTTCCAATTCTTCCAGCTGGTAACTGAGCAACTGGTGGCGCGCGCGCTGCTCTTCGCTGGTGCTGGAGATGCGCTCCAATTCCTGGCGAGTCTGCCGCCAGCGAACTGCGGCAAGTTGCACCTGGCGGGCCAGTTCGCTGGCGCCGGCATAGGCATCTAGCAAGCGGTGATGGGTGTCGATCTTCAGCAGCGACTGATGCTCATGCTGGCTGTGGATATCAATAAGCAATTCGCCCAGGGCTTTGAGATCGCCCTGCGGACAGGGGGTGCCATTTATATAGGAGCGTGAGCGTCCTTCGGCGGTGATCACCCGGCGCAGGATACATGGGCCGTCTTGTTCAAGGTCGCGCTCGCGCAGCCAGGCCTGGGCTTCAGGAATTCGGGTGACATCAAAGCTGGCCAGGATATCGGCCTTGTCTGCACCGGGGCGTACCACGCTGCTGTCGGCGCGATCGCCCAGAGCCAGACCGAGGGCGTCGAGCATGATCGACTTGCCGGCCCCCGTCTCGCCGGTGATGACGCTCATCCCGCCGCTCAGTTCGAGGTCCAGGTGTTCGACAATGGCGTAATTATGGATGGACAGGTGCGCCAGCATGATGAGCTCCCAGAATTCTTGGCTGTGTATTTATACAGTGGTCGGCGGGGGCGCTTCAAGCGTCCTTCTTCCTGGTTTGAAGAAAAAAATTACGATGTTGGGGGTGTGTGTGCGTGCGGGGGTTGAAGAAGCAGGCGGCGCCCCCATATTGGCCGGCATTCGACGCTGGCAATGTCCGGCATTCCCTTTCATAGGAGACTCCCATGGCTGATGAACAAAACCTGGAAAACCAGAATGCGGAAGCAGCCCCGGCTGCTGAGGCAAATGGCGAGGCGCTGGACGCTCGTATCCAAGAGTTGGAAGAGCAACTGGCCGGCGCACAGGATCAAGTGTTGCGCACCGCAGCCGAATTGCAGAATGTGCGTCGCCGCGCAGAGCAAGATGTGGAAAAGGCACACAAGTTCGCGTTGGAAAAGTTTTCCGCGGACCTGCTGGTCGTCGTCGACAGCCTGGAGCGCGGGCTGGAAATGACCAACCCGAATGATGAGGCCAGCAAGGCGGTACGCGAAGGCCTGGAGCTGACGCATAAACTGCTGCTCGACACGCTCAAGCGCCATCAACTGGAGCAAGTGGACCCCCACGGCGAGCCTTTCGACCCTGAGCATCATCAGGCCATGGCCATGGAAGAGAGCGCAACGCTCGAGCCAGG
Source organism: Pseudomonas sp. B392_1p (assembly GCF_052245235.1). Classification (NCBI taxonomy): domain Bacteria; kingdom Pseudomonadati; phylum Pseudomonadota; class Gammaproteobacteria; order Pseudomonadales; family Pseudomonadaceae; genus Pseudomonas; species Pseudomonas sp. B392_1p. Next base: position 41,501 of record NZ_JBQPXM010000010.1, read on the forward strand.
CAGCGTGGTCAAGGTGTTCCAGAAGGGTTATCTGCTCAATGGCCGGCTGTTGCGCCCGGCCATGGTGGTGGTCAGCAAGGCCGCGGCCAACACGCCGCCGTCGATCAACGAGCAGGCTTGAAATCCATCAGCCAGCCCCCATCTGTGTGAACAAGCGTAATTGAGCTGGAGCGGCCCGGAATAGGGACGCGGTAAAAACCAAATTTCGGGAGAAATGAAATGGGTAAAATCATCGGCATCGACCTGGGGACAACCAACTCCTGCGTCTCTATTCTGGAAAACGGTAACGTCAAGGTTATCGAGAACGCCGAGGGTGGTCGCACCACTCCGTCGATCATCGCCTACACCAATGATGGCGAAACCCTGGTTGGCCAGTCGGCCAAGCGCCAGGCGGTCACCAACCCGCACAACACCCTGTACGCGGTGAAGCGTCTGATCGGCCGTCGTTTCGATGAGGACGTCGTGCAGAAAGACATCAGCATGGTGCCTTACAAGATCGTCAAGGCTGACAATGGCGATGCCTGGGTCGAGGTGAAGGGCGACAAGATGGCCCCGCCGCAGATCAGCGCCGAAGTGCTGAAGAAGATGAAGAAGACCGCCGAAGACTACCTCGGCGAGCCGGTTACCGAAGCGGTCATCACTGTGCCGGCCTACTTCAACGACAGCCAGCGTCAGGCCACCAAGGATGCCGGTCGCATTGCTGGCCTGGACGTCAAGCGCATCATCAACGAGCCCACCGCGGCTGCGCTGGCGTATGGCATGGACAAGGCCAAGGGCGACCACACCGTAATCGTCTATGACCTGGGTGGCGGTACTTTCGACGTGTCGGTCATCGAGATCGCTGAAGTCGACGGTGAGCACCAGTTCGAAGTGTTGGCCACCAACGGCGACACCTTCCTGGGCGGTGAAGACTTTGACATTCGTCTGATCGACTACCTCGTCGACGAGTTCAACAAAGAAACCGGCATGAACCTCAAGGGCGACCCGCTGGCCATGCAGCGCCTGAAGGAAGCTGCCGAGAAGGCCAAGATCGAGCTGTCCTCCGCGCAGCAGACCGACGTCAACCTGCCGTACATCACCGCCGATGCGTCGGGTCCGAAGCACCTGAACGTAAAGATTTCCCGCGCCAAGCTGGAAGCCCTGGTCGAAGACCTGGTGCAGCGCACCATTGAGCCGTGCCGCATTGCTCTGAAGGATGCCGGTATCGACGTCGGCAAGATCGATGACGTGATCCTGGTCGGCGGTCAGACTCGCATGCCGCTGGTGCAGCAGAAAGTTGCCGAGTTCTTCGGCAAGGAAGCGCGCAAGGACGTCAACCCGGATGAAGCCGTGGCCATGGGTGCTGCCATCCAGGGCGCCGTGCTGGCCGGCGATGTCAAGGACGTGCTGCTGCTCGACGTGTCGCCGCTGACCCTGGGTATCGAAACCCTGGGTGGCGTGATGACTCCGCTGATCGAGAAGAACACCACCATCCCGACCAAGAAATCTCAGGTGTTCTCCACCGCCGACGACAACCAGGGCGCCGTGACCATCCACGTGCTGCAGGGCGAGCGCAAGCAAGCCGCGCAGAACAAGTCGCTGGGCAAGTTCGACCTGGCCGATATTCCGCCGGCACCGCGCGGCGTGCCGCAGATCGAAGTGACCTTCGACATCGACGCCAACGGTATCCTCAACGTGTCCGCCAAGGACAAGGCCACCGGCAAGCAGCAGTCCATCGTGATCAAGGCCAACTCCGGCCTCTCCGATGAAGAAATCGAACAAATGGTGCGTGATGCCGAAGCCAACGCCGAGGAAGACCGCAAGTTCGAAGAGCTGGCCGGCGCGCGCAACCAGGGCGATCAGTTGGTGCATGCCACCCGCAAGATGATTGTCGAAGCGGGCGACAAGGCCACCGACGAAGACAAGGCTGCCATCGAAAAAGCCATTGGCGAACTTGAAGTCGCGGTGAAGGGCGACGACAAGACGGTGATCGAGGCGAAGATGACCGCGTTGTCGGAAGTCACCGCCCCGCTGGCGCAGAAGATGTATGCCGAACAGCCCCAGGCCGGCGAAGCCCAGCCGGGCGCTGGCAACGAGAGCAGTGCCAAATCGGCTGGCGACGACGTGGTCGACGCCGAGTTCGAAGAGGTCAAGGAAAACAAGTAAACGTCACGTTTGCTTCCGCCTCACCACGCACGGCCCTTGGGGTCGTGCGTCCTTGACACGCCACGCGGGAGCCTGCTCCCGCGTTGACGTGTCTGGAGGGGCGTCAGAGGAATCCGAGAGAAATGGCAAAACGAGACTATTACGAAATACTGGGCGTGGAGCGCAGTGCCAGTGAGGCCGAGCTGAAAAAGGCTTACCGACGTCTGGCGATGAAGTACCACCCCGACCGCAATCCGGACGACCATGACGCGGAAGAGAAATTCAAAGAAGCCAATGAGGCTTATGAAGTTCTTTCCGATGCCAGTAAGCGCGGCGCTTATGATCAATACGGCCACGCGGGTGTCGATCCGCAGATGGGCGGTGGGGCCGGCTTCGGTGGTAACGCAAGCTTCTCCGACATCTTCGGCGACGTGTTCAGTGACTTCTTCGGCGGTCAGCGTGGCGGCCAGCGCGGCGGTCCGATGCGTGGCAGCGATCTGCGCTACACGCTGGAGCTGGATCTGGAAGAAGCGGTGCGCGGCACGACAGTGACCATCCGTGTGCCGACCCTGGTCGGTTGCAAAACCTGCGACGGCTCCGGGGCAAAGAAGGGCACCAGCCCGGTCACCTGCACGACCTGCGGCGGTATCGGTCAGGTGCGCATGCAGCAGGGCTTTTTCTCGGTGCAGCAGACCTGCCCGCGCTGCCATGGCAGTGGCAAGATGATCACCGATCCCTGCGGCACCTGCCATGGCCAGGGGCGCACGGAAGAGCACAAGACCCTGTCGGTCAAAGTGCCAGCGGGCGTCGATTCCGGAGATCGCATTCGCCTGTCGGGCGAAGGTGAGGCCGGCACGCTGGGCGGCCCGCCCGGTGACCTGTATGTGGTGGTCAACGTACGTGAGCACGCAATCTTCGAGCGCGATGGCAAGCATCTGTACTGTGAAGTGCCGATCAGCTTCGCTGATGCCGCGCTGGGCGGTGAGCTGGAAGTGCCGACCCTGGATGGCCGCGTCAAGCTGAAGATCCCTGAGGCGACCCAGACCGGCAAGATGTTCCGCTTGCGCGGCAAGGGCGTGGCGCCAGTGCGCGGTGGCGGTGCAGGCGATCTGATGTGCCGGGTGGTGGTGGAAACCCCGGTGAATCTCGGCAAGCGTCAGCGCGAACTGCTGGAAGAGTTCCGCAGCAGCCTGCAGAACGACAGCTCGCATTCGCCCAAGGCCAGCGGCTGGTTCGAAGGCATGAAGCGCTTTTTCGGCGATCTATAACTCAAAGCTGCAAGCTGCAAGCTGCAAGCCTCAATCAGGCGGCGCTTGCAGCTTGAGGCTTGCAGCTCGGAGCTGACTTTATGCAACGTATAGCAGTCATGGGCGCCGCCGGGCGCATGGGCAAAACCCTGATCGAAGCGGTGCGCCAGGTCGAGGGTGCTCAGCTAAGCACCGCCATCGATCGCCCAGACAGCAGTCTGGTGGGCGCGGATGCCGGCGAGCTGGTGGGGTTGGGCAAAATCGGCGTGCAACTGTCGGGTGATCTGGCCAGCGTGCTGGACAACTTTGACGTGTTGATCGATTTCACTCACCCGACCGTGACGTTGAAGAATCTCGAGCTCTGCCGTCAGGCCGGCAAGGCCATGGTAATTGGCACTACAGGATTCAGTCCTGAAGAAAAAGAGCTGCTGGCCGAAGCAGGCAAGGAAATTCCGATCGTCTTTGCGGCCAACTTCAGCGTCGGCGTCAATCTGTGCCTGAAGTTGCTGGACACCGCCGCGCGCGTGCTCGGTGACGATGTGGATATCGAAATCATCGAGGCCCACCATCGTCACAAGGTCGATGCACCGTCGGGTACCGCGCTGCGCATGGGCGAAGTCGTCGCCAATGCCCTGGGGCGCGATCTGCAGAAGGTTGCGGTGTATGGGCGCGGAGGTCAGACCGGTGCCCGAGAGCGCGAAACCATCGGTTTCGCCACCGTCCGCGCTGGCGATGTGGTCGGTGACCACACCGTGCTGTTCGCTGCTGATGGCGAGCGCGTGGAAATCACCCATAAGGCATCCAGTCGCATGACCTTTGCCAAGGGAGCGGTGCGCGCCGCGTTGTGGTTGAAGGATCGGCCAGCGTCGCTGTATGACATGCAGGATGTGCTCGGGCTCCAGTAATGGATGCAGGCGGTGCGACTGGAGGCGAAAATCCATGCGCATTAACGGTGGACCCAAATCGGTCATTTCTGTACACTTTCGCATTTAGTGTGTCCACTAAAGTTACGCAGAATGACCCAATAAAAAAGCGGGATGACCTTCACACGTCATCCCGCTTTTTTACAGTCTGCGTTTGCGCCAGCCAGATCTACGGGAGGTCTCTTGAGTACGCCAGCCATACTTGCACTTGCTGATGGCAGCATTTTTCGCGGTGAATCCATCGGTGCCGATGGGCAAACCATCGGCGAGGTCGTGTTCAACACCGCCATGACCGGCTATCAGGAAATCCTCACCGATCCCTCCTACGCACAGCAAATCGTCACCCTGACTTATCCCCATATCGGCAACACCGGCACCACGCCGGAAGACGCCGAGTCCGATCGTGTCTGGGCTGCCGGCCTGGTCATTCGCGACCTGCCGTTGCTGGCCAGTAACTGGCGCTGCAAGCAGCCGCTGGATGAGTACCTCAAAGAACACGGCACGGTGGCCATTGCTGGTATTGATACTCGTCGATTGACCCGTATCCTGCGTGAAAAAGGCGCTCAGAATGGCTGTATCCTGGCCGGTACCGACGCCACCGAGGAAAAAGCCCTTGAGCTGGCGCGCAGCTTTCCCGGCCTCAAAGGCATGGACTTGGCCAAGGTAGTCAGTACCCAGGAGCGCTACGAGTGGCGCTCGGGCATGTGGACACTGGAAACTGACAGCCATCCGGAGATCCCCGCAGCCGAGTTGCCCTACCATGTCGTGGCGTACGATTACGGCGTCAAGCGCAACATCCTACGCATGCTGGTCGCGAGGGGTTGCCGGGTGACCGTGCTGCCAGCCCAGGCGCCGGCCAGCGAGGCCCTGGCGCTGAATCCCGATGGCATCTTCCTGTCCAATGGTCCTGGCGATCCCGAGCCATGCGACTACGCCATCCAGGCGATCAAGGACGTTCTCGAGACAGACATCCCGGTGTTCGGTATCTGCCTGGGTCATCAATTGCTGGCCCTGGCGTCCGGCGCCAAGACAGTGAAAATGGGCTGTGGCCATCACGGTGCCAACCACCCGGTGCAGGACCTCAAAACTGGCGTGGTGATGATCACCAGCCAAAACCACGGTTTTGCTGCGGATGCTGACAACCTGCCGTCGTGCTTGCGCGCCACGCACAAGTCGCTGTTCGATGGCACCCTGCAGGGTATTGAGCGCACCGACAAGGTTGCCTTTGGCTTCCAGGGTCACCCTGAAGCCAGCCCGGGCCCCAACGATGTGGCTCCGCTGTTCGACCGCTTCATCGCCGCCATGGCGGCGCGCAAGTAAGGTCGCGCGACGATGCTGGCGAGCCTGGGGGTAATTGACCTGTGGACCTATGTCCTCGGGACGGTACTGGTGATTCTGTTGCCAGGCCCCAATTCACTGTTCGTGCTCGCCAGCGCTGCTCGTCGAGGGGTGGCAGCCGGCTACAGTGCCGCTGCTGCGGTGTTCATCGGTGACAGCCTGCTGATGCTCGCTGCTGCACTGGGCGTGGTCTCGCTGCTCAAGGCCGAGCCGCTGTTATTCGTTGCCCTGAAGTACCTGGGAGCGGCCTACCTGTTCTACATCGGCTTCAACATGCTGCGCGGCGCCTGGCGCCAGTGGCATCAGCCGCAGCAGAAAGCAGCTGGAACATCCGCGCATGAGTTGGCTGAGCCGTTCCGGCGCGCTCTGTTGCTCAGCCTGTCGAACCCCAAGGCGATCCTGTTTTTCGTGTCCTTTTTTATCCAGTTCGTCGACCCGGCATACGCCAATCCGGGTTTGTCATTCCTGGTGCTGGGCACGATTCTGCAGGTAATCAGCCTGACCTACTTGAGCGTTCTGATTTTCACCGGTGCACGCCTGGCGCAGTGGTTTCGCCAGCGGCAGCGGTTGGTCGCCGGTGCCAGTAGTGGCATCGGCGCCTTGTTCGTCGGCTTTGGCGTGAAGCTGGCCACCGCAACCTTGTCCTGATTACTCGAGAGTCCCATGCCAAAACGTACAGACATTAAAAGTATCCTGATTCTCGGCGCCGGCCCCATCGTCATCGGCCAGGCGTGCGAATTCGACTACTCCGGCGCCCAGGCCTGCAAGGCCCTGCGCGAGGAAGGTTTTCGCGTCATTCTGGTGAATTCCAACCCGGCCACCATCATGACCGACCCGGCCATGGCCGACGCCACCTACATCGAGCCGATCAAATGGCAGACCGTGGCCAAGATCATCGAGAAAGAGCGTCCCGATGCGCTGCTGCCGACCATGGGTGGCCAGACCGCGCTGAACTGTGCATTGGACCTGGAAAAGCACGGCGTGCTGGAAAAATTTGGCGTCGAGATGATCGGAGCCAATGCCGACACCATCGATAAGGCCGAAGACCGATCGCGCTTCGACAAGGCCATGAAAGACATCGGCCTGGCCTGTCCGGTCTCAGGCATTGCGCGCAGCATGGAAGAAGCCTTCAAGGTGCTCGAGAAGGTCGGTTTCCCGTGCATCATTCGCCCCTCGTTCACCATGGGCGGCACCGGTGGCGGCATTGCCTACAACCGGGAAGAGTTTGAAGAAATCTGCACCCGGGGTCTGGACCTGTCGCCAACCAACGAGTTGCTGATCGACGAATCGCTGATCGGTTGGAAAGAGTACGAGATGGAGGTTGTCCGCGATAAGAACGACAACTGCATCATCGTCTGCTCCATCGAAAACTTCGACCCGATGGGCGTGCATACCGGCGACTCGATTACTGTCGCCCCGGCCCAGACGCTCACCGACAAGGAATACCAGATCCTGCGCAACGCCTCCCTGGCGGTACTGCGCGAGATTGGCGTGGAAACCGGCGGCTCCAACGTGCAATTCGGCATCTGCCCGGACACCGGCCGGATGGTGGTCATCGAGATGAACCCGCGCGTGTCGCGTTCTTCGGCGCTGGCCTCCAAGGCCACCGGCTTCCCGATCGCTAAGATTGCCGCCAAGCTGGCGGTCGGCTATACCCTGGACGAGCTGTCCAACGACATCACTGGCGGCCGCACCCCGGCCTCCTTTGAGCCGGCCATCGATTATGTCGTGACCAAGATTCCGCGCTTCGCCTTCGAGAAATTCCCCAAGGCTGACGCTCGCCTGACCACACAGATGAAGTCGGTGGGCGAGGTCATGGCCATTGGCCGGACCTTCCAGGAGTCCATGCAGAAAGCGTTGCGCGGACTGGAAGTGGGTGTGAGCGGTTTCGATCCCATGCTCGACTTGAACGACCCGGAAGCCGAGAGCATTCTCAAGCGTGAGCTGACCGTGCCCAGCGCCGACCGCGTGTGGTACGTCGCCGATGCCTTCCGTGCAGGCAAGACGATTGCCGACGTGTTCGAGCTGACCCGCATCGACGAGTGGTTCCTGGTACAGATCGAAGACCTGGTCAAGGAGGAGGAAAAGGTCAAGACCCTGAACCTCTCCAGCATCGATCGAGATTTGATGTACAAGCTGAAGCGCAAGGGCTTCTCCGATGCGCGCCTGGCCAAGCTGCTCGGCGTCAGTGAGAAGAGCCTGCGCAACCATCGCCACAAGCTCAAGGTGCTGCCGGTCTACAAGCGCGTGGACACCTGCGCCGCCGAGTTCGCCACCGATACCGCCTACATGTACTCGACCTATGAGGAAGAGTGCGAGGCGAATGCTTCTGACCGCGACAAGATCATGATTCTTGGCGGCGGCCCGAACCGTATCGGCCAAGGCATCGAGTTCGATTATTGCTGTGTGCACGCAGCGCTGGCGATGCGTGAAGACGGTTACGAGACCATCATGGTCAACTGCAACCCCGAAACCGTCTCGACCGACTACGACACCTCTGATCGTCTGTATTTCGAGCCGGTCACCCTGGAAGACGTGCTGGAAATCGTGCGCATCGAGCAGCCCAAGGGCGTGATCGTGCAGTACGGCGGTCAAACGCCGCTGAAGCTGTGCCGCGCGCTTGAAGAAGCGGGTGTCAATATCATCGGCACCAGCCCGGACGCCATCGATCGCGCCGAAGACCGTGAGCGTTTCCAGCAGATGGTCCAGCGTTTGGGCCTGCGTCAGCCGCAGAACGCCACCGCGCGCAGCGAAGACGAAGCGTTGACCGCTTCCAAGACCATTGGTTATCCGATGGTAGTACGCCCTTCCTATGTGCTCGGCGGTCGGGCGATGGAAATCGTTTACCAGGAAGAAGAACTCAAGCGCTACATGCGCGAAGCCGTGCAAGTCTCCAACGACAGCCCGGTGCTGCTGGACCACTTCCTCAACTGCGCCATCGAGGTCGATATCGATGCCGTGTGCGATGGCGAGCAAGTGGTCATCGGCGCGATCATGCAGCACATCGAGCAGGCTGGCGTGCACTCAGGCGACTCCGCCTGCTCGCTGCCGCCTTACTCGCTGCCCATGCACATCCAGGACAAGATCCGCGAACAGGTCAAGGCCATGGCCCTGGAACTGGGCGTGGTCGGTCTGATGAACGTGCAGATGGCGGTGCAGGGCGAAGATATTTTCGTCATCGAAGTGAACCCGCGTGCTTCGCGTACCGTACCCTTCGTGTCCAAGTGCATCGGCGAGTCGCTGGCCAAGGTGGCCGCGCGCGTCATGGCCGGCAAGACCCTGGCGGAAATCGGTTTCACCCAGGAAATCATTCCAAACTTCTACAGCGTCAAGGAAGCGGTCTTCCCGTTCGCCAAATTCCCGGGCGTCGACACCATCCTTGGCCCAGAGATGAAGTCCACCGGCGAAGTCATGGGCGTGGGCGACAGCTTCGCCGAGGCTTTCGCCAAGGCTCAGTTGGGTGCCAGTGAAGTACTGCCGACCGGTGGCTGTGCCTTTATCAGCGTGCGCGAGGACGACAAGCCGTTCGTTGCGCAGGTAGCTGCTGATCTGGTCGAGTTGGGCTTCGAAGTGGTCGCAACCGCTGGTACCGCTAAAATCATCGAGGCCGCCGGTCTGCCGGTGCGCCGCGTGAACAAGGTGACCGAAGGTCGTCCTCACGTGGTTGATATGATCAAAAACGAAGAAGTGACGCTGATTATCAACACCACCAAAGGACGTCAGTCGATCGCTGATTCTTATTCCATTCGACGTAATGCCCTGCAGCACAAAGTATGCATCACCACCACACTGGCAGGCGGCCAGGCGGTGTGTGAAGCGCTGAAGTTCGGCCCCGAGAAGACGGTCCGTCGGCTGCAGGAGCTCCATGCAGGAATCAAGGCATGACAAGCAAATTTCCCATGACCGTTCAGGGCGCTCGCGCCCTGGAAGAAGAATTGGCTCACTTGACCAAGGTCGTGCGCCCGAAACTTAGTAAGGAGATCGGTACGGCGCGTGAATTGGGCGATCTCAAGGAAAACGCTGAGTACCATGCGGCCCGCGAGCAGCAAGGCATGGTCGAGGCGCGCATTCGCGATATCGAAGGTCGGCTGCAGCATGCGATCGTTATCGATGTCACGACCATTGCTCACACCGGTAAAGTAATTTTCGGCACCACTGTGGATATCGCTAACTGCGAAACCGACGAGCAGGTGACCTACCAAATCGTGGGTGACGACGAAGCTGATGTGAAAATCGGCAAGCTGTCGGTCAGTTCGCCTATCGCCCGCGCCCTGGTGGGCAAGGAAGAGGGTGATGTGGTGACGGTAAAGACACCGAGTGGGCTGATTGAGTACGAGATTGTCCAGGTTCGACACATCTGACTCACGGCCCTTGCGGGCCGCTGGCATCACCTGGCTGCTGGCCCAGACATTCTGGGTTGGCGGCCTGTGGTTGCTGCATTTCGTGGTCTTTCCTGCGCTGGAAAAAGTCGGGCTGGCACCACTACTGATTGACGAAATTGCCAATGGGCTGCGCCCACTGCTGGTAGGCTTTGCAGCTTTTTGCGCGGTTATGCAGGCTGTCGTGCTGGTATTAGCGCAAGGCGCGCGGGGAATTTGGCGAGACACGCGCAGCCAATTGTTACTGGCTGTCGTGTTGCTGGCGGCCGGTCATCTGGCAAGTAGTGCTGGCTGGATGGGCTCGGCGTATTGGCAAGTATTCAGCTACCTGGCCATGGCGGTCTGTGGTTTGCTGCTTGTGCTGCAGCCCGTGCCGGGCAGAGAGCAGCGCTAGAAGCTGGCAGCCTGTTGGCTTCCAGCTTTGCGTTTTGCTTAAGCCTGGTGCCGATGGACGTTGGAAAGCTGGCGGTTCGCATTAGGATTTTTGCGATACACCAAGGCCATTTTTCCGATGCTTTGTACCAGCTCGCAGTTGGCGGCCTGGCACAGCTCCACGATCACTGCGTGACGATCATCCCGTTCAGCGATGCGAAACTGGATCTTGATCAGTTCATGGTCGGCAAGCGCGCGTTCCAGCTCAGCCAGGACTCCTTCGCTCAAGCCATTATCCGCGACGATCAATACCGGTTTCAGATGGTGGCCGATAGATTTGAATTGTTTCTTCTGCTCTTGCGAGAGCGCCATAATCAAGCCCTGAAGTTCAATGTACAAAAAAGGCGGCTAGTGTACCCGAGCCGTCGTCCAAGAGGTATTACGTGGCCCGTTCCAAGACTAGCCAGCGCTGGCTGAAAGAACACTTTGATGACCCCTATGTGAAGATGGCGCAAAAGGACGGTTACCGATCCCGTGCCAGCTACAAATTGTTGGAGATCCAGGAGAAGGATCGCATCCTGCGCCCCGGCATGACCGTGGTCGATCTGGGCGCTGCCCCTGGGGGCTGGTCACAGGTGACCAGCCGGGTTATTGGTGACAGGGGGCGCCTGATCGCGTCGGACATTCTGGAGATGGACAGCATCCCTGATGTGACCTTTGTCCAGGGCGACTTCACCGATGATGTCGTGTTCGCGCAATTGCTGGAAGCCATTGGTGATTCCAAAGTAGACCTTGTGATTTCCGATATGGCCCCCAATATGAGTGGTGTCAGAGCCTCCGATCAGCCACGCGCCATGTATTTGTGCGAGTTGGCATTGGACCTGGCCACCCGGGTACTGCGCCCTGGTGGCGATTTTCTGATCAAGATTTTCCAGGGTGAAGGCTTCGACGAGTATCACAAGCAGACGCGCCAGATGTTCGAGAAGGTGCAGATGCGCAAGCCCCTGTCCTCGCGGGATAGATCGCGAGAGCAGTATTTGCTGGCCCGCGGTTTTCGCGATCAGCAGATGTAATTAACGCCCGAGCCTGCAGTCAAAGGTTCATAAAGGGTTACAGACGGCACCTGCGCTGGCAGGGGTTGTGTAGTAAGTTAGGCCGGAATAAACCAGCCGTCATGCGGGGCATGCTCCGGACCGGGGCCAGCTTCAGAGGGTAGCTAATTGAACGATATGGCAAAAAATCTGATCCTGTGGCTGATCATCGCAGCCGTGCTGGTGACGGTGATGAACAACTTCTCCACCCCCAACGAACCGCAAACGTTGAACTATTCCGAGTTCATCAGTCAGGTGAAAGAGGGGCGCGTCGAGCGGGTGACCGTCGATGGCTTCGTGATCGCCGGCAAGCGCACCGATGGTGGGACTTTCAAGACGATTCGTCCGGCCATTCAGGACAGTGGCCTGATCGGGGACTTGATCGACAACAACGTAGTGATCGAAGGCAAGCAGCCTGAGCAGCAGAGCATCTGGACTCAGTTGCTGGTAGCCAGCTTCCCGATTCTGGTGATCATCGCCGTGTTCATGTTCTTCATGCGCCAGATGCAGGGTGGCGCTGGTGGCAAGGGCGGTCCGATGAGCTTCGGCAAGAGCAAGGCGCGCCTGCTTTCGGAAGACCAGGTCAAAACCACCTTTGCCGATGTCGCCGGTTGCGACGAGGCCAAGGAAGAAGTCAGCGAGTTGGTTGAGTTCCTGCGCGATCCGGGCAAGTTCCAGCGCCTGGGCGGACGCATTCCGCGCGGCGTGCTGATGGTCGGTTCACCGGGTACCGGTAAAACCCTGCTGGCCAAGGCCGTTGCGGGTGAGGCCAAGGTGCCGTTCTTCACCATTTCCGGTTCGGACTTTGTGGAAATGTTTGTCGGTGTCGGCGCCAGTCGTGTGCGTGACATGTTCGAGCAGGCCAAAAAGCACGCGCCCTGCATCATTTTCATCGACGAAATCGACGCCGTCGGTCGTCACCGTGGTGCCGGGCTGGGTGGCGGTCATGACGAGCGCGAGCAGACGCTCAACCAGTTGCTGGTGGAGATGGATGGTTTTGAGGCGAACGATGGTGTGATCGTCATCGCGGCCACCAACCGTCCCGACGTGCTTGACCCGGCGCTGCTGCGCCCTGGGCGCTTTGACCGGCAAGTGGTGGTCGGTCTGCCGGATATCCGCGGTCGCGAACAAATTCTCAAGGTGCACATGCGCAAGGTGCCGATCGGCGATAACGTCGAGGCCTCGGTAATTGCCCGTGGTACACCCGGTTTCTCCGGTGCCGACCTGGCCAACCTGGTGAATGAGGCTTCCTTGTTTGCTGCGCGTGCCGGCAAGCGATTGGTGGAAATGAAGGAATTCGAGCTGGCCAAAGACAAGATCATGATGGGCGCCGAGCGCAAGACCATGGTCATGTCCGAGAAAGAAAAGCTCAACACCGCTTTTCATGAGGCCGGGCATGCAATCGTGGGTCGCTTGGTGCCCGAGCACGATCCGGTTTACAAGGTTTCGATCATTCCCCGTGGTCGGGCTCTGGGTGTGACCATGTTCCTGCCGGAAGAGGATCGCTACAGCCTGTCCAAGCGCGCACTGATCAGCCAGATCTGCTCGTTGTTCGGTGGACGTATCGCCGAAGAGATGACACTGGGCTTTGATGGCGTGACCACCGGTGCCTCCAATGACATCATGCGGGCCACACAGCTGGCGCGGAACATGGTGACCAAATGGGGGCTTTCGGAAAAGCTTGGTCCGCTGATGTATGCCGAAGAAGAAGGCGAAGTGTTCCTCGGGCGCAGCGCAGGCAGCCAGCACACCAATGTCTCGGGTGAAACGGCTAAGCTGATCGATGAAGAGGTTCGCAGTATCATTGATGGCTGCTATGCCACCGCCAAGCAACTGCTGGTGGATAATCGCGACAAGCTGGACGCGATGGCTGAAGCCTTGATGAAATACGAAACCATCGATGCCGAACAGATCGATGACATTATGGCCGGTCGCACGCCACGAGCGCCACGCGACTGGGAGGATGGTTCGGGCGCCTCGGGCAATTCCGAGCCTCGTGCCGAACGGCCGGAGTCGCCCATCGGAGGCCCGGCAGGCGAACACTGATCAAGGTTTTTCATGACCAAACTGCTTGACCCGACCCGGTTGCCTTGCGGCAACCGGGTTCTTGATTTGTCCCGTCCACACGTGATGGGCATCCTCAATGTCACGCCGGACTCCTTTTCCGACGGCGGCAGCTACACTCAACGCGACTCAGCCTTACGACATGCGGCGGCAATGGTACAGGCCGGCGCGTCGCTGATCGATGTAGGCGGCGAGTCGACGCGCCCGGGAGCGCGACCGGTATCCCCCACTGAGGAGATTGAGCGCGTGGCGCCGATTGTCGAGGCCATTGCTCGCGAACTGGATGTGGTGATCTCGGTTGATACATCCACGCCGGCAGTGATCCGTGAAACGGCTCGTCTGGGCGCAGGATTGATCAATGATGTGCGCTCCCTGCGTCGCGATGGCGCTTTGGATGCGGCTGTGGATAGCAACATGGCGGTTTGCTTGATGCACATGCTAGGTGAGCCGGGGACCATGCAGCACAGCCCGCACTATGATCGGGAAGTAACGGTTGAAGTGGCGGAGTTCTTGCGGCTGCGCATGACTGAATGCGTACAGGCGGGTATTTCCGAGGAGCGCATCGTGCTCGATCCGGGCTTCGGCTTTGCCAAGACGCTTGAGCATAACCTGAGCTTGTTTAAACACATGACCGACCTGCACAAGCTCGGTCGTCCGTTGCTGGTAGGTGTCTCGCGCAAGACAATGATTGGTCAGGCATTGGGCCGTGAGGTCCCACAACGGCTTTACGGCAGCCTGGCCTTGGCAGCCCTGGCGGTGGCCAAGGGGGCTCGCATCATTCGGGTTCATGATGTCGCGGAAACGGCCGATGTCGTAAGGATGATCGCGGCAGTCGAGTCCGCTGAGTAATTTATGGAGCAAGCATGAGTAGAAAGTACTTTGGTACCGATGGCATACGTGGACGCGTCGGCCAATTTCCAATTACTCCCGAGTTCATGCTCAGGCTGGGTTGGGCGGCAGGCATGGCTTTCCGTCGGCAGGGTACTTGCCGGGTGTTGATCGGCAAGGACACGCGGATCTCCGGTTACATGTTTGAATCGGCCTTGCAGGCGGGTCTGGTAGCAGCGGGCGCAGATGTGATGCTGCTCGGGCCGATGCCGACCCCGGCCATCGCTTATCTAACTCGCACCTTCAATGCCGAAGCGGGAATCGTCATCAGTGCATCGCATAACCCGCATTATGACAATGGCATCAAATTCTTCTCCGGTCAGGGTACCAAGTTGCCTGATGAAGTGGAGGCGTTGATCGAGGAGCTGCTCGATCAACCGATGAGTGTTGTCGAGTCGGCTCAGATCGGCAAGGTATCGCGAATCAACGATGCCGCCGGGCGTTACATCGAGTTTTGCAAAAGCAGTGTACCGACCAGCACTAAGCTCGGTGGTCTGAAGCTGGTGATCGACTGCGCCCATGGGGCTACATACAAAGTGGCGCCCAGCGTATTTCGCGAGCTGGGTGCGCAGGTGAGTGTGTTGTCTGCCCAGCCCGACGGCTTGAATATCAATGAGGGTTGCGGCTCCACGCATTTAGAGTCGCTGCAGGCCGAAGTGCTCAAGCAAGGCGCAGATATCGGGATCGCTTTCGATGGTGATGGTGATCGGGTGCTGATGGTCGATCGGAGTGGGCAGGCGGTGGACGGCGATGAACTGCTGTTCATCATTGCCCGTGACTATCATGAGCGCGGCATCC
Source organism: Pseudomonas sp. B392_1p (assembly GCF_052245235.1). Classification (NCBI taxonomy): domain Bacteria; kingdom Pseudomonadati; phylum Pseudomonadota; class Gammaproteobacteria; order Pseudomonadales; family Pseudomonadaceae; genus Pseudomonas; species Pseudomonas sp. B392_1p. Next base: position 56,725 of record NZ_JBQPXM010000010.1, read on the forward strand.
TCAACGGTGGGGTCGTGGGCACTCAGATGAGTAATCTGGGTCTGGAGGTCGCGCTTCAAGAGCTGCAAATTCCGTTCACTCGAGCTAAGGTCGGGGATCGTCATGTGATGGCTGAGCTGTCAGCTCGTGGCTGGCAGCTGGGCGGTGAGGGGTCGGGGCATATCGTATGCTGCCGGCACACAACTACCGGTGATGCGATCATTGCCGCATTGCAGGTGTTGATGGCGCTCAAGCATCGCAAGGAAACATTGCAGGAAGCACGTCAGGGGCTTAGCAAATGCCCTCAGGTGCTGGTCAACGTGCGTTTTGGCGGCGGTAAGGATCCCGTTGCAAATCCCTCAGTGCAGGAGGCGTGTGATGAGGTTACTCGAAAGATGGCGGGGCGTGGGCGCGTGCTGTTGCGCAAGTCCGGAACCGAACCGCTGGTGCGCGTCATGGTTGAAGGTGACGATGAGGCTCAGGTGCGTAGTCATGCCGAGGCTTTGGCTAAAATCGTGGCTGATGCTTGCGCGTAATCCATCGAGCAAGCGAAGCCAATCTATGTATTTGATTCGCTTGCCAGTATTCAATCTGTTGGGTAATATCTGCGCCCACTTTGACCGACGAGGTGCAGCATGCGTCGACCACTGGTAGCTGGTAACTGGAAGATGCACGGTACCCGCGCCAGCGTTGCGGAGCTGATTAAAGGTCTTCGTCAGTTGGCGTTGCCGGTTGGTGTTGAGATTGCGGTCATGCCGCCGAGTCTTTACCTCCATCAGGTGGTCATGGGCTTGGAAGGTAAGGCAATTGCTGTCGGGGCGCAGAACTGCGCAGTAGAACCGATGCAGGGTGCCTTGACTGGCGAGATTGCAGCCAGTCAGCTGGCTGATGCTGGATGCAGCATGGTATTGATCGGTCATTCCGAGCGTCGTCAGGTGCTGGGTGAGACGGATGCCATGTTGACCCGGAAATTCGCAGCCGCACAGTCTTGTGGCTTGATGCCGGTGCTGTGTGTTGGCGAAACGCTGGAGCAGCGTGAGGCCGGGTTGACGCTAGAAGTTGTTGCGCGTCAGTTGGGTAGCGTGATTGAACAAATGGGGGTTGGTGCCTTTTCGCGTGCGGTGGTGGCTTACGAGCCGGTTTGGGCCATTGGTACCGGATTGACAGCGAGCCCGGAGCAAGCGCAAGAAGTACATGCCGCGATACGTGCGCAGCTGAGAGCTGAAAGTGCTGAGGTTGCGCGCGGTGTCCGAATTCTCTACGGCGGCAGTGTTAAGGCGGCCAATGCGGTTGAGTTGTTCGGCATGGCGGATATCGACGGTGGGCTCATTGGTGGGGCCTCCCTGAACGCGGAAGAGTTTGGTGCGATCTGTCGTGCCGCGGGAAGCTGAAGATGCTTGAGACTGTCGTGATTGTTGTTCACTTGTTGATGGCGCTGGCGGTAATCGGGCTGGTGCTGATTCAGCAAGGTAAGGGCGCGGATGCGGGTGCGTCGTTTGGTGCTGGCGCTTCGAATACAGTATTTGGTAGTCAAGGTTCTGCTACCTTTCTGAGTCGAATTACTGGTATACTCGCTGCGGTTTTTTTCATTACCAGCTTGGGTTTAGCGTATTTTGCTAAAGATAAAGCTGATATGCTTGACCAGGTCGGTTTGCCTGATCCTGCAGTGTTGGAAGTGCAGAAGCCAGCGGCCGTCGAAGACGTCCCGCTGCCCGAAGCGACCAAGCCAGCAGCCAATGAGGCTGATGTGCCGGTAGTTCCGGGTCAGGAGTAACAAAGCAGTTTTGCCGAGGTGGTGGAATTGGTAGACACGCTACCTTGAGGTGGTAGTGGCCATAGGCTGTAGGGGTTCGAGTCCCCTCCTCGGTACCATACACAAGAATGCCCGCTGTTAGCGGGTATTCTTGTTTGCGGGATGTGTGTTTGACCTTTGTAGGGCAGGGCAATATACTGCCGCTCCAGCTTTAGGTGTATGGGGTGGAGCAGTCTGGTAGCTCGTCGGGCGCGTATCCCGAAGGACGTTGGTTCATCCAGCCCCGCAGCCAGTTGTAGCCAAGCCCCTGTTCAGGGGCTTTTTGTTGGCTGCATGGTCAGTTCCATCCTGTTCATGGATGGGTGAATGGATGGGCGTTTCGCCCATTTTTTATTTCCAAAAAAAGGAGGCTCTCGATGTCGAGCAAGCTAGAACAGTTGCAAGCGATGGTGTCTCCTGTGATCGAAGCCTTGGGCTATCAATGCTGGGGTATCGAATTTCTTCCCCAAGGCAAGCATTCACTGCTGCGAATCTATATTGATCATGCTGATGGCATTCTCGTCGATGACTGCGAAAAGGTCAGTCGTCAAGTAAGTGGCGTGCTTGATGTGGAAGACCCGATCAGCAATGAATACACCCTTGAAGTTTCCTCCCCGGGAATGGATCGGCCCTTGTTTACACTGGAGCAGTTCGCTGTGTATGCCGGTGAGCAGGTGAAGATCAAACTGCGTATTCCTTTTGACGGGCGACGCAACTTTCAGGGGATTCTCCGCGGGGTAGAAGAGCAGGATGTCGTGGTGTTAGTTGACGATCATGAGTACCTGTTGCCGATCGATTCGATCGATAAGGCCAATATCGTTCCCCGTTTTGACTAAAACGCGGATCCCGCGGATCCAATGGATTGCGAAAGGCGAGGCGTACAATGAGCAAAGAAGTACTGCTGGTTGTTGAGTCGGTGTCCAATGAAAAGGGCGTACCGGCTAATGTTATTTTTGAGGCGCTTGAGCTCGCTCTGGAAACCGCCACCAAAAAGCGTTTTGAAGACGAGGTTGAGCTGCGGGTGGCGATTAACCGCCAAACCGGCAACTACGACACATTCCGTCGCTGGTCTGTGGTCGAAGACCAGGATCAGGAGAATCCGGCAGCTCAGTTAACCGTTGCCGAGGCCCAAGAGCACAAGTCTGACGCTCAGGTCGGTGATGTCGTCGAAGAAAAGATCGAATCTATCGAGTTCGGCCGCATCGCTGCACAAACTGCCAAGCAGGTAATCGTGCAGAAAGTGCGCGAAGCCGAGCGCGCGCAGATTGTCGACGCTTACCGCGAGCGGGTCGGCGAGATCATTTCCGGAACCGTGAAAAAGGTTACCCGGGACAGTGCAATCATTGACTTGGGCAATAACGCCGAGGCCTTGTTGGCGCGTGAAGAGATCATTCCGCGGGAGATTTTCCGAGTCGGTGGGCGCGTTCGTGCGCTGCTGAAGGAAATTCGAGCAGAAAACCGCGGCCCCCAACTGATTTTGTCGCGCACTGCGCCGCAGATGCTGATCGAGCTGTTCCGTATCGAAGTGCCGGAAATAGCCGAAGAGCTGATCGAGGTGATGGCAGCATCCCGTGATCCGGGCTCGCGCGCCAAGATCGCGGTGCGCTCGAAGGACAAGCGCATTGATCCACAGGGTGCCTGTATCGGCATGCGCGGTTCGCGCGTGCAGGCAGTTTCCGGTGAGCTGGGTGGTGAGCGTGTCGACATCGTGCTGTGGGACGACAACCCCGCACAGTTTGTGATCAATGCCATGTCCCCCGCGGAAGTGGTGGCGATCATTGTCGATGAAGATGCCCATGCGATGGATATTGCCGTCGGCGAAGACAACCTGGCGCAGGCCATTGGCCGCGGCGGCCAGAACGTGCGTCTGGCCAGTCAGTTGACTGGCTGGACACTGAACGTCATGACCGAAGCCGATATTCAGGCCAAGCAACAGGCTGAAACCGGCGACATCATGCAAGCATTCATCGATGAGCTGGAAGTTGATGAAGAATTGGCACAGGTCCTGGTGGAAGAGGGTTTCACCAGCCTGGAAGAAATTGCCTATGTACCCATGGAGGAAATGCTCAATATCGATGGCTTCGACGAAGACATCGTTAATGAGCTGCGCGCCCGGGCCAAGGATCGCCTGTTGACCAAGGCGATCGCGACCGAAGAAAAACTGGCAGACGTGCAACCGGCCGAAGACCTGCTCTCCCTTGAGGGCATGGGCAAGGAGCTGGCAGTTGAGTTGGCACTGCGGGGCGTTGCCACCCGCGAAGACCTGGCCGAGCAGTCGATCGACGACCTGCTCGACATCGACGGCATGGACGAAGAGCGTGCCGGCAAGCTGATCATGGCCGCCCGAGCCCACTGGTTCGAGTAAAGCAATTGCGGCCTGAGGAGAGAAATGCATGACGCAAGTCACGGTGAAAGAACTGGCCCAAGTGGTCGACACACCGGTCGAGCGACTGCTGCTGCAGATGCGTGAGGCTGGCCTGCCGCACACGAGCGCTGAGCAAGTAGTGACCGATAGTGAAAAACAGGCGCTGTTGAGCCACCTGAAGGGTGATCATGGTGCGAAGGGAGATGAGCCGCGCAAGATTACCTTGCAGCGCAAGACCACCACGACCCTGAAAGCTCCAGGCAGCAAGACCATCAGTGTCGAAGTCCGTAAGAAGAAGACCTTCGTCAAGCGCAGCCCGGTTGAAATCGAGGCCGACAAGCAGCGTGAATTGGAAGAACAGCGTGCTGCTGAGCAAGCGGCGCGTTTGAAGGCCGAAGAAGAAGCGAAGCAGAAAGCCCAGGCAGAAGCTGCCCGGCAGCAACCTGCCGCGAGCGCAGAAGCTCCGGTAGCTGCCAAGGCTGAGCCGGGTAGCCCGGTGGTGCGCGAAGCAGCTGCTCCAGCTGCCGGTGAAGTGCGTAAGAAAGAAGAGCCGCGTCGTGTTGAAAAACGCGAAGTGGTGGATGATCGGCGTGAGCGCAAGGTTGCGCAGCCGCGTCCGGCTTCCAAGGACAAGGCCCCGTCTCCACGTGTCGCACCGCGTACTCTCGACGAAGAAAGCGATGGCTTTCGTCGTGGCGGACGTGGCAAGGGCCGGCTGAAGAAGCGTAATCAGCACGGCTTCCAGAGCCCGAGCGGTCCGGTTGTGCGTGATGTTTCCATCGGCGAAACCATCACCGTGGCCGATCTTGCTGCGCAGATGTCTGTGAAAGCCGCGGAAGTGATCAAGTTCATGTTCAAGATGGGCACTCCGGTAACCATCAACCAGGTTCTTGATCAGGAAACCGCACAGCTGGTGGCTGAAGAACTGGGCCACAAGGTCAAGTTGGTCAGCGACAACGCGCTTGAAGAGCAGCTGGCTGAATCGCTGAAATTCGAAGGCGAGGCAATGACTCGTGCACCGGTTGTGACCGTGATGGGTCACGTCGACCATGGCAAGACCTCGCTGCTCGACTACATTCGTCGCGCCAAGGTCGCCTCGGGCGAAGCTGGCGGCATCACCCAGCATATCGGCGCCTACCACGTTCAAACCGAGCGCGGCATGGTGACCTTCCTGGATACCCCTGGTCACGCCGCGTTTACCGCCATGCGTGCCCGTGGTGCGAAGGCGACCGATATCGTGATCCTCGTGGTGGCAGCTGATGATGGCGTCATGCCTCAGACACAAGAAGCGGTCCAGCATGCGAAAGCCGCTGGGGTGCCCCTGGTCGTTGCAATCAACAAGATCGACAAGCCCGAAGCCAATCCGGACAACATCAAGAACGGCTTGGCCGCGCTGGATGTGATTCCGGAAGAGTGGGGCGGTGACACGCCGTTCATTCCGGTGTCCGCCAAGATGGGTACCGGCGTTGATGAGCTGCTCGAAGCCGTGCTGCTGCAGGCCGAAATTCTCGAGCTCAAGGCAACCCCGTCTGCGCCAGGCCGCGGTGTCGTGGTCGAATCGCGTCTTGACAAGGGTCGTGGTCCGGTAGCAACCGTGCTGGTCCAGGACGGTACTCTGCGTCAGGGTGATGTGGTTCTGTGCGGTGTGACCTTCGGTCGCGTCCGCGCCATGCTCGATCAGAGCGGCAAGCAGGTCAAAGAAGCTGGCCCGGCTATTCCGGTCGAGATTCTCGGCCTGGATGGTACGCCTGAAGCCGGTGATGACCTGACTGTCGTCGCCGACGAGAAGAAGGCTCGCGAAGTAGCACTGTTCCGTCAGGGCAAGTTCCGCGAAGTGAAGCTGGCCCGTGCTCACGCCGGCAAGCTGGAGAACATCTTCGAGACCATGGGCCAGGACGAGAAGAAGACGCTCAACATCGTCCTCAAGTCCGATGTGCGTGGTTCTCTGGAAGCTCTGCAGGGTTCGCTCAACGGCCTGGGCAATGACGAAGTGCAGGTGCGCGTAGTCGGCGGTGGTGTCGGCGGTATCACCGAATCCGATGCCAACCTGGCACTGGCTTCCAACGCCGTACTGTTTGGCTTCAACGTGCGGGCTGATGCTGGAGCGCGCAAGATTGTCGAGGCCGAAGGCTTGGACATGCGCTACTACAACGTCATTTACGACATCATCGAGGACGTCAAGAAGGCGCTCACCGGTATGCTAGGCAGTGATGTTCGGGAGAATATCCTGGGTATTGCCGAAGTGCGCGACGTCTTCCGCTCGCCGAAGTTTGGCGCGGTTGCCGGTTGCATGGTGCTCGAGGGGCTGGTGCACCGTAACCGTCCGATCCGTGTATTGCGTGAGGACGTGGTCATTTTTGAAGGCGAGCTGGAATCCCTGCGCCGCTTCAAGGACGACGTGGCCGAAGTGCGTGCCGGCATGGAATGCGGTATCGGCGTGAAGAGCTATAACGACGTTAAGGTCGGGGACAAGATCGAAGTGTTCGAGAAGGTCCAGGTGGCGCGCTCGCTCTAACGAGCGGCTGCACGCTTCAAGCGGCAAGCTTCGAGAGGTGGCCTTTTGGCTACTGATCGAGCTTGCCGTTTGCCGTTGCAGTTTCATGGTTTTTCCAAGCGTGCACTGGCCGCTTGAGGCAGGTTTTTATGGCTAAAGAATACAGTCGCACCCAGCGCATCGGCGACCAGATGCAACGCGAGCTGGCGCAAATGATTCCCCGTGAGGTTCGCGACCCGCGGCTCGGGTTTGTGACCATCACCGCGGTGGAAGTCAGTCGCGATGTCGGGCATGCAAAGATTTTCATCACCCTGATGGGTGATTTTGACGACGAAAAGCTCAAGTTGAATCTGGACATCCTCAACGACTCGGCTGGTTACCTGCGTATGCTGCTGGGCAAGTCGATGAAGCTGCGCAGCGTGCCGCAGCTGCGCTTCCACTATGATGCGAGCATTCGTCGTGGTGCTGAATTGTCGGTGCTGATCGAGCGTGCGGTAGCCGAGGATCGCCAGCACACCAAGGACGGGGAATAACGCGTGGCTCAGGTCAAACGCATACGCCGCAAGGTCAACGGTGTACTGATTTTCGACAAGCCGCATGGCTTCAGCTCCAATGCCGCGTTGCAAAAAGTGCGCTGGCTGCTGAATGCGGAAAAAGCGGGCCACACCGGCAGCCTTGATCCCTTGGCAACCGGTGTGCTGCCGCTGTGTTTCGGTGAGGCTACAAAGTTTTCCCAGTACCTGCTGGATGCCGACAAAGCCTACGAAACCGTCATGCAACTTGGCGTGACGACCACCACCGGCGATGCCGAGGGCGAAGTTCTCGAGCGTCGCGCGGTGACGGTTGGTCGCGCCGAGATCGAGGCTTTGCTGCCGCGCTTTCGCGGTGAGATCCAGCAGGTGCCGCCGATGTATTCGGCACTGAAAAAAGACGGTCAGCCTCTCTATAAATTGGCGCGTGCCGGGGAAGTAGTGGAGCGCGAGGCGCGTTCTGTTACTATCTCCCGCCTGGAATTGCTGGCCTGTGAGGGCGACAAGGTTCGCCTGGCCGTTGGCTGCAGCAAGGGCACTTATATTCGTACCCTGGTGGAAGACTTGGGTGCGCTGCTCGGCTGTGGTGCCCATGTGGTTGAATTGCGCCGGACTCAGGCAGGGCCGTTCGGCTTGGATCAGGCGATCAGCCTGGAAGAGCTGGAAGCCGTTCATGCTGAAGGCGGCGCGGAAGCTGTGGATCGCTTTCTGTTGCCGGTGGATTGTGGCCTGACAGATTGGCCGCTGATCCAGCTGTCCGAGCATAGCGCCTATTATTGGTTGCATGGTCAGCCAGTCCGTGCCCCGGAAGCGCCGAAGTTCGGCATGATGCGGGTGCAGGATCACACCGGTCGCTTTATCGGTATCGGTGAAGTGAGTGATGACGGGCGCGTTGCGCCGCGTCGACTGATTCGGTCGGAATGACCGGAACCCGCGGATCGTCATGCGATTCGCGGCAACGAGGGTGGCTGTTAGCAGGCACGGTCATGCCTCTTTTTAAAACACGGGATTCGTCCCGGCCTGTTCACTCTAGGAGTCCATTACCATGGCACTGAGCGTTGAAGAAAAAGCCCAGATCGTTAACGAGTACAAGCAAGCTGAAGGCGATACCGGTAGCCCGGAAGTGCAGGTAGCCCTGCTGACCGCCAACATCAACAAGCTGCAAGGCCACTTCAAGGCCAACGGCAAGGACCACCACTCCCGTCGTGGTCTGATCCGTATGGTTAACCAGCGCCGCAAGCTGCTGGATTACCTGAAGGGTAAGGACATCACTCGTTACAGCGCCCTGATCGGTCGCCTGGGCCTGCGTCGCTAAGCGTCGCACGCCGAGCTGGAGCTGGAGGTATGAAGCTGGAAGCAACGCACATTGCGCTTGCTTCCAGCTTTGTGCTTCCAGCTTCATGCTTTTCAGGGGAGGCTGGGTCCGATTCCCGCATCCTCTGAAGATTTCCCCCAAGGCAACATAAGAAGGAACACACCGTGAACCCGGTCATCAAGAAATTTCAGTTCGGTCAATCGACCGTAACCCTCGAGACGGGCCGTATCGCCCGCCAAGCCTCCGGCGCAGTGCTGGTCACCGTTGACGACGATATCGCCGTGCTGGTTGCTGTAACCGGCGCGAAGACGGCTGATCCGAGCAAGGGCTTTTTCCCCCTTTCCGTGCATTATCAGGAAAAAACCTACGCTGCCGGCAAGATCCCCGGTGGCTTCTTCAAGCGTGAAGCGCGTCCTTCCGAAAAAGAGACCCTGACCTCGCGCTTGATCGACCGTCCGATCCGTCCGCTGTTCCCGGAAGGTTTCCAGAACGAAGTGCAGGTTATCTGTACTGTGATCTCCACCAGCAAGAAGACCGATCCGGATATCGCCGCGATGATCGGTACGTCTGCCGCGCTGGCCATTTCCGGTATTCCGTTCAACGGTCCTATCGGTGCCGCTCGCGTAGCCTTCCACCCGGAAACCGGCTACCTGCTGAACCCGACTTATGAGCAGCTCAAGGCCTCCAGCCTGGACATGGTCGTGGCAGGCACCAAGGACGCCGTCCTGATGGTCGAGTCGGAAGCCAAGGAGCTGACCGAAGACCAGATGCTGGGCGCCGTACTCTTCGCCCACGAGGAGTTCCAGGTGGTGGTCCAGGCGGTCACCGAGCTGGCGGCCGAAGCGGCCAAGCCGAGCTGGGAATGGCAGCCGAAGGCTGAAAACACCGAGCTGCTCAATGCCATCCGCAGCGAGTTCGGTGAGGCGATTTCCCAGGCCTACACCATCATCATCAAGCAGGATCGCTACGCGCGCCTGGGTGAGCTGCGCGACCAGGTCGTCGCTCGCTTCTCTGGTGAAGAAGGCCAGCCTTCCGCCGGCGAAGTGAAGGAAGCCTTCGGCGAAATCGAATACCGCACCGTGCGCGAGAACATCGTCAACGGCAAGCCGCGTATCGACGGTCGCGACACGCGCACTGTGCGTGGCCTGAACATCGAAGTCGGCGTTCTGGACAAGACCCACGGCTCGGCCCTGTTTACCCGTGGCGAAACTCAGGCACTGGTTGTCGCCACGCTTGGCACCGCCCGTGACGCGCAGTTGCTCGACACCCTGGAAGGCGAAAAGAAAGACCCCTTCATGCTGCACTACAACTTCCCGCCCTACTCGGTCGGTGAATGTGGGCGCATGGGCGCCACCGGTCGCCGCGAAATCGGTCACGGTCGCCTGGCCCGCCGCTCCGTCGCCGCCATGCTGCCGAGCGCTGACGAATTCCCCTACACCATCCGTGTCGTCTCGGAAATCACCGAATCCAACGGTTCTTCCTCCATGGCTTCGGTGTGCGGCGCGTCCCTGGCGCTGATGGACGCTGGTGTGCCGATGAAGGCTCCGGTGGCCGGTATTGCCATGGGTCTGGTCAAGGAAGGTGAGAAGTTCGCCGTCCTGACCGACATTCTCGGTGACGAAGACCACCTGGGCGACATGGACTTCAAGGTCGCCGGTACTGCCAAGGGCGTAACCGCGCTGCAGATGGACATCAAGATCCAGGGCATCACTGAAGAGATCATGGAGATCGCCCTGAATCAGGCCCTGGAAGCACGCCTGAACATCCTGGGGCAAATGAACCAGGTGATCGGCGAGTCGCGCAGCGAGCTGTCCGCCAACGCACCGACCATGATTGCCATGCGCATCGACCAGGACAAGATCCGCGACGTGATCGGCAAGGGCGGCGCCACCATTCGCGCCATCTGCGAAGAGACCAAGGCGTCGATCGACATCGAAGATGACGGTTCGATCAAGATCTTCGGCGAAACCAAAGATGCGGCCGAAGCTGCCAAGCAGCGCGTGTTGAGCATCACGGCAGAAGCCGAGATCGGCAAGATCTACGTCGGCAAGGTCGAGCGCATCGTCGATTTCGGTGCCTTTGTGAACATCCTGCCGGGCAAGGACGGCCTGGTGCACATTTCGATGCTGAGCGATCAGCGCGTCGAGAAGGTCACCGATGTGCTCAAGGAAGGCCAGGAAGTTGAAGTGCTGGTGCTGGACGTGGACAACCGCGGTCGCATCAAGCTGTCGATCAAGGACGTGGCGGCGGCGAAAGCGTCCCAAGCCTGATTGAACAGCGCATAAAGAAAAGGCCCTTCGGGGCCTTTTTGTTTTTGTGAGCGAGATTGGTGCATTGCAGGTTGCACGCAACGCAACGGCAAAAGCGTGCAAATTGCATAGAGTCATGGTGCGTATCGTTTACTAAGCTATTGAAATATAAAGGATTAAAAGTTAAGCGAAGCTGGCATGCCGCTTGCGCCTGTTCTGATATCTGTAGCCGGAGCGCGTTGCAGATTCCTTAAAAGACAGGAGTGAAAAACATGAAAAACTTCCAGACCTCGTTGACCTCGGTAGCCATTGCCGCCGCCCTTAGTCTGCCGTTCGCAAGTCTGGCCCTGGCCGATAATCAGCTCCCTCAGACCGTTCCTGCCCAGTCGCTGCTACTGGCCGCTAATGACACCATGGATGAGGCAGGCGATGCGGTTTCCGATACGTGGATCACTACCAAGGTCAAATCCACCCTGCTGGCCGATGACACCACCCCCGGTATGGAAATTGAGGTGGAAACCAAGAATGGGGTGGTTTCACTGTCCGGCACAGTCGCTACCGAAGCCGAGCGCGATATGGCCATCTCCAGAACCAAGGAGATCAAAGGCGTACGCGACGTGGCTGCGGATGGTTTGAAAGTAGCCGAGTAAGCATGCGTTGATTTGGTCTATGAAGGCCTGAATCAGCGAGCTTGCGGAAATAAAAAAGCCCTGAGTGATCAGGGCTTTTTTTGTTGCAGTCTGGAGCGGGCGATGGGAACATAGAAACGCATACAACTCGTTGATTAATAATATGATTTCTTAATTCGCTCAACGAGAATTGACACAATTATGTACCTCTGCGGCGACCTCGGCAACTGCTGCTACCTCAAACGCTCGGCGGCGTTCTGGCCCCCACCCGAGCGGTTGTGTATGAGCCATGACTTATCCTCATGCTGCGCTCCCGGCTCATTGAAATCCCGGCTTCGTGCATCCAGCCTGGTCAGCGCGGAGTGTGGTCGATTAGCCAGCCGATAATCATGTGACGCACGCGATCCGCGTTTTCAAATGTTCGTCGATAGGCCGCATCTGTGGCTGCACTCGTATGGATGGCAGGCAGCGCTTGGCTGTGGTGGGCGGCTTGGAAGCAAATGGCTGCGGAGTGCCCGGGAAAGTCAGGTTCCCGCTTTGAGGCTGTTTGCCAAACGCCTGAGCGGGATATGGGCGCGGTATTTGTGGGCGCATGCGCTGATCCTGCATGCCGGACAGCAGAGGAGATCAATAACTGCATCCAGGTGATCAAACGCATGGCCTATGGCGACCGGGAAAGCAGCAGCTTCATAAAGATCAGCGCTGCTTTGCTGGTAATCCGTGATGAACCTTTTTAGGCGGCTCAGCCCGCGATGTCCCGCAAGCGCTTGTCGATGATCGCGCGGGCATCACCGATGATCTTCTGCACCAACTCATGACAGCTGGGGATATCGTGGATCAGGCCCACGCCCATGCCGGCAGCGTAGGCGCCGTCGTCCGGGTCGTCTTTCTCGGCGGCCTGAATCCAGCGCAGGCTGCTTGCCAGCGGCATCAGCTCGTCATGAGTGGCCGTGCCCGATTTCTCCAGTTCGAGGATCTGGTCGGCCAAGCCGTTCTTCAGCACCCGGGTGGAATCACCGATGGAGCGGCAGATCAGCGTCGTGTCGCATTCACTGGCGGACAGGTAGCGGGCCTTCACGGCATTGGGCATTGGCGATTCCTGAGTCATGAGGAAGCGGGTGCCCATGGCGATGCCCTCGGCGCCGAGCGCCAGCGCCGCTGCCAGGCCCCGCCCGTCGGCGAAGCCGCCGTTGGCCACCACGGGAATCTTCAGTCTGTCGACGGCTGCCGGGATCAGAACCGTATTGGGGACGTTGTCCTCGCCCGGATGACCTGCCGCTTCGAAACCGGTCAGGCTGATGGCGTCCGCGCCGAGTTGCTCCGCCTTGAGGGCGAAGCGAACCGCCGTGCATTTGTGCAGAACCTTGATGCCTGCTTCCTTGAAGGCAGTGATGAACCTGGCCGGATTGCCTCCGGCGGTTTCCACGCATTGCACTCCGGCGTCGAGGATCACCTGGGCACTGTCCTCCGGCCTGACGCTTAGCTTGGACAGGATGGTGAGGTTCACACCGAAGGGCTTGTCGGTCAGGGTGCGGATTTTCTCGATCTCGGCGTGCAGGGCTTCGGGCGATGCGAAGCTGTGGGCCGAGAGAAAGCCTAGACCTCCCGCGTTGGCCACGGCGGCCACCAGTTCCGCCCGTGATACGTAGCGCATACCGCCCTGGATCAGCGGGTAGCGGATACCGAAAAGGTCGGTGATTCGAGTCTTGAACATGATCTCTCCGAAGGATGGACGGCGTTCTGGTGTATGGCTGTCGTCCATACGGCGTGGATCGGGCGCTTGATCCGCCAGAAATGATAGATTATCTTGAACAATGTTCATATAGCAGAACGGCGGCGGGCGCTCAAGAAATCCAGGTACGGCAGCGGGTCTGGCCCCCAGGCACCACCGTGTGGAGCGCCATGACCGGCGCCGCCACTGGTCGATGTGCAGCACATGGCCATGGCCGTCTCTTGAGTGCCACGCAATCCATCTGCTCGCAAGCTCTACGCATCAGGAGAAAAGGGAACCATGAAAACTGCAATCACAGAACTCCTTGGCATCAGGTATCCGATCGTGCAGGGCGGCATGATGTGGGTCGGTCGTGCCGAACTCGCCTCCGCCGTTTCCAACGCCGGGGGGCTTGGCATCCTGACGGCGCTGACCCAGCCGACGCCGGATGCGCTGCGTGCCGAGATCGAGCGCTGCCGTGGCATGACCGACAAGCCCTTCGGCGTGAACCTCACCATCCTGCCTTCGGCCAACCCGCCACCCTATGCCGAATACGTGCAGGCGATCATCGACAGCGGGATCAAGATCGTCGAAACGGCGGGCAACTGCCCGAAGGAGTTTGTCGACAGGTTCAAGACGGCCGGCGTTCGCATCCTGCACAAGTGCACCTCGGTACGTCATGCGGTGAGTGCGGAACGCAACGGGGTCGACGTCATCAGCATCGACGGCTTCGAATGCGCGGGCCATCCGGGTGAGGAAGACGTCGGTGGCCTGGTGCTGGTTCCTGCAGCACTGCAGGCACTGAAGATTCCGGTTATCGTCTCCGGTGGTATTGCCGACGGTCGTGGCCTGGCGGCGGCGCTGGCACTGGGCGCGCAGGGCGTCAATATGGGGACGCGCTTCATGCTCACCGAGGAGGCTCCGATCCATCGGGACATCAAGGAAGCGGTAATCAAGGGCAGCGAACGGGATACGCTGTTGATCTTCCGAACCCTGAAGAATACAGGTCGCGTGTTCAGGAACGAGATTTCCGAACAGGTGGTGGGCATCGAGCGTCGCCCTGGAGGCTGCACCTTCGAGGATGTGCGGCCACTGGTGGCCGGTGCGCGCGGACGGGCTGCGCTGGAGTCGGGTAACGCCAGTGACGGGTTGATATGGGCGAGTCAGGCCATCGGCCTGATGGACGACATCCCGACCTGCGCAGAGCTGCTCGAACGCATGGTGCGGCAGTGCCAGGAGCAACTCTGCCAGGCTGCCGAGTGGGCCAGGTCTTGAGTGTGGCGCGGAAGTTGGTGGAGATTTCATGAATGAATGCGGTGGATCGGTTGGTTGCGATCGAGGACATCAAGCAGCTCAAGGCGCGCTACTTTCGGATGATCGACAGCAAGAACTGGCCGGGCCTCGAAGCGCTCTTCGCAGCGGATGCGAGCTTCGACATCAGTGACGATGTTCCGGGATGCGCAATCACTGGTGTTTCCGAGATTCTGCGTGTGATCGTTCCATCTCTGGCGTCGGCGGTCAGTGTTCACCATGGCCACTGCCCCGAGATCGAGATCACGTGCGGGACGATGGCGAATGGAGTCTGGGCCATGGAAGACGTGCTCCGCTGGGCTGAGGGGAGCGATTCGCCCATCAAGTCGCTGCACGGATACGGCCATTACTTCGAGACCTACCGGCGTATCAATGGACAGTGGCGGATCCAGTCCCTGCGGCTGAAACGGCTGCGCGTCGACATTGAACCATGGCACCCGAATAGCGGTAGGTGAGGGCCGCCCCGCGTCAGGCCTCGATCCGGGTTTTGCTGGCGCGTTCAGTCGACCGTTTCGCCATACAGGGCTCTGAGGGTCGCGGGCCTGTAGTCGAGTTTCTCGTAGGCGCGGAAGCGTTCCACCAGGAAGTCGACCAGGGCTCGCACCTTGAGCGAGACATATTCCCGGTTTGGGTACTGCAGGTGGATTTCGACGTTGGCGTCGCCCTGGTCTTCGATCAGGTAGTCGGGCAGGAGCACGCGCAGGCGCCCGCTTTGCAGGTGCGGCAGTACCGACTCGACGAAGGCGATGGTAACCCCCAGGCCCATCAGGGCAGCATCGACGACCGTGTCGAGCAGCTTGGAGACCACCACCCGGCCCGTTGGGTTGTACAGGTAGTGCTCTGCCGTTTCCGAGCCCGGTCGCGAGGCCGGCTGGAAACTCCAGACGGCCCGTCCGGCGGGGCCGACAGCCACTACGCAGTCATGTTCCTTCAGTTCCTGAGGCGTGTGCGGCTCGCCTTTGCGCGCGAGGTATTCGGGGCTGGCCACCAGCACGAGAGGCAGCCGATAGAGATGCCGTGACACGTAGCGCGTCTCCCTCGGCGTGCCGTGCACGATTCCAATATCGAATCCCTCTTCGACCAGATCCGGCATCTCGTCATTGATGCTGATCTCGAGGTCGATCTTGGGGTAGGCCTCCAGAAAGTCCGGCACCAGGGGCATCAGGAAGTAGCGTCCGAAATAGGTCACGGTCGAGACCCGCAGGGTGCCGGCAGGGCCTTCCCGCGCATCCCTGAGCAGGGCGGAGGCCTGGCGAATCTGCGCCAGCCCCGCGTCCACATGTTCGTAGAACAATTGGCCTTCGGCCGTCAGGTGCAGCCGCCGCGTGGTGCGGTTGAACAGGCGGGTGTCGAGCCGGCGTTCCAGGCGGGCGATGCTCTTGCTGACCGCAGTGGTCGAGATGCCCAACTGCTTGGCGGCTGCGGTGAAGCTGCCGCTCTTGACCGCCTGCACGAAGGGGATCAGGCCGCTGATGTCGTCCATGTGCTCAAGCCTTACTTTGAACCCTGGGTTAAAAGTTATTTTACAACTATCCCACTTATTTCCCAAATGCGGCTGCTCCAGAATAACCACGCCACAAGTATGGATAAAGCGGTGGTTTGCGTTTTTCAGCGCCAGGGATAGGCGGCACCAAGACCGTTCGATTAGTACCAGGAGAAGCTCATGCTCATACCCAAAGAAGTAGAAGCAGCGCTGGCTGCGGAGACGGTTCGTGACGATTTCATCCCTGCCTCCGGTTACATTTCCCCGGCCTTCCAGCAGCTCGAATACGAGCGCATGTGGAACAAGGTCTGGCAGGTCGCCTGTCGGGAGGAGGAGATTCCCAAGGTGGGCGATTACGTCACGTACGAGATCGGCAACCAGTCGTTCATCGTCGTGCGTACCGCGCCGGACACGATCAAGAGCTACTACAACGTCTGCCTGCACCGTGGCCGGCGCCTGACCGCCAATTGCGGTCATGCCGCCAAGTTCCACTGCAACTACCACGGCTGGCAGTGGAACCTGGACGGCTCGATCGCCCGGGTGCTCGACCGTGAAGACTGGCACGGTTGCAGTTCGATGAACGATGACGACCTGCATCTGCGCGAAACCCGTTGCGAGACCTGGGAAGGCTTCGTCTTCATCAACATGGACATGAACGCCGAGCCCCTGATCCAGTACCTGGGCGCCGCGGCCGAGGCGCTTACGCCCTACGAATACGGCAAGATGCGCTTCCGCTTCTATGCGACCTTCCGCCTGCCGTGCAACTGGAAGGTGGCGCCGGAAGCCTTCGAGGAGGGCTACCACGTGGCCGCTACCCACCCTCAGGTGCTGGAGTTCATGGGTGATGACTACACGCGCAGCTACGCTCACGGCAAGCACGGGATGTTCATGTATCCGTACGAGCGGGCTCCTTTCGGTCAGCCCTCGCCACGTCTGAACAAACCGCCCCGCGACCTGCGGGAAGGGATTATCGGTCACTTCGATCAGTTGACCCGCCAGTTGCCGGTGGTGCTTTACACGCAGCGTGATGCGGCGGCGGCTCGACGCCTGATGACGGAGGCCAGTGCCGACGAGTCGTTTGCCTCTGTAATAGGCAAGACTCTCCAGTTCCAGAGGGAAGCGGCTCTCGCGGAAGGTGCCGGCTGGCCCGACCTGACCCCGGAGCAGATGGCCAGGGCCGGGGCTGACTGGCTGGTGTTCCCGAACCTGGTTACCCTGCCTTACCCCGATGGTGTGATCGTGTACCGCTCACGCCCCGATGGCGACAACCCGGACTCCTGTATCTACGACGTCTGGGGCCTGCAGCGCTACAGCCCGGGGTCGGAGCCCGCCATCACCCGCCATCAGTTCATGGGCAAGGAGGATTGGCGCGGGGTGGGCGAGGTCTCGATCATTCTCGATCAGGACTTCAAGAATATGGAGCAGGTGCAGATCGGCATGAAGTCCTTCGGCTTCCCTGGCAATCGCCCCAACCCCGTCCAGGAGCTGGCCATCGTGAACAAGCACCGGGTGCTGCGCGAGGAGTACCTGTTCAGGAGCGACAGAATCGACGCCGTCAACCTGGCCTAGGAGGTCATCGCCCCGATGCGGCCACCAGGTGGTGGCCGCTCGGACTGGCGTGAAGTACGTCGAACGGATAGAAATCCCGATAGCCTGCGCATGCGCCAGGCAGGGTTTCCGGTTGGCTATCTGATGAGCCTGAAGGCCATGTATCGACTGGCTTTTTACGGGGCTCGCCATCAGGCCGGAGGCGACGAGGGTCGGCTTGACCCCGAGCAATCATCGTTTATATTATCGACCATCGTTCAAAAGAATGCATGGAGACAATATGAACAAGCACCTCCGCAGCTCGGAATATCTTCAGTTTAGCGTCGAGAACCGTGTTGCCCGCATCACCCTGAATCGCCCCGACAAGCGCAATGCCCTGCACCCGGCCCTGCTCGCCGAGCTGCGCGATGCGCTGCTTGAGGCGGACGACCTGAATGACGTTACTGTGGTCATCCTGGAGGGGGCCGGCAAGGACTTCTGCGCAGGTTATGACCTGGCTGGCGCCTACGCGGGCTTCAAGGACGGTACGCCGCCATGGGACGAGTCCCGCTACCGCACGATCAACAAGTCCATCGACGACGACTGCTGGAATCTGGAGCAGACCCAGAAGCTCAACATGGTGCTGTTCGACATGCACAAGCCGGTCATCGCCAAGGTCCAGGGCAACTGCCTGGCCGGTGGTACCGACCTGGCGCTGATGTGCGATTTCGTCATCTGCGCGGAGAACGCCAAGATCGGCTTCCCGGCGGCGCGCGCCAATGGCACTCCGCCCATCCAGATGTGGGTCTATCACGTCGGCCCGCAGTGGACCAAGCGAATGCTGATGACCGGCGACAACCTGCGTGGGCATGAAGCGGCTCGCATCGGCCTGGTGCTCGATGCCGTGCCGGCCGAAGAGCTCGACGCGGCGGTCAACGAACTGGCGCGGCGCATCAGCTTCGTGGATGCCGAGCTGCTGTCGGCCCACAAGCGTGTCGTCAATGCCGCGCTGGAACTGCAGGGCGCCAGGACGCTGCAGCGTTTCGCCGCCGAAATGGACGCCCGCGCTCACCTGACCCAGGGGCCGCGCCGTGCTCAGTTCAAGGCCGATATGGCGGAACATGGCTTGAAAGAGGCACTGAAAAAACGTGACGAGCCTTATGGCGACGGCATGGTCAAATCGCATTGGCTGAGCGCCGGTAAAGGAGCAGAGTGATGAGTGACAATTTTCTGATCGACGAGCCGGTCGAGGGCGTCAAGCGCATTACGATCAACCGTCCCGAGTCGACCAATACCTTCCAGTTCGAGATGTATACCGAACTGGCCGATCTGTTCAAACAGATCAAGTACGACCCGACCACCCGGGTGGTGATCCTGACCGCCGCGGGCAACCGGCACTTCTGCACCGGCCATGACCTGAAGAGCCCGGGCACGGCGCACTGGGTGCCGGAAGGCGTGGGCAAGCCGTTCTTCTCGCGCTACGCAATGGACGTCATCGCTTCCCTGCCGGTACTGATGCGCAACCTGCCGCAGCCGGTGATCTGCGCTGTCAACGGCACCGTGGCCGGCATGGCGCTGGCCTTCCCGCTGGCGGCGGACATCACCATCGCGGCGAAATCCGCCAAGTTCGTCAACGCGATCCACAACGCCGGCTCGGGTGCAGAACTGGGCATCAGCTACCTGCTGCCACGGGCGGTAGGGGCGCAGCGCGCCGCCGAGATCCTCTACACCTCGCGCCCGGTGCTGGCGGAAGAGGCCGAGCGCATCGGCCTGGTGCTCAAGGCAGTGCCGGACGAGGAACTGCAGGACGCCTGTCTGGAGATCGCCAGGAACATCGTCGCCAACGTGCCGATGGGTATCTGGGTAACCAAGCAGTCGCTGTGGCAGAACATGAATGCCGGCAGCCTGGAGCAGGCGATCGAGCTTGAGGGGCGCGGCGTGTACGTGGCCCAGTCCACCGAGGACAAGGTCGAGAAGCAGAAGGCGTTCTTCGAGAAGCGTGCGCCGAATTTCTCGTTCAAATAACGACGTTCGGCCGCTCGATCAATCGCAGGCTGCTTATCTTAAGCAGCCCGTTCGAGTGGCTGCAAAGGAGCAGTCAAAAGTGACGTACGAAAATATCCGCTATGAGGTCAAGGATCGCATCGCGACGGTGACGCTGAACCGCCCTGATATCTTCAATGCCATGGGCGCGGCGATGATGAACGAGCTGATCGCCGTGTTTGACGAAACCGATCGCGACGATAACGTGCGCGTGGTTGTGGTAACCGGCGAGGGCAAGGGTTTCTGTGGTGGTGCCGATCTGTCCAAGGGAGCCGACATCTTCGACAAAAACAAGAATGGGAGTGTGGTGAAGGAAAAGGCCAGCCCCATTCGCGAGGACGGCACCTTCGACTACGCCAGTGAGGCCGCACGCGATGGCGGTGGCAAGCTGGCCCTGCGTATCTTCAACAGCCTCAAGCCGGTGATCGGTGCCATCAACGGTGCCGGCGTGGGTATCGGTGCATCGATGCTGCTGCCGATGGACATCCGCATCGCCAGTGAGAAGGGACGTCTGGGCTTCGTTTATGCCCGCCGTGGCATCGTCTTCGAGTGCTGCTCGTCCTGGTTCCTGCCGCGTCTGGTGGGTATCGCCAAAACCATGGAGTGGAGCTTGAGTGGCCGGGTTCTGTCGGCTGAAGAACTCAAGGCTGGCGGCTTGGTGAGCGAGGTGGTTGCCCACGAGCAACTGTTGCCGCGCGCCTACGAGATCGCCCGGGAAATCGCCGACAATACCGCCCCTGTTTCCGTGGCCCTGATGCGTCAGATGGCCTGGCGCAGCCTGGGCATGGCCCATCCGATGGAAGCGCACCGCATCGAGAGTCGTGGCATCTGCACCCGTGGCCGCAGCCCGGATGCGAAAGAGGGTGTGCAATCCTTCGTGGAGAAGCGCCTGCCGGAGTTTGCCTGCACGGTAAACAATGACATGCCGGACTATTTCCCCTGGTGGGAAGAGCCCACTTATTCCTGACTTCAACATTCATGCACAGAGGCCAACATCATGAGTGACGACTACAACGCCAAGTACAACCGCATCGCCCATTCCCATGCAGGCATCACGCTGGAAGACGAGGGTACTCATTTCGAGTCGCTGGCGCTGCCTTCCAGTAGTACCGACCTGTGGGAGGAGACGGCACTGGGTGTTGTGGCCGAGTCTGGTGACTATGATGTTCTGCTCTGGGCTGCAGGCTACGCACTGTTTGGCAACGGCAAGGGGATCTGGGGGCGTGGCGCATCGGCCCAGCGGGAAATTCAGCTGATCGTCGTGCCCAAGTCTGGGCGCGGCACGATGAGCGACAACAACTTCGTGCGTGTCGGCTGGACCCCCACCGAGCGCCTTGAGGGCGATAAATTCTCCGTCACCCAGGGGGAGGACTCGGTTACCTGGGATTTCGATGGGCTCAAGTTCATTTCCCAGCCGCCGTCCTGGAAGCTGGAAGGGAAGGCAGGAGACGCCGAGTTCGATCTGCGCTATTCCCAGAACGGCTCCCCGTTGTGGAACTGGGGGCCGTTTGCCAAGGCACATGAGAGTGATCGGGCCGGCTATGACGTTTTTGTAGAGGTGGAGGGAAGCATCAAGACTTCTGCTCATAACCTTGAACTCACTAATGGCTACGGTGTGCGTGAGCACATCATTACGGGCCAGTCGAACGACCCGGTGACCAATCTGCCAGCCCCCAACTGGATGTGGTGGTTGTATGCGATTAAGGATGACCTCAAGGTCAACTTCTTCCAGCCGCGAGACGGGATGACGCTTGGCTTTGTGAAGTACGGCGAGCAGGAGCAGGTCAATATCAACCCGGCTGCCGGGGCTGGAACCGCTAAATTCGAAATCCTCGAAAAGTGGGAAGACCCGCGTACGGGGATGAATCTGCCGGTCAAGTGGCATCTGCAGATGGCCAACGGCGAGACCAGCGTCGATGTACGGATTGCCGCGCACGGACGAGCGTACAGCTTCTGGCCAACGTCGACCGGCACACGGATGTACTGCTACCTGCTGTCGACGATGACCGGCGAGGTCAAACTGCCGGACGGGCGCACCATCCAACTGGAAAATCAGCTCACGGTTAACTCGTTCTGTCGCACGATCCTTACTGCGAATGAAACAAGCCAGGGGCCGAAGTTCGAAATGCCCTACTAACTGGGCCGTCTTGCTCTTAACTTCAAAATAACAGCGGCTAGACGCCTTTCGGCGTCTAGGGAGTCAGAACTATGAAAACAGCCCTTACTGAACTGCTTGGCATCAACTATCCGATACTCAATGCGGGTATGGGTCGGGTCGCTTTCCCGAACATGGTCGCGGCGGTGTCGAACGCCGGTGGCTTGGGGGTATATGGTGCAGGCTCCAATCCGCCCGAGGTGACGCGTGCGGCCATTCGCGAGATTCGCTCGCTGACCGACAAGCCTTTCGGCGCCAACGCGCCTCTGGCACTGCCCAATGGCATGGCGAACGCCAAGGTCATGCTCGAAGAGCAGGTACCGGTGATCAACTATTCGATGGGCAAGGGCGACTGGATCGTCAAGGCTGCGCATGCCTACGGCGGCAAGGTCGTCGCGTCGGTCAGCGATGTGCGGCTAGCCCAGCGGGCCGAAACCCATGGCTGCGATGCGATCATCGCCGCAGGTTACGAGGCGGCCGGCCATGCTGGCGAGATTGGCACCTTCGTCCTGCTTCCCCGCCTGGCGGAACTGTTGAAGATCCCGGTCATTGCGGCCGGTGGCGTGGCCAACGGCGCCGGTCTGGTGGCGGCTTTGGCCCTCGGTGCGGGTGGCGTTTCCATGGGCACCCGTTTCTGGACCACCCAGGAAGGCCCGATGCACCAGAACTTCAAGAACAAAGCCGTGGAGCTCGATGTCCAGGACACCATCTTCTCCGATCGCTTCGACGGCATTCCGTGCCGGCAGATGAAAACCGCCGCCGCCGAGCGCATGGTGAACGCGAAGATGCTGAATGTGTTCGAGATATTCATGAATTCGTTCACCATCGCCAAGGAACTGAACACGCCGTGGCTCAAGCTGGTCAAGCACACCTTGTCGCTGGGGCCGCGCCAGATCGAGTCCATGATGCGCATGTCCAAGATGTTGCAGATGCACGGCTTGACCATGTCCACCGGGGATCTGGACAAGGGGATGACCGCCTCGGGGCAATCGGTGGGGTTGATTCACGACTTGCCCTCCATCGCCGAACTGATGGAATCCATCATCGCCGAGGCCGAGGCAGTGCAGCGTCGCCTTGCTGGCCAGATCCCGCTGTAAGTAGAGGTATGTCGTGCCACCTCAGGGGGCAGGCACTGATCGCGCTTATAAGGCGATCTTGAACGGGGTCTCGGGGCCATGCGTGAAACCTGGAAGCATGGCCATCGTGCTTGTGAGCCTCATTAGGGAAGCGCTGAATTAGCCCCCCACGGTCACTCCCGCGAAGGCGGGAGCCCAGCTGCTTCTCATGGATCAATGGAGAATAACAATGTCCAACTCCCAAACCTCCAACTCTCAAGCCGCAGGCCTTGTGGTTCCCGAGCGCGTCATTCCACTGCCCACGACCATCAGTGAGCAAAGCCGGCAGGTGCTGCTCAATCCGCGCATGGTCATGCCCACGCAGTACCCTCCGCTGGACGACAAGGCGGCCTGGAAATCACTCATCGCCGACATCGATGGCCATGTGGAGAAGATGATCAGTGCCGTCCTGCCACAGCAGGGCTACACGGTGGAAACCCGGCTGACTGCGGGTGTGACCACCTATGTCGCGACGCCGGCCAGCGTGTCGGAAGACGACCCGCGTGTCTTTCTTGAGTTTCATGGTGGCGGCTTTGCGCTGGGCGGTGGCGAGAGCTGCCGGTTGATGGCGATCGGCATGGCTCTGCGCACCGGCGTGCGGGTGATCTCCGTCGATTATCGGATGCCGCCCGATCACCCTTTCCCGGCTGCCCTGGACGACGCAATGGCGGTGTATCGCGCGTTGCTGGAGTCGTATGCCCCGGAGAACATCGTCGTCGGCGGTGTCTCGGCTGGCGGCGGCATTACCGCGGCACTGGCGCTGCGGGCGCGTGACGAGGGCCTGCCGCTACCGGCCGGCCTGGTGCTGATGACTCCCGGCGTAGACCTCACCAATAGCGGCGACACCCTCCATACCCTGCTTGGCATCGACCCGGTGCTGCCGACGCCGGTACCCGAAATGCTCCGGCTTTATGCCGGCGACACGCCGCTGGACCACCCTTACGTTTCCCCCGTGCTCGGCCAGTTCGACGCCAGCTTCCCGCCAACCTTCCTTCAGTCCGGCACGCGCGATCTGCTGTTGTCGGCCACGGTGCGCATGCACCGTGCGCTGCGCAAGGCCGGTGTCGAAGCCGAACTCCACGTCTTCGAGGCGATGCCGCATGGCGGCTTCGGCGGTACTCCGGAAGATATGGAGGTGACGATGGAACTGAGGCGTTTCCTTGCCTTGCGCTGGAGTAAAAGCTGAATCGCATCGCGATGAGCAAAGAAGTGACGGGTAAAGGCCCAGCCAAGGTGGAAGCCGGAATCAAGCTGCGTGGCGCCGATAAGGTCGCGCGGATTCCGGTGAAGATCATCCCCACCGAGGAACTGCCAAAGAAGCCTGACTGGATTCGCGTGCGCGTGCCGGTCTCTCCGGAGGTTGACCGCATCAAGCAACTTCTACGCAGGCACAAATTGCACAGTGTCTGCGAGGAAGCTTCCTGCCCGAACCTTGGGGAGTGCTTTAGCGGCGGTACCGCCACGTTCATGATCATGGGCGACATCTGCACCCGTCGTTGCCCGTTCTGCGACGTTGGCCACGGCCGCCCCAAGCCGCTGGATCTGGATGAGCCGAGAAACCTTGCCGTGGCCATTGCCGACCTGCGTTTGAAGTACGTGGTTATCACCTCGGTGGACCGCGACGATCTACGCGATGGCGGGGCCCAGCACTTCGCGGACTGCCTGCGCGAGATCCGCAAGCTGAGCCCCGGTGTGCAGCTGGAGACTTTGGTGCCGGACTACCGCGGGCGCATGGATGTAGCGCTGGAAATCACCGCTGCCGAGCCACCGGATGTCTTCAATCACAATCTGGAAACAGTACCGCGGCTGTACCGTGCCTCGCGTCCTGGTTCTGACTTCGAGTGGTCGCTGGACCTACTGCAGAAGTTCAAACAGCTGGTGCCGCACGTGCCTACCAAGTCTGGCTTGATGCTCGGCCTTGGTGAGACCGACGAGGAAGTGATCGAAGCCATGCAGCACATGCGCGAGCACGACATCGATATGCTCACCCTTGGCCAGTACCTGCAGCCGTCGCGCAACCACCTGCCGGTGCAGCGCTTCGTTCATCCAGACACCTTCACATGGCTCGCCGAAGAGGGGCAGAAGATGGGCTTCAAGAATATTGCATCCGGCCCGCTGGTGCGCTCTTCGTACCATGCTGATCAGCAGGCGCATGGGGTTAGGGTGTCGGATTAGAATCTATGGCCACCCCCGTTTTTGCAATGCTGATCAGCGATGGATGTTTGGCTTGTTTGAATCTATCCGTCGTCTACTTGGAGCATGCCCGCGCCACGACGAGAGTCGTGCCTGGCGGTCCTGAAAAGGCCAACGGCTTGATGAGCCGATTTTAAATTCAGGTTCTTCGCTCGGGCCGGTGGGCCGTTCAAATCGTTTCATGACAGCCATGCCAGGCAACCATCACAGATGGTTTGTGCATCGATGAAGTCGTTCTTGTTGCCTTGCACGAACGGTCGCACGAACTGCGGCGAGATCAGCTTGACCTCATTTTCTAGTGCTTGAATTGCGCGCGCTAGGAAGTGAGTGCCTGTGCAAGCCTCCATGGGAACCGTATAAGGCAGTAGGTTGATCAGCACACGCAACAATTGTTGGCGTGTAGCCTTTTGGCGCATGACCTTCCGCCCGAATTATCTTGGGCATGTAGATGAAAACCGTGCTTGCCCAGATCAGTACCGATCAATGCTGCGTTGTTCATGGTGATGGTCTTCGGAAATAAAACACCCTGCGAAGGTCGGCCTTCGCAGGGTGTCTGGGGATGACTATCTCATTAGGGCGGCCCATAGGTTAATGCCTGTCAGTTAAGCGTCGGGAGATGGATGCGTGAGAGCGCCATGTCCACCATGATTCCGGGACAGCACCGCCGGCGGACAAGCCTTCGACTGCCCGTCCTACGACAAAAAACCTCGCGGCCCTACATAGGGCGCGAGGCATTCCTCTTAACTGATCGGCATTAGCCCATAGATCGCCCTTTTGTATACCTGGCAACTGACGGTCGGCAGGGGCTGTGCATGTTTGAGTTGCTGTGACTATAGGTATACCAAGTGATCGATTCGAGAAACCATTGTCACGCTGCATCTCTGAAATACGGACGCTTGAGTCAGCACGCTGACCAGCATTTGGAGCACTTTGGGGGCATATGGGAGTCGGGTATTTCCTGAGAGTCATTTAGGGTTGTTGTTGACGCTTTTGTTGGGCGATGAAGTTCGTGGCAATGCTGTGGTGCTCGGCACTCATCGTTGCAGCCAGCTGGCGGCCGAGGGTGGCATCGAGCATCTGGGCTGCAGAGCGATGCAGGTACAGGTTCATTAGTTTCTTGGTTTCACGCAATGCCTGGGCCGGCTGCTTAAGTAGTTTTTCAGCCAAAGCCCGAGCCTCCTCCATCAGCTTCTCCGGCGCCACCACTCGGTTGGCGAGGCCAAACTCGACGGCTTGCTGCGGAGTTATGCGGTCGCCGGTAAAAATGAGTTCCTTGGCCCGCAGCAGGCTGGTGTAGAGCGGCCAGGCTACGGATATGCCGTCACCTACCACCAGCCCGATGTTGATATGGGGTTCTGCCATGAAGGATTTCTCGGACATCAGCACGATGTCGCAGAGTGTCGCCATGGTTGCCCCCCAGCCGACCGCCGGGCCGTTCACTGCTGCGATGACGGGGATGGGTAGGTCGATGAAGTTGTGAATGGTGCGGCGGGAGTTCTCCTGTACGGCCCGTGCGAAGTCGCCGTCGTCGAGGGTTTTGGCGAAATGGTTCATGTCGCCGCCAGCGCTGAATGCCCGACCGGCTCCAGTCAGAATGACGACTTTGGCTTCAGGATCCTCGGCCAGGGCTCGGAACAGCTTGGGATAGGTAAACAGCATCTCGGTCGTCGACGCATTGAGGTCGTCCGGCCGGTTGAGGGTGATGATGCGCAGGCCGCCTTCGGCGGTGACCAGGATGTCGTCGGGAAGATCGTAGAGATTGGTCATGGGGATGCTCTTGGTGAGGTTGGATGCGGTCTGGTCAGACACGATCGGTCA
Source organism: Pseudomonas sp. B392_1p (assembly GCF_052245235.1). Taxonomy (NCBI): domain Bacteria; kingdom Pseudomonadati; phylum Pseudomonadota; class Gammaproteobacteria; order Pseudomonadales; family Pseudomonadaceae; genus Pseudomonas; species Pseudomonas sp. B392_1p. Next base: position 83,434 of record NZ_JBQPXM010000010.1, read on the forward strand.
GACGCGGGCGCCGCCATCGAGGCGTAGCAGGGCGGCATTCAGGTAGCTGTTTTCGATGATGTGTAGGGCCAGCATGGCGTATTCGTCAGGGTGCCCGAAGCGCTTGGGATGAAGGTTCCAGTCGCGCATGCCGGCCTTGTAGTTCTCTGGAACCGAGGCGATCAGCGGGGTTTCGAAGCTGCCGGGCAAGATGGTGTTGACGCGGATCGCCTCTGGCGCGAGATCCCTGGCCATCGACAATGTCATGGCGTCGATGCCAGCCTTGGCGGCGACATAGGCGATCGTCGCGGCTGGCCCGTTCTTCGAGGCGACCGACGAGGTCATCACGATGACGCCTCTGTCGCCACCGAGTTCCGAGGGGAGATTCATCATGCCGGCGGCCGCTACGGAGGCGCAGAGAAAGGTGCCGCTGAGGTTCAGGGAAATGATCCGGTTGAAGCGTTGGAAGTCATGGCGGCGAATGGCGCCTGACTCGGCGTCGCGCCAGGCGGTGTAGGAGAGGCCGCCACCTCCGGGGGTGGTGACCAGGATGCGTTCCTGCCCATTGACCGCGCGAGCGGACTCGAAGCCGCCGATAACGCTCTCTTCGTCGGTGACGTTGGTGCGAAAGAACGCGGCGCCCGTTTCTGCGGCCACCGCCTTTCCCTTGTCCTCGTCCAGATCGAGGATGGCGACATGGACCCCCTGCGAACGCAGGGCTCGCACGGTCGCCTCTCCCATGCCCGATGCACCGCCTACCACCACTGCGCTGACGTTACTGTTCAGCTCCATAGCCGTCTCCTGGAGGTGTGGTGCTCAGGCGTCGATGCGGATTTCGCCGGCATGCCGTTCGATCCACTGAGCGAAGGGGATGAGCGTGATGCCGTGCCTGCCAAGATCGGCGTTGAGCGCATCGATGTCGGCTCGATAACCGACCTCGTTGGTCCATTCCTGGGAGCGTACCCAGCCGGGGAACAACCCGGCCTTTATCGCCTCCTCCGGGGTGAGGGACTGAGCCGAAACCGATTTGCCCAGCGCGCGGCCCAGGGTGGCGGCGACCTCTTCCATGGTCAGGGCCTCTGCCGCAAGGTCGATGTTCTTGTGCTTGAAACGCTCCGGGGAGTCGAGTGCTGCACGGGCAAGAACGCCCACGTCATCGGCGGCAATCAGCTGCATGCGAGTGGCCGGGAGCAGGGCGGTGATGATTTTCCCCTGCTGTAGATGGGGAAACATGTACTGCGCTTTGGGTTGGGCGAAGTTGTCCATCATGAAAGCCGGTTTCAGCACCGTCCAGAACGGGAAGCCGGCATTGCGCACTGCCTCTTCCACATCCCATTTGTCCGTCCAGTATTTCTGCCACCAGTAGCCGCTTTCCCAGCGGGGAAAGCCGGTGTGCTTGCCGGCTTCGCATACCGACGTGTGGACGAAATGGGTGACCCCGGCCGCCAGGGCGGCATCGACCAGGGCCTGGCCATGGCGGCGTTCCGCATCGGTGCCCGCCGAGTCGGGTATTTGCACCGAAAACACACCGTAGGTGCCTTGCATGGCGGCGGCTACGGAGGCGGCATCTTCCATGTCGCCGGTAACGCCTTCGGCTCCTAGTGCGATCAATGCTTGTGCGGCAAGCGTATCGAGATTGCGCGTGAGAAAGCGCACCTGGTAACCCGCAGCGAGTAGTTCGCGTGCGGTGGCGCCACCCTGGGCGCCGGTGGCGCCGGTGACGAGGATCAGAGGACGGTTGGTTGGCACAGGTAATCTCCTTTCATGGGGGGCTTGAGCGGCTCAGTCAGCTGCGACAGCGAGCTGCCGGGCCATGTCGACGAGTTCCGGGCCGATCGCCATCAGCCTTTCCTTCGGCCACTCGGTGGCCAGGCCCGATGCGGAGAGCCCGTAGAGGGTTCCGCTTCTGGGTGAGCGGATGGCGACGGCGATGACATTGAGGTGTTCGTGGATGACGCCGATGCTGGTTACGAAACCGTGCTGTGCGTATTGCTCGGCTGCCTGTTCAAGGTGGGTGCGGGTAGCGGGCAGGGACGCCGGATTCTGCCGTTCCAAGGCGTCGAGCACTTCGCTGCGTTCGCCGGCGTCGTAGCCGGCGAAGCAGGCCCATCCCGTCGGGGCCAGGGCAAACGGACGCCGCGCGCCGACGGGGTCGTTCATGTACACGAAGTCGCCGTGGGTGCGCTGGATGTAGAGCATGTCCAGGCCATCGCGAACTGCCAGCGACATGCCCATGCGGCAACTGTCCGTCAGGGCCTGCATGTGCGGCAGCGCGATCTTCGGCAGGGACTGGCGAACCAGTGCGGCATAGCCGAGGGCGAGCGCGGGCAGGCCGAGCGCCATGCGCTGGTTGTCCCCCGCGCAGACGATGAAGCCTTCCTTGGTCAGCGTATGGCACAGGCGCCACACGGTGGGCTGTGGCAGGCCGGTCATGCGCACGATTTCCTGTGGTGTCAGCTCGGGTTTCTCGTGGCTGAAGCAGCGCAGGATCTGCAGGCCCCTGGCCAGGGCGGTCACGTACTGCCGATCCTTTTCGCCCTCGGGGAGGGGCTCGTTGGGGAGTGCTGGGCTCATCGGGTTGTGCTCGCAAAAGGTTTTCGGAGTATAGTCTGAATTCACATTGTGGATAATGTATTCGCATAGCGAATAATTTGAAAGAGGTTACGATGACAGCATCTTCCTTGTTCGATCTGCGCGGCAAAGTGGCGATCATCACCGGTTCCAGCCGTGGTCTGGGGCTGGCGAGTGCCAAGGGTATGGCGGAGCATGGCGCCAAGGTGGTGATCTCCGGGCGCAAGGCCGACGCCTGTGAGGCGGCAGTGGCGGAGATCCGTGCCGCGGGCGGTGAAGCGATCGCCGTGCCGTGCAATATCGGTCGCAAGGAAGAGCTGCAGCATCTGGTTGATACCACCCTGGCGACCTGGGGGCGGGTGGACATCGTGATGGCCAACGCCGCCATTCATCCCTGGGTCGGCTCTGTGCTGGATCTGTCGGAGGAGACCTTCAACAAGTTCATGCAGGTCAATGTGCAGAGCAGCATCTGGCTGACTCAGATGACCATGCCGGGCATGCTGGAGCGTGGCTATGGGCGCTTCATCGTGGTGGCCTCCATCGTCGGCCTGCTCGGCGACCCGATGACCGGCACCTATGGCCTGACCAAAGCCGCCGACATGCAGCTGGTGCGCAACATGGCCAACGAGTTCGCCAGCAAGGGCGTCACCGCCAACTGTATTGCGCCGGGCACCTTCAAGACGGAGATGGCTCGCTCCCAGTGGGAGGATGAGGCCATGGTGAACTGGTACCGGGGGCGCAACCCATCACAGCGCTTTGGCGAGGTGGAGGAGCTTGCAGGTCTGGCCGTGCTGCTCGCATCTCCTTCCGGTGGCTATATCAATGGCCAGACGATCGCGGTGGACGGTGGCCACACGATTTCTTTCCGCTGAGTGAGGTTCGAACATGAATTTTCAACCCAATGCCGCCAATGAAGCATTCCGTGAAGAGGTCAGGGCCTTCCTGCGCGAGCATCTGCCGGCCGACATGGCCTGGCGTGGACAGCAGGGCTACCTGCCTGGCGACGACGACTCGCTGAAATGGACGCGCATCCTGCACGAAACCCGTGGCTGGTCGGTGCCTTTCTGGCCCAGGGAATATGGCGGAACCGATTGGACTGCTGAGCAGCGCTATATCTTCGAGGAGGAGTGCTATCTGGCGGGTGCTCCGTCGCCCAACCAGCAGGGGGTCACCCTGATGGGGCCGGTGATCTGCGAATTTGGTACCGAGGAGCAGAAATGTCGCTTCCTGCCGCCGATCCAGAAGGGGGAGGTGTATTGGGTGCAGGGCTTTTCGGAACCCGAAGCAGGCTCTGATCTGGCATCGTTGCGTACCACCGCGATTCGTGACGGCGACCATTACATCGTCAACGGCCAGAAGATCTGGACCAGTAACGGGATTTGGGGGGAGTGGTGCTTCCTGCTGGTGCGTACCGATCCCGAGGCCAAGCCGCAGAAGGGTATTTCCTTCCTGTTGGTTGATATGAAAACGCCCGGCGTGACGGTGCGACCGATCACCAGCCTCGATGGCAGCAATCATTTGGCCGAGATGTTTTTCGACAACGTGCGGGTGCCCGCTGAGAACCTCGTGGGTGAGGTGAACAAAGGTTGGGGCTACACCAAATTCCTGCTTTTCAATGAGCGAGCGTTTCTCGGCGCCGAGTCACCTGCGCTCAAGCGCTATCTGGCCAAGATCCGCCGTTACGCTTCGCAGGAGCGCGCGGGTAGGCAGCCTTTGATTCAGGATCCGGTATTTGCCAATCGCCTGGCCGAGTACGAGCTGGAAGTGCTGGCTATCGACATGGCGGTCAAGCGGGTTCTGCACCTTGGTGTGAATGAGCAGACCGGGGGCATGGCCATTGGCTCGATGCTCAAGGTGCGCGGCTCGGAACTGCATCAGAAACTCACGGAAATGCTGGTGGAGGTGCTGGGCGACTACGGCCCCGTTCACTACCCCGATCCGAATGAAGAGCGCGAACTTCGCGGGCGCAGCTTCGTGGGGCCGGACTTCGCGCCGGGCCTTGGTGCCGAGCTGTTCTATCGTCGTGCCTGCTCGATCTACGGCGGTGCCGCTGAGGTTCAGCGCAACATCATTGCCAAGGCACTGTTTGGTCTTTAAGGGGAATGGCATGGATTTCAATCTGAGCGATGAGCAGCGCATGCTGCAAGAAAGCGCCCGGCGCTTCATGGAAAAAAGCTACACCTTCGCCAAGCGCGAAGAGATCGCCAGGAGGGGTGGTTTCTCGCCTGAGGTATGGCGTGAGATGGCCGATATGGGCTGGCTGGCTGTGGCCATGCCGGAGGAATTTGGCGGCGTAGGCTTTGGCCATGTCGAAGCTGCAATTCTCGCCGAGGAACTGGGGCGTGGGTTGCTGCTGGAGCCTTATCTGCAGGGCTGCCTGTTTCCGACTTTCGTCATTCAGCACTGTGCTGACGCTGCCCAAAAAGCTGAACTGCTGCCAGCCCTTGCAGCGGGTGAGAAGCTGTTTGCTGTGGCGCACAGTGAGCCGGAGTCACGCGGCGATGTTGCCTGGGTGGCGACCCGTGCGCAGCGCCAGGGTGATGGCAGCTATGTGCTGAATGGCCGCAAGAGCGTGGTGGTCGGCGCCATGCAGAGCGACTGGCTGCTGGTGGTGGCGCGCAGCGCCGGCGACTGCGCAGAGCCCGAGGGGATCTCGATTTTCCTGGTTCAGCGTGACGCCCCCGGTGTGTCGTTGGAGGCCGTCAGCCTGCTGGACGGAACCCCGGCCGCGGAGTTGGTGTTGCAGGACGTGGTCGTTGCCGCCGAAGCGCTGCTGGGCACCGAGGGCGCTGCCCATGCCGGGCTGCAGAGGGCGGTGGACGAAGTGATCGTGCAGCAGTGTGCGGAGACGGTCGGAGGTATGGAGGATGTGCTCGTCCTGTGCGCCGAGTACCTCAAGACGCGCAAGCAGTTCGGGGTGCTGATCGGCAGCTTCCAGGCGCTGCAGCATCGCATGGCCGATATGGCCATTGAAACGATGCAGGCCCGTGCGAGCCTTCATCGCGGGCTTGCCGTGCTGGAGGCGGGTGCAGGTGACGACGAGCGCAGCACCACCATTTCCGGCTGCAAGGCGCAGGTCATGCGCAGTGCGAAAATCGTCACGGCTCAGGGCATTCAGTTGCATGGCGGCTATGGCATCACCGAAGAGTATCGGGTCGGTCATCACTATCGGCGGTTGGTGCTGAGTAATACCTGGTGGGGCGGGCTTGAATTTCACCGTTCGCGCTACGCGCGCTCGATTCAGGTGTCGTGCGCGCACGACCTGTAAGCGGCACGGAGCCTGCTCACCGGTCGACACGTATGCGGCGGGTATTGCGCGGGCTCCTCTTACTACAAGAAAGGAGAATCCAATGAGCACGCAGGAACTTCGTTTTGATGGCCAGGTTGCCATTGTCACCGGGGCCGGTCGTGGGCTGGGGCGGGCAATCGCCCTGAGCCTCGCCTCAAGGGGCGCAGCAGTAGTGGTCAATGATTATGGCTGCCAGCTTATAGGTACCCAAGGTGGTGACAGAGCGCCGGCAGAAGAGGTCGTTGACGAAATCATCGCTGCGGGTGGTCGTGCCGTTCCGGTTGTCGCCGATATCGGCAGTGCCGAGGGGGTGCGTGAGACGGTTGCCGCAGCAGTCGCGCTGGGTGGTGTGCATATCGTCATCCATAACGCCAGCCCGGTGATGCCGATGACCAGTTTTGAGGACGCTACTCAGGAAGGTTTCCATGCCAGCATGAATACGAACGCCGTGGGTAGCTGGGAGCTGGCGCGCCAATGCTGGCCGATCTTCCGGGCGCAGCAATACGCACGGATGGTGCTGATCAACTCCGCTGCGGGTCTCTGGGGGCGAGGCGGCATGCCGGCATACTCTATGGCCAAGTCAGCGATGTCGGGATTTGCCAAGTACCTGGCCGGCGAAGGTCAGGAGCATGGGATTCGCGTCAACTGCGTGGCGCCAGTGGCTGCTACGCGCGCCTGGGATGGCCAGGATGTGCCGGATGGGCTTGCTGAAATGATGGCACCACAGTATGTCGCAGAGTCCATCACCTTGTTCGCGCACCAGCTATGTCCTGCCAATGGCGAGTTGTTCCACAGTGTGGGGCAGCATCTTTCTCGCGTAGTTGTGGGGCAGACCGAGGGGCGTGCATTTGACTCGGCCGAGGCGCTGCTTGCAGGTTTCGAGGCCGTCATGGATACGGGAAAACTGGATCTGCCCTGGCAGGCCAATGAGTCGGGCGCACTGATCGCCGCTCGTCTGTTTGAGCGTGCCGCTGCGGCTACGGCTTGATCTTGCGTTCCCATGGGGATGGAAAAGGCAAACCCTTTCCCTGATCCGGGAGTGAAGGAAGCGTTCTACGAAGCAGCATGCAGGCTTCCGAGAAGCTGCGGTGGGAGATGGAAAGCGCACCCTCCGCCCTTGATTGGCGGAGGGTGTGGGTAACTCAGCTTTTCAGATGCCCTGAGGCCTCGGCTGCCATTTCCATCAGCATCGGGCGCAGATCGTTGATCTTGTGCTGCATGCGTTCCGCCGGAGCGGCGATGACCAGGGCTGCTGCAACGGAGCCATCGGTATCGAACACCGGGGCGGCAATACCGGCGGCGCCTTCGCTGAGTTCGCTGATGCTGATCGAGATGCCGCTTTCGCGGATTTCCTTGAGCTGCTTCTTCAGCGTGCTGCGGTCGGTCACCGTCCGCCAGGTCATGGCCTTGAGCTTGGCGGTGCGTAGATAGCGCTCCTGAACCTTCTCGTCCTGGTAGGCCAGCAGTAGCCTGCCGGGGGCGGTGCAGTGCAGGGGGCGAGGTGCGCCGAGCGGGGAGACGTAGCGCACCGGATTCTGCGAATCGATGCCGTCGATATGGGTGACCATCTGCGAGTCCATGTCGATGACCGAGAGGTAGACGCTTTCCCCCGTCTTGTCCGCCAGTTCCTGCAGGTACGAGCGCATCATCCTGGGGAAGTTGCGCGTGGCCAGGATGTTGCCGGAGAGCCGGTAGATGAATGGGCCGAGGTGATAACGGCTGTTGGCATGGTTCAGGTAGCCCTCTGCGACCAGGGGCCTCAGGAGCGTCAACAGGCTGCTCTTGGGGGATTCGAGGCTGTTGCTGAGTTCCGCCAGGGAGAGTCCGTCGGGAGATTTTGCCAGAACCTCGAAGAGACCGAGAATCCGGGTAACTGATCGAGGGCCCATCGAAGCCGGCGTTTCAGTGGCACCCACGTCGTTTTCCCTTTTTTTCATGAAATATCCCTTTTGAGTGGGAGAAATGTCGCGCTGTATGTCGAGATGCGATTAAGTGTGCAGTATATCAAATAGCGTTTACATGTAACTGTCCATTCTGGGAACCATGATTTTTCCTCTCCAGGCCGGCGCATGCCGGCTCGACTGGTGGTCGTCCGCCACGATGAGGCCTTCGGCTTTAGCTTCTATAGCACAACTTGCGTTTGCATATAGGAATATCGTTCATTATTATGCTCTCGCAAGCGTTTTCGGAGCCAGCTGGCATCGCTGTCGGCAGGCACTATAGATAGGCAGAGCCGAGGTGCCCGGTTTGGCGCTGCCTCGGTGCGACGGAGGAATCACGTATGGCAATGGTCGAAGGCAAGGTAGTGCTGGTTACAGGCGCTGGCGGTGGCATCGGGCGCGATATCGCGCTGCTCATGGCCCGTCATGGCGCCAAGGTTGTCGTCAACGATGTGGGCGCTTCCGTGACCGGCGAAGGGGTCGATGTGGGGCCGGCGCAGCGTGTGGTGGACGAGATCGTCGCCGCGGGCGGAGAGGCCGTGGCCAATACCGACAGCGTTTCCGACGCGGGCGCTGCCGCTCGCATGGTCGACCAGGCCGTCCAGCAGTTCGGTCGCATCGACTGCGTGGTGAACAACGCAGGCATCCTGCGCGATCGCTTCTTCCACAAGATGAGCGCCGAGGAATTCGATTCGGTGCTCAAGGTTCACCTGTACGGCTCCTTCTATGTCAGCCGTGCCGCGGCGAACTACTTCAAGGAGCAGGAGTCGGGCTGCTTCGTGCACATGACCTCGACCTCCGGCCTGATCGGCAACCTGGGGCAGGCCAACTACAACGCCGCCAAGCTGGGCATCATGGCGCTGTCCAAGTCCATCGCGCTGGACATGCAGAAGTTCAACGTGCGCTCGAACTGCGTGGCGCCGTTCGCGTTCAGCCGCATGATCGGCGCCATTCCGACGGATACCCCGGAGCAGCAGGCGCGGGTAGAGAAGATCAAGCAGATGACCCCCGCCAAGATCGCGCCCATCTGCGTGTACCTGGCCAGTGATCAGGCCGCGGATGTCAACGCGCAGGTCTTCGCGGTACGCAACAACGAGATCTTCCTCATGAGCCAGCCGCGTCCGGTTCGTTCGGTGCAGCGTTCCGAGGGCTGGACGCCGGAAAGCCTGGCCGAGCACGGCATGCCGGCGCTCAAGGGCTCGTTCATCCCGGTCGAGCGTTCCGGGGATGTGTTCTCCTGGGATCCGGTCTGAGGTCGAGACCATGGCGGTACGGGCGCTCCTGGAAAATGCGTCGCGAATCAGCGATGTCGTGCGCATTTGGGCTACGCATGGGGGCGCCTCTGCGGCCCTGCGCGATCCCGAGTGGCAACTGACCTACGCCGAGCTGTGGCACGCGATCGTGTTGGCGACGGGGCGCCTGGCCGAGGCGGGGGTCGCCCGCGGCGACCGGGTCATGCTGGTCGCGGAGAACTGCGTGCAGCAGGTGGCGCTGACATTCGCCTGCGCCGAATTGGGAGCCTGGCCGATCAACGTCAATGCGCGACTGAGCGAGCGCGAGATCTCGTCGATACGAAGCCACTGTCAGCCGCGTCTGATGCTGTTCAGTTCCACCGTGTCGACCGATGCGCAAGCCCATGCGGCCAGGCTGGGCGCCTCCTCCTGGCCGGGCGACGAGTTCTTCGCGGGCTTTTCCCTGCTGGCGGCCCAGGACGATGTGGCGCGTGAGGATGAAGCGCTGGCCCGCGACGTGGCGGCCTTGCTCTACACCTCGGGAACCACCGGGGCGCCGAAGGGCGTGATGGTGAGCCACCAGGGGCTGCTGCACTTCGCTCGCGTGTCCTGCGCCTCGCGTGGGTTGGGGACGGCGGATCGGGTCTATGGTGTGCTGCCATTGGCGCATATCTTCGGCTTCGCCACTGTCCTGCTGTCCACGCTGTACGCTGGCGCATGCCTGTCGCTCGAACGGCGTTTCACCCCCGAGCGTCTGCTCGAGGTTCTGCAGCATGAGGGCATCACCACGTTCCAGGGGGTTCCAACGCTCTTCACCCGGGTGCTCGAGCACCTGAAAAAGACGGGAGCCCGTTTGCATGCTCCGGCGCTGCGCTATCTCTATTCGGGCGGCGCGTCGCTGGACATGGCCGTGAAGCGCGAGGTGGAGGCAGCCTTCGGCATGCCGCTCCATCAGGGCTACGGTATGACGGAATATGCCGGCTCGATGTTCATCACTCGGGTCGACGAACCGCGCGATGACGATTCCTCGGGGCATCGTAACTCGGGGGTCGAACTGCGTCTGCTGGACGAGGCCGGTCAGGAAGTGTCGTCCGGCCAGGTTGGGGCGATCCACATACGGGGCCCGGGAGTGATGCGGGGTTATTACCGCAATCCCGAGGCGACCCGCGAGGTTCTGTCGGCCGATGGCTGGCTCATGACGGGCGATCTCGGACGCGTCGACGACACAGGGGCGCTGTTCATCGTGGGGCGCACCAAGGATCTGATCATTCGCTCCGGCTTCAATGTCTATCCCGTGGAGGTCGAGTCCGTCCTCAATGCCTGGCCTGGTATCCAGTTGTCGGCCGTTGTGGGCTGCCCCGAGGAGGGTGGTAACGAGGAGGTCGTGGCGTTCGTCGAGCTGCGCCCCGGACAGCGTCTGGACATGGCGGGATTGCAACGCTACCTCAAGAACGAGCTGGCGCCCTACAAGCGCCCGGGAAGGATCGTGGTTCTGCAGAGTATTCCGGTGACGATCAACGGCAAGCTGCAGAAGCTGCTGTTGCGAGCGTGGTTGCAGGAGGACGGGGGCCAGGAGGGCATCGCCGTGCAAAGGACGGCCTGACGCTACTACCGTCGGTGATCCACCATCCCGCTGCAGGCGGGCCGGTGGGAACGCCATGTCAGGCTGGATGAGAGGAACACGTGAAGATTGGGCTGCCTCTCGTGCGAGGCAGCCGGGTGCGACTTCAGATGTTCGAAATCTGGATCCGCAAGGCCGATAACAGGCTCCGAATGGGCCGTGAAGACGAGGACAATCGATGGATTTCTCCAGCTACCAGGCGCTCAGGCTTGAGCGTGACAATGGCATTCTGACCATTACCCTTAATCGCCCGGACACACTCAATGCCATCGATGACGACATGGATAAAGAGCTGGCCCGGGTCTTTATCGAGGCGGGCCATGATGCCGATACCAAGGTCATCGTCCTCACGGGCGCCGGTCGGGCATTCAGCGCGGGCGGTGATATCGAGGAAATGCAGAAGGTCATCGACGAGCCACAGCGCTTTGTTGACAGTATGCGCAGAGGCAAGCAGATCGTCTTCTCGATGCTCGATTGCCAGAAGCCGATCATCGCCAAGGTCAACGGCCATGCCATCGGCCTGGGAGCCACGCTGGCGCTCTTCTGTGACATCACCTACGCAGCGCTGCCGGCGAAGATCGGTGATCCCCATGTGGCGGTCGGCTTCGTTGCGGGCGATGGCGGCGCAGCCATCTGGCCGCAACTGGTGGGGTTCGCCAAGGCCAAGGAGTACCTGCTGACCGGCGATGCGCTGAGTGCCGAGCAGGCCGAGAAGATCGGCCTGATCAACTATGCCGTGGCGCCGGAAGAGCTGGATGTCAAAGTTCAGGAAATGGCGAGCAGGCTTGCCAATGGTGCAGCCAATGCAATTCAGTGGACCAAGGCGTCGATCAACATCGCGCTCAAGCAGGTGGTGACCTCGGTGATCGATGCGTCGCTTGCCTATGAGGCTTTGTCCAACCTGACCGAGGATCACCAGGAGGCCGTCAACGCCTTCCGCGAGAAGCGCAAGCCGGTGTTCAAGGGGCGTTGAGCGCAAGGGATAGGAAGCTATTCCGATCCGCTAAAGCAGAAGACCGTCGTTCAGCAGAAACTGTGCGACGGTCTTGAGAACCAGTTCTTCGCGTTCTCTATGCGGCACGTGTCCGCAGTTCTCGATCAGCAGAACATGCGCAAGATCACCGGCCAGGGTGCCGATTCGCTGGGCATGGCGCTCCGAGCCATACTCGTCCAGCTCGCCATGGATCACCAGCGTTGGACAGCCGATGGAGTGGATCGCGCCTTGCAGATCCCAGTTGCGCATGGCCTCCGATTGCCAGGTTCGTGTCCAGGCCTGCAACACCCACTGTGCCTTCTCGCCATGGTATTTCTTCAGGCGTTCCAGCTGGCCGGGTGCCTGGAATGCCGCTTCCGCTGCACGTATGCCCTGCAGCGTCCTGTCCTCGACAAAGGCCTGCGCCGACTCCGTCACCAGAAACTGGCACTGCTCCGGCATGTGAGCTGCGCAGTGCGCGGCGATACCGCCACCGACGCTGTGACCGAACGCGACGAAGGTGCCGATGCCCAGCGCGTCCTTTACCCGTGGGAAATAGCGTTCCGCCTCGTCGCGAATGAACCGGGCCGTCCAGCCACCGGGGTGCACATCCGAGCGGCCGAATCCCAGGCGATCATAGGCGATGACCGTGCGTCCGCTGGCCATGCAAAGCTTCTCGGGGAAGTCGCGCCACAACTCGACGCAACCCAGGGAGTCGTGGAAGAGCACGATGGGCGGTTCGGAGCTGGGGGATGTTTCATGCATCCATCTCCGGGCGAACATCCCGCCGTGGGGGCTCTCGATCCAGCAGTCTTGCGGACGACAACGATTCGACATGGTGTCTCCCGGCGGGTGTTGGTGGTCGCGTCGCATGCATCGCCTGTACCTGTGCGATAAAAGCGAGGCGTTGATGCCGGGTTGTCGACGGTCAAGGGGGGCCACAAAAAGACCTGGCACCCCAAGCCGTGCATCCAGGGTGCCAGGTTAACGCTCAAAATCGTTCGAAGATCGCCGCCAGGCCCTGGCCGCCACCGATGCACATGGTCTCCAGGCCATAGCGGCCCTGACGACGCTGCAGTTCGTGCAGCAGGGTAGTGAGCATGCGCACGCCGGTTGCGCCGATGGGGTGACCGAGGGATATGCCGGAACCGTTGACGTTCAGGCGGTCGGTGTCGCTCCATTGCCAGCCCTTGAGCACTGCCAGCACCTGACAGGCAAAGGCCTCGTTGAGTTCCACCAGATCCATCTGCTCCAGGCTCAGGCCGGTCCTGGCCAGCAGTTTCTGCACGGCAGGCACTGGCCCGATACCCATCTGCGAGGGTTCGCAACCGGCAGCTGCCCAGCCGACCAGAAAGCCCATGGGCTCCAGGCCCAGCTCGGCCAGCTTGTCCTCGGCGACCACCAGGCAGGCCGCCGCGGCATCGTTCTGCTGGCTGGAGTTACCGGCGGTCACGGTGCCATCGCGCGCCAGGGTGCGCAGTTTGCCAAGGCTGTCCTGGCTGGCGTCGGCGCGAATACCTTCATCGCGGCTGAAGAGGATCGGCTCGCCCTTGCGCTGCGGCACGCTGACCGGTACCACCTCGGCGTCGAAACGCCCTTCGGCCCAGGCCAGAGCCGCGCGTTGATGGCTGCGGATTGCGTAGGCATCGGATTCCTCGCGGCTGATGCCGTAGGTGCGGGCGAGGTTTTCCGCCGTCTCGATCATGCCGGAGATGTAGCCGAAGCGTTCTTCCGGCTGCGAGCGTTCGCGGCCGCGTTCCAGGCGGTCGTGCAGCTTGACGCTGCCGGAGCGCGAGCCCCAGCGCATGTCGGTGGTGTAGTACTCGATATTGCTCATGCTTTCGACACCGCCGGCGACCACCACGTCGGCGGCCCCGGTCTGCACCATCATCGCGGCGCTGAGCACCGCCTGCAGGCCGCCGCCACAGCGGCGATCCAGCTGCATGCCGGGAACCTCTACGGGAAGGCCGGCCTGCAGGCCTATCCAGCGACCTACGCAGGGCGTTTCACTGCTGGCGTAGGATTGGGCGAAGACGATGTCGTCGATGCGGGCAGGATCCAGGCCGCTCTTGGCCAATACCGCGTTGACGACATGCGCGCCCAGGACTTCGACCGACAGGGGGCGGAGGCTGCCGCCGAAGGTGCCGACCGGGGTACGCAGGGGGGCGACAATTGCTGCTCGTCTCATGATGGGGGCTCCAGTGGGCCAGCTCACAGGCTGGCGGCATCTCGTTCCAGTTGTTCGCGAAAGTGGGGGTGGGCGATCTCGATCATGCAACGCACCCGTTGTTTGAGGCTCAGGCCGCGGAGGTCGGCGACACCGTACTCGGTGACGATCAGCCCCGCGTCGCAGCGAGGCGTGCTGACCGGGCCATTGAGCCGGGCAACGATGCGGCTGCGCTGACCGGCCATGGAGGGCAGCGCGATGATCGGCAGGCCGCCCCGGGAGCGGCGGGCGCCACGCAGGAAATCGACCGCTCCGCCGAGCGCTCCGACGTAGTTGCCGGCGGCGCTTTCGGCGTTGATCTGGCCGCTCAGATCGACTTCGATGGCCGAGTTGATGGCCACCAGGCGATCCTGCCCGGCGAGTATCTGCGGGGCGTGGGTGTAGTCGGTGGAGCGCAGGCGGATCTGCGGGTTGCGGTGGGCGAAACGATGCAGTTCCCGGCTGCCCATGAGTACGCCGGCGATCGTGGCGCCCTTGTCCAGGGTCTTGCGTGAATTGGTAATGATGCCGCGCCGGATCAGGTCGGCGACACCGTCGCCAATGGTTCCCGAGTGCACGCCTAGTTCACGGTGCCCGTCGAGGGCCTGGAGCACGGCTTCGGGAATGGCGCCGATACCGAGCTGCAGCGTGGAGCCATCCTCGATGCGTTCGGCCACTTGCCGGGCGATGGCCTGCTCCACCAGGCCCGGCTGGACGGGACTGCTTTGCAGAGGCGGTCGGTCGCTGTGCAGCACGACATCCAGCTCGTCCTCGTAGAGGTAGCGCTCGCCATAAGTCCATGGGCAGGCCTGGTTGACTTCGGCGATGACGACGCGAGCCGTTTCCAGAGCCGCCAGCAGATACTCGTTGGCGAGGCCGAGGCTGTAGCGGCCCTGGGCGTCCGGCGGAGCCAGCTGCAGCATCAGCACATCCACCCGCAACGAGCCGTGACGGATCATCTGCGGGAATTCCGAATAGTGGCAGGGCAGGATGTCCAGTACGCCTGCCTTGGCCAGTGCCCGGTTCGCACCGCTTCCGCAATAGGACAGGAAGTCCACGCAGTCGGCATGTTCGGGACGGCAGGTGTCGCTGTCGGTAATGCCCAGCATGACGCGGAAGCGCCCCATGCGTTGACGCTGGCTCATCAGCGCCTGCGTCAATGGCAGCGGTTCTGCGTTGGCCTGGCCCCAGAGCACCGTGTCTCCGGGATGAATCAGGCTGCTCAGGTCGAGTGTGTCTTCGGGCGCAATGAATTTGGTCATGGTCGTTCTTTATTGTGAACGATATTCATAATATACCAATAGCGCACGATGCCAAAGCAGCAAAGGAAAAATCTTGTTGCTCCAGTAGGACGTTCTGCTGAATGGGGTGTCGAGGGGGCGTTGGCAGGGCAATCGGGTAACAAGATAGGGGCGAATTCAGTATGCGATTTCGTGAAAGGATCGCGAATAAAGCGCAGCGCCGCCCGTGCGCTCTGCAAAGGCTTCGCAGGGGGTCATT
This sequence comes from Pseudomonas sp. B392_1p, assembly GCF_052245235.1. Taxonomy (NCBI): domain Bacteria; kingdom Pseudomonadati; phylum Pseudomonadota; class Gammaproteobacteria; order Pseudomonadales; family Pseudomonadaceae; genus Pseudomonas; species Pseudomonas sp. B392_1p. The sequence continues at coordinate 98,745 of NZ_JBQPXM010000010.1, forward strand.
TCGGCCTTTGCCGCTTCACCCGACTGCCTGTCCTTGGCTCGCTCTGTCGTGCTCATGAGTCGGGCAATTGGCTATAATTTTTTCCAGGGATATCGTGTAAATTATAATTTTCTCGTGCTTCCTATAGGAAATTCTCCATGCGGCAACCCATTGATCGAGCCGGATACAGCTGGCTGATCAACGCTCTCGATCTTCGCTGCGTGTCGCTTGATCATGAGTGTGTCATAGGCTCGCGCCCGGCGCGCACTCAGTCCGCCGGTGGTGTGAAGGTAGAGATGTTCGCCAAGGGATACGCCAGAGAGCGGCGCCCCATCGACCAGATGCTGTTTGCGCTCTCGTACGAAGGGGTAAATCTGGGCGTCCTGGAGCGCGCCTTTCAAATTCCCGCTGTCCGGGACGAACTGGCTGCTGCAATCGCTGAGAAGCCAGCCAGCGGCTATCTGCGCCGGCTCTGGTATATCTGCGAGAACATTGCAGGCCACCCGTTGCCTCTGCCCGATGCAGCCCAGAACATTCCCTATGAGCACCTGCTCCCTCCGGAGAAGTATTTCACCGGCCCAGAGGAGATGTCGCGCAGGCATCGCGTGCGGATGAATCTCCTGGGAACGCCTCGGCTTTCAGCGCTGATTAGCCGCGAGGGCTGGGCAGACGACAGTCTTTTGAACGCGCAAATAGTCGAGCGTATGCATGGTCAGATGGTTGATTTCTCGGTCACCGAGGTTGCCAGAGCGGCGCAATACCTGCTGACGACCGAGACTCGCAGCTCCTATGAGATCGAGCACGAGCGCCCGGCTTCCGATCGAATCTTGCGCTTTGTGCGAGTGCTGGAACAGGCGGGCCAGCGCCCGCTGGATGAAGAGTTTCTGTTCGACATCCACCGGATAGCCCTCGGTACTGGGCGTCCCGATCCGTCCATTGGCGCATACAGGCATCTGCAAAACTGGCTCGGCCGCGGTGATCTCATCCACCTGATCCCGCCGTCGCCGGAAAAAGTGCCTGAGATGATGGAGGAGTGGTTCGTCATGCGTGAGCGCGTCATGCGCAGTGATGCCCCAGCGCTAGTGAAGCTAAACGCGATCGCGCACAGCTTCATCTACATCCATCCTTTCATGGACGGCAACGGCCGGTTGTCCCGCTTCATCATGCAGGACATTCTGGCCAATGAAGGTCTCAAACTACAGGGCATCATTCTGCCCATTTCTGCCGGCCTTCTGGTCAACCTGGACAGTTACATCGGCACGCTCGATGCGTTGTCGCGACGGCTACTTGGCGCCACGCAGTACCACCGGAGGGACTTGGCCAGCGACCCTGAACTGGATGAGGCGCATGCTCATCTGTTCGCCCACCTGGACTTCACTGATCTGCAAGGCGAGGTCAATAAAAGCGCCGCGCGAGTCCTCGATGGGCTCATGCGCGATGAGGTCAACCATCTGGTCCGGCGTGACAGGTTCAAAGAGCAACTGAATCGCGAGCTGGATCTGTCGAACCGGGATCTTGAGCTGCTTGTCGGGGTGATCTATGAGAACAGCGGGCGTGTCTCCAAGCGTAAGCGGACGGGCTTGTTCCAGCACCTGACGGATGAGGATATTGTGCTGGCAGAGAGCATCTACGCCGATCTGCATGCGCCAGAAACACCAGAGCCTGAAGTGGCTCTGGATCCTCCACAGTAGGCTGCGCTCATGACTGAAAAGCCGATAGGTAGCTCAAGAATCAGGGGGGGCGTACCCGGGGCTATTACTCTTGCGCAGAATTGACTCTTTGATTTGGGAGTTTTTTGCAAAAAGGCATGAATGAGGTGCGGTAACGTGCTCTCTTGAATCTTCCGCAATACCATAACGAATCAGCCCAAGGTCGTCGTGAGCCCCGGTCCGACGTCGCGACCGGCCCAGGCGGCGTAACGCTCATGATCGGGCCCCGATACCATCTCGTCCGTCAGATTGAACCGCCGCACGTTAGGCGTATCGGCCGCATAGGGAAGCCAATCGGGCAGCGCACAGCCATTACGGACAAAATGAATCCAGTTTGCCTTGATGCGATTGCCAAGCGCAGCGCGCGCGCCCCTCATCGGGCCACCTCGTACGAGTAGTCCCAGAATGCCGCGTACTGGCCATAGAAACGCGAGATCCAGCGCATGACATGCGCCCAGCACCGGGTGGCCGTAGTCAAAGCTGTAGTACCAGGTCGGATGCGCGGCGGAATGGCGCTCGGCGAAATGGCGGGTGGGTAAGATGAAGGTGAGGTCCGAGGCCAGGGCGCGCTGGCCGGAAGGTGTCGCCGGGTAAGTGGCCATAATGCGGTCGACCTGATCGGGCGGGAGCTGGCTGCGGAGAATCCGCTCCAGATCCTGCCAGTGGATCGGCACCAGGTTGCCCGGAAAGAGTTCGAATCTCCGGGTTTCTTCACGGTTGGCCCCGGCTAGCAAGGGCACTGGAGCCGTTGGTGCGGTGCGAGCATCTTCCAGTGAGGCTGGCAGGAGATCGCCATCGAACCACGGCGCAGCAGGTATCACGTTCGGGGCTTGCGAATTGATGGTGGCCTGCGCATCAAGCAACTGGGCAAGGCTCACTCGACGTAGCGCGTCGAGATTGCTCGCCTCCACTCCTAGCAGCTTTCCATACTGCTCCCCGACTCGGCGGCTTTTTTCTCGATCATGGATGAGGCTAAGCGCCCCGCTTTGCATGATCGCGCCATGAAATAGCGGCCAGGCTCTGCGGCAAAGCATCAGGAGAGACACGGATATGGAGCCGGCGGATTCGCCCGAGATGGTCACGCGGGATGGATCGCCTCCGAAGGCCTGAATATTGTCTCGAACCCATTCGAGTGCAGCGATCTGGTCGCGCAATCCGAGGTTCGACGGAACCTCAGGCATGTCGAGTCCCTCTGCGAAATTGGCGAATCCAAGAACGCCAAGACGGTAGTTGATGGTTACGACCACCATATCGCCCAAGTCTGAAAGTTCGACTCCATTGTAGGGATTGCTGCCGCTGATCAGGAAGGCGCCGCCATGGATCCAGACCATCACTGGCTTGAGTGTTCCTCCGCTGCCTGCAGGTGCCCAGATGTTGAGATTGAGGCAGTTTTCGCCGTGGCTTGGCGGGGCGATCTGGGCTCGCTTGGTTTCACTACCACGCCGCTGTGGGCATTGGGCTGCGAACTCCTTTACTGGTCTGGTGCCTTCCCAAGGCGCTACGGGTTCGGGCGGGCCGAAGCGTTCGGCATGCGCGTATGGAATGCCAAGCCAGCGAATGGTGTTTCCCGCTTTGGCTCCCTCGAGCCAGCCGCTTGTGGTCTGAACGTTGATATTGGTCATTCGTTGAGGGCCTTGGGTCGGTACGAGAAAGTCGAGCCGCATCGAGTACGGTTGTTTGTTTGGTATTGTGAGTGCCGTTCTGTTTCAGGCGATGTTCTGAGCGATGCCTGGGTCAGGGCTGAGGGGCCAGGGCAGGATGAATTTCCCGGCTCTTGTGGATGGTGCAGCGCCCACTGGCCAGCAAGGTGCCGACGTCGTCCCGGATGAAGGCTTCGGCAGTGCAGATGCGTCCGCCCTGGTGCAGTACCCGGCCCTCTATGTGCAGTTCGCCGAGGCTCGCGGCACGGTGAAAGTCCGTATGCAGGCTGACGGTGCTGACGGCTTGGCCGGTGGCGGCGAGCACGGCGTAACCGCAGGCGACGTCGATGAGGCTGGTGATGACCCCGCCGTGCAATCGTTGCAGTGCCTGGGTGCCGATAAATTCCGGGCGTCCCGGCACGCGCAGCTCGATGCCGGAGTTCGTCACTGCATGGACGCGCAACTGCAGCCAGCAGCCATAGGGGTTGGCATCCACCACTCTTTGGAGCTGCGCGGCGCTCAGCATGGCGGATTCGCTCATGGCGCGGCTGAGCATGGAGGCAGGAGAACCGTATGAACTCTGCGGAGGTAGGGCATGTGCGGACACCGGAGCAGGATGGTGGAGGGAAAACCTCGAATAGTGTTCATGATTTTATTCTTCGCTTGCAAGATGCCGGATCGGCTTGGTCGCTGCTACCGGTCGCGCGTGCTTGAGCGTTTGCGCGATTTTCTAGGGGGATTCGTGTGCTTGTGCAGGGTGCACGGAGGTGCTATTTTTATTTTGAATATCGTTCATTTATGTGAATGATGATGTGTCGCTTTGACTTGCCCGGGCTGGAGTCTCGTTTCACCGGGTTGTTCCGTTCGTATGGCCTTATTCAATAAATCCAAGAAAAGGTTCACGGCAATGAAAAAACACGTCATCGCGGGGGGCTTGCGGCCCTCTTTCCTGAGTATGACCATCGCTCTGCTGGCTGCCGGGCAGGCCCATGGTTTCGAAGTCGATCTGGGCGACTCGGACTTTCGCCTGCGCTGGGACAACACCCTGCGCTACAACTGGGGGATGCGTCTGCAGGATCGCAGCCACCTGATCGATCGCGCCGCGGGCGGAGCCTTCGACCAGAGCAACGCGGCCTTCGACCGCCATGACACCATTACCAACCGGCTCGACCTGCTGAGCGAAGTGGACTTGCGCTACCAGGATCGCTTCGGTGCCCGCCTGAGCGCCTCGGCCTGGTACGACGATGCCTACGCCGGCAAGAACCCCGCCACCGTCCCCGGTGGCACCAGTTACGTCAACAATCATTACAGCGGCGTGGTGAAGCGTTATTACGCGGGGCCGTCCGGGGAAATTCTCGATGCCTACGTCTATGGCCGCTTCGACCTGGGCGACATGCCCCTGGACGTGCGCGCCGGACAGCATTCGGTCATCTGGGGCGAGGGCATGTTCGGCAGCACCAACGCCATTTCCTATTCCCAGGCGCCCAACGACTCACGCAAGGCCACGGACAACCCGGGAGCCTCGGCCAAGGAAACGGCCCTGCCGGTGGATCAGTTGTCCTCCATCCTGCAGGTCAACGACGAACTGATCCTGGCGGCGCAGTACCTGTTCGAATGGAAGCCCAACCGCATTCCGGAGGGTGGCACCTATTTCGCCGGCTCCGACGCGATCCTGGAAGGCCCCAACGTCGGCCGCGGCAAGGCGATCGAGGGAGACAAGGGCGACTACGGCCTGGCGCTGCGCTGGCGCCCGGACTGGTTCGACGGCACGCTCGGCGCCTATTACCGCAGGTTCGACGAGAAGTCGGCCTGGGTTTCTCAGGTCGATGCCGCCAGTGGTCTGGCGCGTGCCGTCTACGCCAAGGACATCGACCTCTATGGCATCAGCGCCAGCTCCAACCTCGGCGGTGTGGCGGTGAGTGGTGAGCTCTCCTACCGCAAGAACATGCCGCTCAATTCCAGCGGCCTGGCGGCGGATCAGGCCAACGGGCTGGAGGGCGCGCGCGGCTCGACCTGGCATGCGGTGGTCAATGCCGTGAAGACCTTTGGCGATACGCCGTTCTTCGATTCGGCCAGCCTTTCCGGGGAGCTGTCCTGGGCGCGCCTGGACAAGGTCACCGATAATCGCGACGCCTACCGTGCCAGGGGCTACAACGCAGGCTGCGCCGGCGACACCAAGATCAGGGGCTGCTCCGACGATGAATTCTACGCCGTCGCCATGTCCTTCACGCCTACCTGGGTGCAGGTGCTTCCGAGCATCGACCTGAAGCTGCCGATCTTCCTGTCGCGCAACATCAGCGGCAACGCGCCCACCAACGGCGGCGGCAGCGAGGGCTTCACCACCGCCAAGGTGGGCATTTCGGCGGAGGCCCATGCACGCCACTTCGTCGACCTGGCGGTGACCTACTACGACCAGAAGCGTAGCGATTCCCGCGATCTGGTTCTGGGTGCTCCTTACCTGGACAAGAGCTGGGTATCGCTGACCTACCAGACCTCATTCTGAGCCGTCGCCAACGACAACGAGGCATTTCCCCATGTACAAGAAAACTCTGCTCGCCTGCATTTTGGCAAGCTGCTGCACTGGTGCCTTCGCTGCGGTCAGCGCCGAGGAGGCCGCGCAACTGGGCAACAATCTGACGCTGTTCGGCGCCGAAGCGGCGGGCAACGCCGATGGCAGCATACCGGCCTACGACGGCGGGCTGCCCACCTCGACCAATCCACCCGGCTTCGTCAAGGACAGCGGCAAATGGGTCAACCCCTATGCCGAGGAAAAACCGCTGTACTCGATTACCGCCGCGAACATGGAGCAGTACGCCGACAAGCTGTCGGAAGCCACCAAGGCCATGTTGCAGCGCCATCCCAGCTACCGCCTGGACGTCTACCCGACTCACCGCAGCGTCAACTACCCGCAATACATCCTGGACAAGACCCGGGACAACGCGGCCCGCGCCAGCCTGGCCAAGAACGGCGACGCGCTGGAAGGCGCCATCGGCGGTATCCCGTTCCCGATCCCGAAGACCGGCCAGGAGGTGATGTGGAACCACATGGCTCGCTACAACGGTGTGGCGGCGGAAGACCACATGCGCAACTTCTATGTCGACAACACCGGCAAGCGGATCATGTCGGGCGAGATCAAGCTGTCGCGCAACTTCACCTTCCACAACCCCGAGGCCACGGCGGAGACGATCAGGAAGAACGACTCGTTCATCTTCCAGAACGTCTACAACTTCACCGGACCGGCGCGCAACGTCGGCGATGCGACGATGTACTTCGATACCATCGACATGGTCGACATGCCCCGGCGTGGCTATTCCTATTCGGCCAGTACCCGGCGCGTGCGCCTGAGCCCGGACATCGCCTATGACACCCCAATCGCTTCCCAGGGCGGGGTGACCACCTACGATGACGCCGAGCTGTATACCGGGCGGCTCGACCGTTTCGACTTCAAGCTGGTCGGCAAGCGCGAGCTGTACATTCCCTACAACATCTATGACCTGAGCTTCAACGTTCCTTCGGACGAGTCGCTCACCCCCAACCATGTCAATCCCGACCATGTGCGCTGGGAGCTGCATCGGGTCTGGGTCGTCGAGGCCACCCTCAAGCCCGGCGTGCGCCACGTCTACAGCAAGCGGGTGTACTACTTCGACGAGGACTGGTCCGGCGCCGGCATGAGCGACGAGTACGACGGCTCCGGCAAGCTCTACAAGGGGTTGCAGATGGGCATGAGTCAGCTCTACGACAAGCAGGCGCCGATGTCGCGGACCTACTGGGCCTACGACCTGTCGACCGGGGTCTACTCGTTCTCGCAGCTCTACGCCGACACCAGGTTTGGCTGGCGAGTGCTGGACAAGCCCCTGCCACGTTCGATCTTCGTGCCGGAAGCCATGCAGGCACGCAGCGGTCGCTGAGTCATTACCCGCAGTTTCAAGGAGGTCGAATCGATGGCGATCAGGCAGCGTGGCCTGCTGTTGTTTGTCGCGCTGCTGTGCGCGTATGCCGGTGGCGTGCTGGCGCAGTTCCACGACCCTCTGGACGTGGCGGCCATTGCCAGCGACAAGGCCGTGGCCAGCATGCTCACCGGTGTCACGCAGACGCCGGGAGGGCGCTGGGTGGCCGTGGGGCGGCGAGGGCATGTGCTGTATTCGGACGACGGGGTTGCCTGGCAACAGGCCGAGGTGCCGGTTTCCGTCGACCTCGTCGCGGTGCACTTTCCGACGACCGACGACGGCTGGGCGGTCGGCCATGGCGGGGTGATCCTGCACTCCGCGGATGGCGGGAAGACCTGGAGCAGGCAACTGGACGGACGACAACTGGCCGATCTGCTCATCGAGTACTGGCAGCCTCTGGCAGCGCAAGCCACTGAGGATGAGCCGAGCGCTACCTTTGCCTTGCAGGATGCCGAACGCTTCAAGGAGGAAGGGCCGGGGCGGCCGTTCCTCGATGTCCATTTCCTTGATGCGCGTACCGGCTACGCCGTTGGTGCCTACGACCTGTTGCTGGAAACCCGCGACGGTGGTGCCAGTTGGCAGTTGCTCTCCGAGCGTGCCGACAACCCCGGGGCGCTGCACTTCAACGCCATAGCCCTGGCCGATGACGGCCGACTTTACCTGGCTGGTGAACAGGGCCTGTTGTTGCGCGGCGACCCGCAGGGCGGGCGCTTCCAGGCTGTCGCCACGCCCTACCAGGGTACCTGGTTCGGCCTGCTGGAGCGCAATGACCTGCTGCTGCTGTTCGGCCTGCGCGGCAATGCCTATGTCAGTCATGATCAGGGAGCCAGCTGGAGCCGGGTCGCCACCGGTAGCGACGGCACGCTTACCGCGGGGACTCTGCTGGCCGACGGTCGGGTGGCGCTGGTCAGCCTCAAGGGTGAGGTGCTGCTGAGCGATGATGCCCGTGGCGAGCATTTCACTCCGCTGACCATCGATCGGCCGACGCCGCTTTATGGCGTCGCTCCGGCGGGGGAGGCGGCGCTGATCGCCGTGGGCGCCGCGGGTGTGACACGTATCGATCTCGAATCCAGGCAGCCATCCCAATGAGGAAGTCGGCATGACTCCATTGCAAGGCAGCGGCGCCGACGGGCGACCCGTGGTCGCTGATCCGCAGCGCTTCGATAGCGCTTCGGGCAGCCGTCTCGAACGCCTGCTGTTCAACCACCGTCTGCTGATCGTGCTGCTGTGCGTTCTGGCGACGGCCATCTTCTCCTTTCAGGCCGCACGCCTGGAGGTCAATGCCGGCTTCGAGGATCTGATTCCGCAGTCGCATCCTTACATTCGCAACTACCTGGACAACAAGGCCGACCTGCGCGGGCTTGGCAACAACCTGCGCGTCGTGGTGGAAAACACCGAGGGCGACATTTTCGACCCGGACTACCTGGAGGTGCTGCGTCAGGTCAACGATGCGCTGTTTCTCACCCCTGGGGTGAACCGGCCCTTTGTCAAGTCGATCTGGATGCCGGTGGTGCGCTGGACGGAGGTGACCGAGGAAGGCTTCCGTGGCGGCCCGGTGATGCCCGATACCTACAACGGCTCGGCGCAATCCCTCGAGGAGCTGCGTGCCAACATCGCCCGCGCCGGGTTGCGCGGCAATCTGGTGGCCAATGACCAGCGTTCGAGCATGATCGTCGCGCCGCTGCTGGAACGCTATGCCGACGACGGCAAGCTGCTCGACTACGGCCAGCTCCAGCAGCAACTGGAGAGCATTCGCGCCCTGGAACACAGCGCGCTGCCGGACAAGCCCGGCAAGATCCGCATCCATATCGTCGGCTTCGGCAAGTTGGCCGGCGAGCTGATCGCCGGGCTGTACCAGGTCATGCTGTATTTCGCGGTGGCGGCGCTGATCGCCGTGGCCATCCTGTTCTGCTACACGCGCTGCGTGCGCAGCACCCTGCTGGTGGTCGCCTGTTCGCTGGTGGCAGTGCTCTGGCAACTGGGTATCGTGCGGCTGCTGGGTTTCTCGCTCGATCCCTATTCGATCCTGGTGCCGTTCCTGGTCTTCGCCATCGGCGTTTCCCATGGCGCGCAGAAGATGAACGGCATCATGCAGGATATCGCCGCCGGTACCCACAAGTATGTGGCGGCGCGCTACACCTTCCGCCGCCTGTTCCTGGCCGGACTCACCGCGCTGATCGCCGACGTGGTCGGTTTCGCGGTGCTGATGATCATCGACATCCCGGTCATCAAGTCGCTGGCGTTGACCGCCAGCATCGGCGTGGCGGTGCTGGTGTTCACCAACCTGATCCTGCTGCCGATCCTGCTGTCTTATCTCGGTGTCAGTGCTACCGCGGCAAGCCGCGCGGCGCAGACGAAGCAGGGGCGGGGCTGGGAGCTGCTGGTGCGCTTCACCGAGCCGAGCTGGGCCTTGCTCGCCATCTTGGGCAGCACAGTGATGGCGGCCGCCGGATTCGCCGTCAGCCTGCACCTGAAGATCGGCGACCTCGATGCCGGCGCTCCGGAACTGCGCCCGGACTCGCGCTACAACCGGGACAATGCTTTCATCACCTCGCACTACGGCCTGTCCAGCGACCAGTTCGCGGTGATCGTGAAGACTCCGCCCGGTGCCTGCGAGAGCTGGCGCACGCAGGTGGAGGTAGACCGCCTGGAGTGGGCACTGCAACAGGTGCCTGGCGTGCAGAGCACGGTGTCCCTGGCCGGAGCGGTGAGCCGGCTGTCCTCGGCGCTGTTCGAGGCCTCGCCGAAGTGGATCACCATCAGCCACAGCCAGGCTCTGGTGAATACCTCGGTACTGCGTGCCCAGGAGGCCAACCCGGAACTGGTCAACTCCGACTGCTCGGTGCTGCCGGTGGTCGCCTATCTGGCCGACCACAAGGCCGAGACCCTGGAGCGGGTACTGGCGGCGGTCGAGGATTTCGCCCGCGAGCACGACTCCGAGGAGATCCAGTTCCTGCCGGCGGCCGGTTCGGCGGGGATCGATGCGGTGACCAACATCGTCGTGCGCGACGCCAACCGTACCATGCTGTTCTTCGTTTACCTGGCCGTTGCCGCGCTCTGCTTCGTCACCTTCCGCAGTTGGCGTGCGGTGGTGGTGGCGGTGCTGCCGCTGGTTGTCACCTCGATCCTCTGCGAGGCGCTGATGGTGGCGCTGGGCATCGGGGTCAAGGTGGCCACCCTGCCGGTGATCGCCCTTGGCGTCGGCATCGGTGTCGACTACGCGCTCTACCTGCTCAGCGTGCAATTGTGGCAGATGCGTGCTGGGGCCTCGCTGGCACAGGCGTACCGCAGCGCCCTGCTGTTCACCGGCAAGGTGGTCGCCCTGGTCGGCGTCACCCTGGCGGCGGGCGTCATCACCTGGGCCTGGTCGCCGATCAAGTTCCAGGCGGACATGGGCATCCTGCTGACCTTCATGTTCCTCTGGAACATGATCGGCGCCCTGATCCTGATCCCCGCCCTGTCCTGTTTCCTGCTGCGGAGTGAGTCGCGATGAAATTCGAACCTGCCGAGCGCGGCATGGCCGCGTTGCCCTACCCACGCACTTCGGCCGCCTGGTACATGACCGGTGTGCTGTTTCTGCTGTACTGGCTGTCGCTGCTGGACCGCCTGGTGATCTCGCTGCTGGTCGACCCGATCCGCAGTGACCTCGGCATCAGCGATTTCGAATTGTCGCTGCTGCAGGGCTTCGCCTTCGGCGTGTTCTACGCGGTGTGCGGATTACCGCTGGGCTGGCTGGTCGATCGCTTCAGCCGGCGCTGGATCATTTTCGGCGGTGTGACTATCTGGAGCATCGCCACTGCGCTATGCGGCATGGCGCACAATTACTGGCAGCTGTTTCTGGCACGCATCGGTGTGGGGGCGGGCGAGGCGGCCCTCAGTCCGGCGGCCTATTCGCTGATGGCCGACAGCTTCCCTGCACATCGTTTGACCACGGCGCTGGCGGTCTACTCCATGGGCTCGCTGTTCGGCACCGGCATGGCCTACCTGCTGGGCGGCATGATCGTCGGTCTGGTGGCCGAGCACGAATCGGTGCTGTTGCCACTGATCGGCGAGGTGCGTTCCTGGCAGATGGTGTTCATCACCATCGGTCTGCCCGGGGTGTTTCTCGGCCTGTTGGTGTTTACCTTCCGCGAGCCTCTGCGCCGCAGTGTCTCCACCACGCTGGCTGCGGGCAGTGTGAGTGGCGCTGGGATGCTCGACGAGGTGTGGCAGTACATCCGCCGCCACCTGCGCTTCTTCATCTGCCACCACGCGGGTTTCACCATCTGCGTGGCGGCCGTCACCGGCATGGCGCTCTGGGCGCCGAGCTACCTGAGCCGCAGCTTCGCCTGGAAGCCGGGGGAGATCGGCTTGTGGCTCGGCGGTGTCGGCACCCTGGGTGGAATCATCGGTGCCCTGCTGTGCGGGCAGGTTATCGACCGGCAGGTCGCCAAGGGGCGTCTGGATGCACACATGTGGCTGTTCAGCATGACCTCCCTGCTCAGCTTGCCGGTAGCGGTAGTGGGGATTCTCTGGCACGACCCCTATGTGTTCCTCGGTGCGTTTTTCCTGGTGCAGATTCTGGTCAGCCCGATCATGGGCATCTCGGCTGCGGCGCTGCAGCTCGCCGCCCCCGCGCATCTGCGTGGCCGGCTGTCGTCGATCTATCTGTTCGTGATGATTCTGCTGGGCATCGGGGCAGGTCCGTCCGTCGTCGCGGCATTCACCGACTTCCTGTTCCGCGATGACGGCAAGCTGGGCTATTCGCTGGCCTTGCTGTTCGCCCTGGCGATGCCGCTGGCGGCGCTCGTTCTGCAACTGGGACGGGGGGCGATGCGTAAGGCCGTGATGGAAAACCAGGCCTGACGGACAGTAGAGGCTCTGGTGGCGTGGACGCCACCAGAGTAGGGGTTCAGGGCGCGTCGTCGCCCTTCGGACGGCTCACGAACTTGAAGGTACCGCTGGCCGTCGCCACCAGTTGCCCTTCGGCATCGAGCAGTTCGCCGTCGCAAAAGGCCAGTGATCTGCTGGCGTGGCGCAGTTTGCCGCGAGCCGACAGGCGTCCGCCGATGCTGCCGCCGGGGCGCAGGAAGTTGGTCTTCATTTCCACTGTCACGCCGAAGCGGCCTCCGCCACTGTCTCCATTGCGTGCCGCGGCAGCCATGGCCATGTCGAGCAAGGTCATGATGAGGCCGCCGTGCGCCCGCCCGCCGCCGTTCATGTGCATGCGCTTCAGATCGACCACCAGCAGAGGGGCTTCCGGGGTGGGCTCTACCAGGATGTCCAGATGATCGAGAAACGGAACTTCGATGTGGTATGCGGAATAGCGGACGGCCTTTTTCGGTGTTGTATCCTGTTCTGCCATGTGAATTCCCCTAGCAGGCCGTTGAAAAACTACCTGCGTTGTCTGGCCGTCGTTAAAAACGGCCTCAAAATGCTCATTTACAGCGCGTAAACTGCGCTTTTTCGGCCGTTTTTGCCTAGGCCAGCCTACCTCGCCTACGTTTTTCAACGGCCTGCTAGCGGTGCTTGAATTGAGGCGCACGTTTTTCGACGAATGCGGCCAGGCCCTCGCTCTGGTCTTCGGTGCCGAAGGTGACGTAGGCCATGCGTCGTTCGTAGAGAATTCCCTCGTTCAGGCTGCTTTCGAAGGCGCGGTTGACACACTCCTTGGCCAGGGCCACCACGGGCTGGGAGAAACCGGCGATCTTGCCGGCCAGGGCCAGGGCTTCCCGCTGCAGGTCGGCCAGCGCTACCATGCGGCTGACCAGGCCGCAGCGTTCGGCCTCATCGGCCAGCATCGGGCGACCGCTGAGGATCATCTCCATGGCCTTGGACTTGCCGACGGCCCGAGTGAGCCGCTGGGTACCGCCGGCGCCCGGGATGGTGGCGAGGGTGATCTCCGGCAGGGCGAAACGGGCATTGTCGGCAGCGATGATGACGTCGCACATCATCGCCAGTTCGCAGCCACCGCCCAGGGCCAGGCCGCTGACAGCGGCTATCACGGGCTTGCGGCAACGCGAGGCGCGTTCCCAGTTGGCGGTGATGAACTGCTGCTTGAAGACATCCAGCATGTCCCATTCGCGCATCATCTTGATGTCCGCGCCGGCGGCGAAGGCCTTTTCGCTGCCGATCAGGACGATGGCGCCTATGTTGTCATCGCGCTCCAGGTCGTCCAGGGCTGCGGTCAGGTCGTTCATCAACTGATCGTTCAGCGCGTTGTAGGCTTCGGGACGATTCAGTCGAACCAAGCCGACGTTTTCCTGTTTTTCCAGGATCAGGGTTTCGTAGGGCATTTTCCGCTCCTTCAGGAGGGCGGCACACAGGCCGCCGTGTTCGCTTACATGTTGGGATAGTTCGGCCCGCCGGTGCCTTCCGGCGCGACCCAGGTGATGTTCTGCGCCGGATCCTTGATGTCGCAGGTCTTGCAGTGCACGCAGTTCTGCGCGTTGATCTGGAAGCGCTTCTCGCCGTCCTCCTGGGTCACCACCTCGTATACGCCGGCCGGGCAGTAGCGCTGCGCCGGTTCGTCGTACTTCGGCAGGTTGACGCTGATCGGAATGCTGGCGTCGGCCAGCTTCAGGTGGCAGGGCTGCTCTTCCTCGTGGTTGGTGTTGGAGAGGAACACCGAGGAGAGCTTGTCGAAGCTCAGCTTGCCGTCCGGCTTCGGATAGTCGATGCGCTTGGACTCGGCGGCGGTCTTCAGGCAGGCGTGGTCCGGCTTGTTGTCGTGCAGGGTGACCGGGATCTTGCCGCCGAAGATGTTCTGGTCGATGAAGTTGAAGGCGCCACCGGCCAGTGCGCCGAACTTGTGGATCGCCGCACCGAAGTTGCGGCTGCGGAACAGCTCGTCGTACAGCCAGCTGGCCTTGAAGCCGTCCACGTAGCCGTTGAGCAGGTCGCCGCCCTGGCCGTCGGCCAGCAGGGCGTCGGCCACTGCCTCGGCGGCCAGCATGCCGGACTTCATCGCGGTGTGGCTGCCCTTGATCTTGGCGAAGTTCAGGGTGCCGAGGTCGCAGCCGATCAGCGCGCCGCCCGGGAAGACCATCTTTGGCAGGGAGTTCAGGCCGCCCTTGCAGATGGCGCGGGCGCCGTAGGAGACGCGCTTGCCGCCTTCCAGGTACTGGGCGATCACCGGATGGTGCTTGTAGCGCTGGAACTCGTCGAACGGCGACAGGAACGGGTTGGAGTAGGACAGGTCGATGATCAGGCCGACCACCACCTGGTTGTTCTCCAGGTGATAGAGGAAGGAGCCCCCCGGGTTCTCGTCGTTCAGCGGCCAGCCTGCGGTGTGTACCACCAGGCCCTGCTTGTGCTTGGCCGGGTCGATGTCCCAGATTTCCTTGATGCCGATGCCGTAGTGCTGGGCGTCGGCTTCGCTGGCCAGGTCGTACTTCTTGATCAGCTGCTTGCCGATGTGGCCGCGGCAGCCTTCGGCGAACAGGGTGTATTTGGCGCGCAGTTCCATGCCCGGGGTGTAGTAACCCTCTTTCGGATGGCCTTCGCGGTCGACGCCGAGGTCGCCGGTGACGATGCCGCGTACCACGCCGCTCTCGTCGATCAGCGCTTCCTGGGCGGCGAAGCCTGGGTAGATCTCGACGCCCAGGGCTTCGGCCTGCTGGGCCAGCCAGCGGCACAGGTTGCCGAGGGAGATGATGTAGTTGCCCTCGTTGTGCATGGTTTTCGGTACGAAGAAGCCTGGCACCTGGGTAGCGGTTTCCGGCCCCTGCAGGAGGTAGATGTCGTCCCGCAGAACCTGCGTGTTGAGCGGGGCGCCGAGCTCTTTCCAGTCGGGAAACAACTCGTCCAGGGCGCGTGGCTCGAACACCGCGCCGGAGAGGATATGGGCGCCGACCTCGGAGCCTTTCTCGACCACGCAGACGCTGATTTCCTGGCCCGCCTCGGCGGCCTTCTGCTTCAGCCTGCAGGCAGCGGACAGGCCGGATGGGCCGGCACCGACGATGACGACGTCGAATTCCATGTACTCACGATCGGACAACAGACATCTCCTTTGTCACCTCTGGGGCGACAACGATAGGTTTCACGGTAGTGCTGCGGGGGTGACCAGCAGGTAGTGGGATACCGCCGGTGTCGTTCCGGGCCGCAGGTATTGTTTTAGGTGTTCTTCCTGCTCGAGGTCGGCCAGGGTGCTTCGGTTTCTCTGCAGCAGGTGCTCTCCCCAGGAGGCGACGATGAAGCGCTCGCTGAAATGCTCGGGGTCGGCCAGGTCCTGGTACAGCAGCCAGTGGCTGGCTCCATCGCGCTTGCGGACTCGACCGAGCCGGGAAATGTGGCGGCGGAAGGCGGCCTGGTGTTCCGGGGCGACCTGGTAGTCGACCTGCACGGCCACCGGCCCGTCGCTGGCGCCCGGGTTGCCATGCACGCGGGGTTCGGCCCAATGCGCGGAAAGGGTCACTTCCGATTCCTGCCCCATGCGCAGCGGATAGCGTCGCGTCATGGCCAGGCCGACGAGGATGAGGCCGGCGGCGATCGACAGTGCCAACGACACGCCCAGGTGGTTGGCCACCACGCCCCAGAACACCCCACCCATGGCCATGGAGCCCTGGAACGTCAGCATGTAGATGGCCAGGGCGCGGGCCCGAACCCAGGCCGGCAGGGTGGTCTGAAAGGCTGCGCTGGTGGTGGAGTTGAAGTTGATCCAGGCGGCTCCGGCGAGCACCAGGGTGGCGCTGACCAGATAGAGGGAGGGAATCCATGCGGCGACCAGCATCGCCGCCAGGAAGATCAGGTTGGAAAATGTCGCCAGGCGTCGGAAATTGCTGATGCGTGGCCTGACCTGGTTGAGCACGATGCCGCCGAGCACTGCCCCGGCCCCCAGGCTGCCGAGCAGCAACCCGTAACCGCCGGCCTTGTCGCTGTCGGCGACCAGCGGTAGCAGGGCCCAGAGGCTGCTGGCGCAGCTGATGAAGAACAGGGTTCGCAGGATATGGCCATGCAACTGGCGGGCGTGACGGACATAGCGCAGTCCGGTACGCATGGCGGCCAGCAGCGGCTCCTGCGGCGCTGGCGTAATGGGGCCGGGCCGGTAGCCGAAGATGAAGATGCCCAGGACGAAGACCAGCAGCAGGATGTTCAGGGCGAACACCCATTGCAGGCCGGTGCTGGCGATGATGATGCCGGCCAGCGCGGGACCGACGGCGCGTGCGGCATTGTAGGCGATGGCATTGAGGTTGATCGCGGCGCCCAAGGCGCCGCGAGGTACCGAGTCGGAGGTCGTCGCCTGCCAGGCCGGTATGCTGACCGCGCTGCCGGTGCCGAGGAGGAAGGTCAGTAACAGCAACCCCCATGAGCCGAGGTGATTGCTGATCAGCAACAGGTAGAGCAGGACGGTCGCACCCAGCATCCAGGCATGGGTGCCGATCAGAATGCGCCGCCGGTCGATGAGGTCGGCATAGACACCGGACGGCAGGCCGAACAGGAAGGCTGGTAGAGCGATGGCGGTCTGAACCAGGGCCACCATCAGTGGCGAAGGGTCGATTTGCACCATCAGCCAGGCAGCGGCCACGTTCTGCATCCAGATGCAGATGTTGGCCGTCAGCGTTGCGCACCACACGGCGCGGAACAACGGGTAGCGCAGGGGAGGCAGGGTGCCGGCCGGTGCCTGCGATGAACTTGTCTGTCCGCTTGGCTGCATGGAGAACCCGCTGGCGCTGCACGCCCTTTGGCTTATAATTGAACGGTGTTTATCATTCTGAATATTTACCTGTGGTGCTGTCAATCAGCCTCACGGGTTTTGGGGGCGATGAGTTCCACTCTGGCGAGGCCGCGCCCCGTGCTACGGTGGCGTCTGGTGATTGCGTGCCCCGGACGGAAGAGGGAGTGCGGTATCCCTGCTTCCGACCAGAGGCGGTTACGCTGCCCGGTTCAGCAGCAGGGCACGCAGAACCGCGACCAGCGTGAGGGGTTGGTCGAGCATCAGGTGGTGATGGCTCTGGGGAATGCCGATGGCGCCGCGACAATGACGCAGGCCCGAGGCGATTCTCTTGGCGCGCCAGGGTTCGACGACGCTGCTTTCCTCGCCGTACACGTAATCCACCGGTACCTCGATGCGTGCAAGCAGCGCATCGCCGTCGGGCTCGACGAGGGTGTAGGGCAGCGCGGGATCGGCGCGCCAGCGCCAGCCCCCCTCGCACGCTCCGATGGAATGGAAGGCGACGTGCTCGAAGGTGTTGAACAGCGGCAGCGGCTGATCCGGGAGCACGCGGTAGCGTTGGCGAATGGCCGCGTAGCTGGGGTGTGGCTGAATGCTGCCGCTCCTTGGCGATGAGGGTATGACGTCAGGGCTGCTGTCCACGTCCAGGAAGCGTACCCGGCTGTCGAGGATGATTGCCTGGCGGATCAGATCCGGGCGTTCGGCGCAGGCGCGCAGCGTGCGCAGGCCGCCGTAGCTGTGGCCGATCACGGTGGCCGGGCCCAGGTCGGCGTCGAGGATGGTGATCAGATCCTCGGCGAAGGTTTCGGGGCTGTACAGGCTGCGGGGGCCGCTCTCGCCCATGCCGGAGAAGTCCATCGCGAACACCCGGTAGTGATCGACGAAGTAGGGGGCGATGAAGTCCCACCAGTGGCTATTGGCCCGGTAGCCGTGCACGAAGAGCAGCACGGGTTTGCTGGTGTCGCCGGCGTTCCAGCTGCGGTAGTGCAGGCGCACCTCCGGGTGCTGGACGAAGTGGGATACGCTCGGGGCGGAGACGGCACGCAACAGCCATTGTGGTGGATCGACGTATTGCGGGGCGCACGGCGGCTCGTGCGCCTGCGGGCTGTCTTCCAGTGTCGCCGCCATGCTGGCGAGCTTCGCCTTCCAGATCTTGCCGGTGCTGCCCTGGGGCAGTTGCGGGAGTGGGATGATGCGGCTGGGGCGTTTGTAGGGGGCGATCAGCGTGCGCAGGGCAGCATCGATAGCGGCGGCGTCGATGTCGTGGCCGGGGCGCAATTCGACGAAGGCGACGACTTCC
Source organism: Pseudomonas sp. B392_1p (assembly GCF_052245235.1). Taxonomy (NCBI): domain Bacteria; kingdom Pseudomonadati; phylum Pseudomonadota; class Gammaproteobacteria; order Pseudomonadales; family Pseudomonadaceae; genus Pseudomonas; species Pseudomonas sp. B392_1p. The sequence continues at coordinate 116,972 of NZ_JBQPXM010000010.1, forward strand.
TCGTCGCCATCTCCGAGCGGCCGACCGACGACGCCCGAAACGGCGATTTCGGGCAGGCTGTTGAGCGCCGCTTCGACCTCCGCGGGATAGACGTTGAAACCGGAGCGGATGATCATTTCCTTCTGGCGACCCACCACGGCCAGCGCACCGTCGGCGAGACGCTGACCGAGGTCGCCGGTGGCGATCCAGCCGCCGGGGCGAACCGTGGCAGCGGTGTCGTCCGGGTTGCGGTAGTAGCCGAGCATCGCCGCCGGGGTTCGCATCCAGAGTTCGCCGATGGCGCCATCCTCCACGTCGGCTCCTTCCGGGTCGACGATGCGCACCTCGACGCCTTCCTCCGGAAAGCCGATGCTGCCCGTTGCGCTGTGGCGGTCGGCTGGCGTGCGGGTTCCGGGGGCGCATTCGGTCATGCCGTAGCCATTGACCAGCGGGATTCCGAACAGGGTCTGGACGCGCTGTTGCAGGGTGCCGTCGAGCGGCGCGCCGCCGCTGCTGATATAGCGCAGGCGATGGCCTGAAACGTCGATGCCGTGTGCCGCGATGTGGTCGAGCAGGCGGGCGTAGACAGTGGGTACGAACGACAGGTGCGAGATCTCGCCGGTGGCGATGGCGGCGGCGAGCTGAGGCAGCTCCAGGCGCGGCATCAGGCGCAGGCTGGCACCGGCCGCGATCACCGACATCAGGTTGGCGACCCCCATGATGTGGGCCAGCGGAGCGACGCCGTTGTAGCAATCCGTCGAACTGACCCGGCGCGAGCGGCTGAGGATTGTACCCAGGGCGAGCAGGCCGCGGTGTCCGTGCATGACAGCCTTGGGCCGGCCGGTGGTGCCGGAGGTGAAGATGAGCAGGCCGACGCGATCTCCCGCGTGCTCCGGCTCCGCTTCGGTTGATGCCTTGGGGTCGGTGGGGGACAGGGCCAGCGGCCCCGCCAGTAAGCCGTCGACCGGGGTCGCGCCCGCGTTCGAGGCGTGCTCGGTGCAGGCGACGCTGTCCGCGACGGCGAAAACCGCGATACGCGGCTCGACCAGCGCCCGCAGCCCGTCCAGCTCAACAGCCGGCAGCCGCGCATTGACCACGGCGGGCCAGGCGCCCAGGGTCTGGCAGGCGAACAGGGCCGCTACAGCGGCGACGTTGTTCTCGGCCACGATGAGTACCCGATCGCCGGCCTCGACGCCACGTTCGCGCAGCAGGTTGGCGAGTTCTTCGATAGCCGCAGCCAGCGTGCCGTAGTCGAAGGAACGTGTGGCGTCGCTCAGGGCAGGTGCGAGTGGGGTGAGTTGCGCCCAGTGCCGAACGGCCTGGCAGGCGAGGGCAAGGTCGGCGAAGCGGGCCGCAGAGGCTGTTGTCGATGTATTTTTATGGCTCATGGCGCTCGTGTCTGGAGAGATGATCAGGCAAATTGTTGTTCAAATATAGGTTCGCTGTTCTATTATGTGAAGGATTTAGGTGGTTGCTCTCTCGCGGCAGGCGAGTTCCGGCGTGACGGATCGCCTCTGTCGGGGCTACCAACCATGATCCTTTTTATAGGAGTAGACCTCATGAGTGAGACTGAACGCGACCCGGATGGCCGGATCAAGCTTGAACAGCGTGGAGCACTGCTCCTTATCGGCATCGACCGTCCGGAAAAGCGCAACGGTTTCACGCCGAAGATGTTCGCCGAGCTGGCGGCGGCATACACACGGCTGGAGGAGGATCCCGAGCTGCGTGTGGGGGTGCTGCATGCGGAGGGAGATCATTTCACCGCCGGCCTCGACATGCCCAAGTGCGCACCCCTGCGCAAGGAAGGGCGGCCCTATATTCCCTTGACCGAGGTCGATCCCTTCGACCTGCGCGAACCCATGCGCAGCAAACCGGTGGTGATGGCCCTGAAGGGCATCAGCTTCACGGTGGCGGTCGAGCTGATGCTCGCCGCGGACATCGCCATTGCCGCGGAGGATTGCCGCTTTTCCCAGCTGGAGGTCAAGCGCGGCATCATGGCCGGTTGCGGTGCGACCTTCAGATTCGTCGAGCGTGCGGGCTGGGGCAATGCCATGAAGCTGCTGCTGACCGGCGACGAATTCAACGCCGCCGAGGCGCTACGCCTAAATTTCGTGCAGGAGGTGGTGCCGGTGGGCCAGGAGCTTGACCGCGCCCTCGAGATCGCTGGGCGCATCGCCGAGCAGGCACCGCTTGCCGTGCAAGCGACCCGGGACAATGCGCGCACGGCGGTGAACTATGGCTGGCAGGCCGCCTATGGGCGCATTGCCTCGACCCAGCGCCGCCTCTTCAATACCGAGGATGCCAAAGAGGGCGTGCAATCCTTCATCGAGAAGCGCCCGGCGCGCTTCGTTGGACGCTGAACCAGGAGTAGACAGACATGGCCAAAGGCCCACTCAGCAATATCCGCGTGCTCGATATGAGCCGCATCCTCGCCGGCCCGTGGGCCGCCCAGATGCTCGCCGATCTGGGCGCCGAGGTGATCAAGATCGAGCGTCCGGGCAAGGGCGACGACTCCCGCCAGTTCGGCCCGCCCTTCCTCAAGGATGCCGAGGGCCGCAACACCCGCGAGTCGTCCTTCTACATCAGCACCAACCGCAACAAGAAGTCGATCACCTGCGACATCGCCTCCGCTCAGGGGCAGGCGCTGGTGCGGGATCTGGTCGCCCACTGTGATGTGCTGCTGGAAAACTACAAGGTGGGTGACCTGAAGCGCTACGGGCTGGACTACGCCAGCCTGCGCGAGGTCAATCCGCGCCTGGTCTATTGCTCGCTGACGGGCTTTGGCCAGACCGGCCCTTATGCGCCGCGACCGGGCTACGACTCGATCTTCCAGGCCATGGGCGGCCTGATGAGCATCACCGGTCTGCCGGATGACGTTCCCGGCGGCGGGCCGATGAAGACCGGGCCTAGCCTGGCCGACATCCTGGCAGGCCAGTACGCGGCCTACGCCATCCAGGCCGCGCTCTATGCCCGCGACGTCAACGGGGCGCCGGGCCAGCACATCGACATCGCCCTGCTGGACGCCTTGATCGCCTCGACCTCCCACTATGCCAGCCAGTACCTGGTTTCCGGCGAGGTGCCCGTGCGCAGGGGCACCGAAGGCAACGGCGGCATGCCGTCGAGGATGTTCCGCTGTGCCGACGGTGACATCATGATCGTCGCCGGCAACAACGAGCAGTACGCCCGTTTCTGCGCGGTGCTGGGTCACCCGGAGCTGGCCACCGACGAGCGCTTCGCCGAGATTCCCCTGCGCGTGGTCAACCGCCGTGTGCTGGGCGAGGTGTTCGAGCCGCTGGTGGCCACCTGGAATGTCCGCGACCTGCTGCAGGCCCTGGATGAAGCCGGCGTGCCGGCCGGCCCGATCAACAACCTGGAGCAGGTGTTCGCCGATCCCCATGTGCAGCTCAGGGGCATGTGTGTGGAAAGCGAGCATGCGCTGGCAGCCGACGGCAAGGTCAGGATGGTGGCCAACCCGGTCAGGTTCTCGGCGACGCCGATCACCGAGTACAAAGCGCCGCCGAGCCAGGGAGAGCACACCGACAGTGTGCTCGGCGAACTCCTGGGCATGGATGCGGCACAGATCCAGTCGCTCCGCGACAAGCGGGTGATTTAGGGACTGTTGACATGGGCCGGGGTTTCGCCCCGGCCTTTTCTCACCTCATTGCCCTCTGCTGGCGATGACGTCTCCTTGGCGCGTTCGCGCATCCTCTATTCCCATCCCGCGCAGAAACAGGGCCAGCAGACGCTCGTGCGTCTGCTCCCTGGGTTCCTCGTCGTGACCGAGCAGTAGGAAGCGGTAGCCCCCCGTGCACAGGTTGACCAGATCCAGGGCGGCAGCCTCGGGGTCGCAATCGCCAAGCTGGCCGTGGCGCTGCAGCTCGTGCAGGTAGTTCCGCAGCGGCGCCAGGGTTTCCAGGCTCTCGCGAAAGACGCTGGCGGCCACATCGGGGAAGCGTTGACTCTCGAATATCACCAGGCGCAGCAGGGCGAGGCCATCCGGGTCGCGTGCCTGGCCGAGCAGGACGGCGATGAAGTCGGCCAGGACATCCCGTGGGGCGCGGCCCTGGGTGGGCACCATGGACAAGGCCTGTTGCGGAGCCTGGCAGGACCGCCGGGTCACGGCGCGAAACAGGCCCTCCTTGCCGCCGTAGCGGGCGTAGATCGTGCTCTTGCTGATGCCGCTGATGCTGGCGATGTGGTCGATCGTGGTGGCGGCGAAGCCATGGGCCAGGAAGCTCTGCTGGGCCAGTACCAGCAGGTGGGTGTTTTTTTCCTGGGCTTGCTCACGGCTGGGGCGGCCGCGTCGGTTGGGTTTCGTGGTCATGGTCGTTTCTGATTGTGAACGATGTTTATAATTTTCTTGTGCGCGGGGTTCATGTGTCCAATACTAATTGGACGGTATCGTCCAATTATGAGGGGTGTCGACATGAGTACCAAGAAAACCCGGGTCGGAATCATCAGCGCCAACTGGAGCCTGAAAGTTCATGGAACCGCCTGGCGTACCCTGCCAGGGGTGGAGGTGGCCGCGATCTGTACGGCGCACCGCGAGACGGCGGAGGCGGCGGCGCGGGATTTCGGTATCGAAAAAGCCTACTGGGATCACCGCCGGATGCTCGAGGACGACGATCTGGATGTCATCGACCTCGGCACCCGCCCGTCCTTCCGGCAATCCATGGTGCTCGACGCACTGCGCGCCGGCAAGCATGTGTACAGTGCCTTGCCCTTCGCCACCGACCTGGCCAGCGCCACGGCCATCGAGGACGCACGCCGCGACAATGGCGTGGTCGGCGTGGTCGACGCGCAGTTCCGCTGGGTGCCCGCCGCGCTGCATATGAAGCAACTGATCGATAGCGGTTTTTTGGGGCGGCCACTGGGTTTCAATGTTCAGTTGTTCCTGCCTCTGGTTCGCCAGGGCGATCTGCTCTATCCGCACTCCGCCTATCCTGGCGCCGGTGTGGCGCCTTACAAGTGGCTGGCCGACAAGGACAGCGGTGCGAGTGGCTGGCGCAACTTTGCAACCCACTCGCTGTTGCTGCTGACCCATGTGCTGGGCCCGGTGGCCGAAGCCACTGGCCGCGTCGATCTCGGCGTGCCGAAGTGGACGTTGCCTGACGGTTCCGTGCTGGAGGCCGGCAACGAGGATCTTGGCGTGGCCACGCTGTGTCTGCGCAACGGTGCCATCGGCAGCCTGCAGGCCGGCTGGTCGGTGCCGGATGCGGCCGGGCTGCGTTTCGAGGTCTGGGGGGATAATGGTCGCCTGCTGCTGGTCGATCCCGGTTTCGGTGATGGTATTTCCGCCCGGCTGTACCGAGGGGATGCTCGCCCCGTCGATTATGGCAGCAGTGCAGGTGAATGGCTGGAGATCCCCAGGGAGTATTTCGCGGTGCCGGGCACGCCTTTCAACGCCGACAATGCGCCACCGATGATGGTTTCCATGGGCTGGATGTTCCACCACATGCTCGCCGCGATCGAGGGCAGGGAGGCTGCGTCACCCAGTTTCGCCGAAGCGCTGCATGCGCAGCAGGTGGTGGAGGCGGTGCTGCAGTCCTCACGTGAGCGTACCTGGAAGACCGTTGGTTAGCGTTCGATAAGCCCAGGGCGTGCGATGTCGCGTCGGTCGTTGTGCCCTGCGCGCTGAAGCGATTGAACGGGCCGGCGCAGTGGCGAGGTGCATCCTCCCCATAGGGCACATCGACACCCATTGAGGCCGGCATCAACTCTGCTCGTTGCGCTGCAGATGCTGGGCGTAATGAAGGAGGCGCCATGCATATCGCAGAACCCTGGCATCCGACATGGCGTGAATAAAAACCTCGGTACGAATGGCATTACAACAAACGCAGGTGGTGCAATGACAAATTCACTTGAGAAAAGAGCCAATCTGACAGGGCGCAGGGCAGTCGTCATCGGTGGCGCAGATGGCATTGGGCGTGCCGTGAGCCTGGCGTTGGCCGAAGCCGGGCTGGAGGTGGCGCTCTGCGATATCAATAGCGAAGCGATCCGCACAACCTGTGCCGAGATAACTGCGATGGGGCGGCGTGCCTTGGGGGAGATGGCCGATGCGACCGTCCCAGAGCAACTTGCTGGATTCTACAAACGCGCAGAGGCGTTTTTCGACGGTCTGGAGCTGGTGGTCAATGTTGTCGGCGGAGTGCTCATGCAACCGTTGATGGACAAGACGCTTGCGTCTTGCGCAGAGGACATCCAGCGCAATTTCGGCTATGTAATCGAATCGACGCGTCACGCGGTGCCCTTGTTGCGTCGTGGCCGCGGTGGTGCCTGCATCATCAACTTCAGCACAATCGAGGCGCATCGGGCTGCTGGCGGGTTTGCCGTTTATGCCGGGGCGAAGGCAGCCACCACCAATTTCTCCAAGGCCATGGCGTGGGAGCTTGGGCCTGAAGGTATTCGCGTTAATGTCATCGCACCCGATACGACAGACAGCCCGGGCAATCGCCAGGCAATGCCAGAACCTGTGCGGTTGATGAGCGCCGATGTGCCGCCTGAGTGGTGGATGAAAGCCTTTGAAATGTACATCCCGCTGCAAGTGCCGCCGTCCACCGATGATCTTGCCAATGCGGTGCTCTTTCTTGCCTCTGACCTTGCCCGGTCGATTACCGGCCAGGTGCTGCATGTTGATGGTGGCACGGGCGCTGCCCTGGGCATGCTGCGCTGGCCCGACGATGGTGGTATCACACTGCCGGTTCCCGCTGGTCATACGATGAAAAAGCTGTTTGGCTGAGCGCTAGAGCCAAGATGCGTGAATGTGGAAACGGGCCAGCCAGGCGTTCCGCTGCGCGGCTTGTTCTGCGTAGGCGTGATTTGTTGGCAGGGGCTGGCGGCAAGTATTTGGTTCTTCGCGCTTTGTCGGGGAGTCCAGCGTCACACTCACCGTAATCGAGGGGCGGGACGATTGCGTCTCCCGGCTTCTCCGAAGCATCGCATATGCAGCAGATGCTATAGCCGAAGTACTGCGATCATTGATCTTTTTTGTTCTATATTTAGAATATCGTTCGATTATTTGTGTTTTCTGGGTATTCATTCATTTGTTCGTCTCTGGCCTTGGGCGACCGAGACACCGAGGTGTCACAATTGATCGTAGGGGAGAGCCTTATGGCTGCGAATGCTAGAACGTGGTTGATTACAGGCGTATCCAGTGGCCTGGGGGCGGCACTGGCCGAGGCCGTTCTGGCACGCGGGGATGTGGTCATCGGCACCCTGCGTCAGAAGGAGCAATTGGCCGAGTTCGAGGCCCTGAAGCCAGGACGTGCCCATGCCGTGCAACTGGATCTGCGCGATTATGGCCGCGTTCTCGAGGTGGTCGGCCGGGCGGCGGAACAGCACGGCGGCGTCGATGTGCTGGTGAACAATGCAGGTTATGGCCTCGCGGGGGCGCTGGAAGAAGTCAGCGAAAGCGAGGCGCGCGAGCAGATGGAGACCAACTTCTTCGGCGCCTTGGCCGCGACTCAGGCCGCGCTCCCGTCGATGCGCCGCAAACGCTGGGGGCACGTGGTGAACATTACCTCCATGGCCGGGTTCATGGGCATTCCCGGCATGCCGCTGTACAGCGCGTCGAAATTCGCCCTGGAAGGGCTCGGGGTGGCACTCGCGGCGGAGGCCGGCTCGCTGGGCATTCGTGTCACCAATGTCGAACCCGGCGCATTGCGTACGCGCTGGGCCTCCGGCAATGCCATCGTGCGTTCGCAGCGGGTGCTCGACGACTACCAGAATACGGCCGGGGCGGTGCGTAGTGGTTTGGCCAAGATGGATGGCAGGCAGGACGGCGACCCGGTCAAGGCGGCACTGGCGATCATTGAGGCGGTCGACGCCGAACAACCGCCACTTCATCTCCCGCTGCATCCGAGTGCCCTGAGCGCCTACCGTGACGTCCTCGGCAAGACGCTCGAGCAACTGGAAGAATGGCGGGATGTCAGCGAAGGCATCCTCTACGACTGATCTCCCGCCAGAGATGGGCAGGGCCTGAATGAGCGTCTGCCCATGCCGGCATCCGTCATGCCGCCGAGACCTTTCAGCGGCTCATATTCCTGGCTGCCGCTTCGTCGAGCGCTTTGGCGTTGTGACTCAGGTAGAAGAGGGCGCGGCCGGGCATCCAGGGGCGGGGTTGCGCGACCAGTCGCTGGCGAATGAAGTTGTAGCTGGTGCCTAGCTTTTTCAGTTCGCCGCGCTGTTCGGGATAGCGGGTTCTGAGGGTCTCGAACTGTTGCCTGATGCGCTCGTCTATGCCCGATAGTGTCGGATCCTGCAGGTTCAGATAGGCGAGCGGGGTGAAGGTCAGCATCGAGTACTGCAGCATGATGCGGCTGTGATCCAGGCTCAGTGCGTGGAGCTCCTGCTGCCATTCGTCGTCGTTGCCGTTGGCCAGTGCGGTATAGCGTTGCTCCAGATCCTGATCGATGCGTTGCTGTGCCTCGAACAGCGGGTTGAGCAGGAGCTGGTAGGGTATGTAGACGGTGCGCACGTGCTTGAGATCACGTGGAAACGCTTCCAGCTGACCGGCAAGGTCTTCGATTTTTCGTAACTCGGCACTGACCAAGCTGTAGTTGTGCTGGCTGGCGATCTGTTGCAGGCGCTCGAAGCTCTGGTGGTAGCTCTTGGCGTTCTCCGCCTCGAAGGGCGTTGCGTCGAGGTTGTAGAACACCATCAGGTTGGTCGTGGCCAGGTACGCCAGGCTGCGCATTTCCTGGATGCGTTGCATTTCCGGCACGGCGCCCTGGGCGTGGAGGCAGGAGCCGAGGGTAATGGCAAGTACGGCAAACAGTGTTTTGAGTGACACGGTGGAAGTCCTTTTGCGTAGTCTTTGAGGCCGCATGTTGCTGGGGCCGGTCATGGTTCTTTCTCTGTCGGTGGCGGAAGAGGTCTTCATCTTGAATGCCAGGCTAGGTGCTCGAGTGCTCGGACTGGCGGGCGGGGGGGGGGGCGAGGGGGAAGCGCCAGGCTCCGATATGGCCTGCGGATGGGGCTATGGCGAAGCCATTGGGCGGCTGGCCGAGTCGGGCTGGCATGCCTGGCGTGTCGCCGTGTGAGGAGGCGGGGCCTGGGATCGACGACGATCGTATCGTCGCAATGGCTCGGCGGTCTGCTACCCGCCTGGGGGTCGGAGGCGCAACTACAGCTCCGCATGTTCGCTGTCCTCGTGGGCCGGCCGTGGCCAGCGCGGGAGATACCTTGTTGTTGTTGTCAGCTGTTCGCAGGGTAAAAATATATAATGATGAACACTATTCCACAATGTGTTCTGTTGGAGTGCTTGTTTACCGGTTGTGGTCAGCTACCTTGGGGTCGTCGCTCTATCCGGTATGCCTTTATTGGGGCTGGTTCTGTTTTGTTCGGAACCTCGTAGCTGGCGCAGATGTGCAGGCAACCATCCGGGAAGAGCCGTGCCTCGGTACCCTCAATAGAAAGCCAGAGGCGCCAAGTTCTTATTTTTGAGGTGGATAATCTGAACGTCATTTACAAAAATGAACGATTTGATCTATATTGGCTGCCCATTTGGCTTGACGGACGTTTGCGCTGTGCGGGGGCAGGCTCCTGACAACAACGGAAGGTATGGGTGATGCGAGGTTTTGCTGTCGTAGTCCTGCTGTCGCTGTGCGGGCTGTGTTTCCAGGCTCAGGCGGAGGAGGTCCTGGAGGTTGGCCTGATCTATCCCCAAATAGGGAACTTCAAACTGCAAGGTTTGGCGCAGATGAGTGCGGCCTTGCTCGCCATCGATGAAATCAACAGTCAGGGCGGAGTCTTGGGGAAGAAGGTGCGTTTGCGCCCCCTGAACAGTGGTGGCCGTCAGGACAGGGCCGTGCGTGCGGTCGACACGCTCGCGGCAGCAGGCGTGCGCACGGTGATTGGCGGGGGCTCCAGTGAAGAGGTGCTGGCCATCGGTGAGCGTGCCGCTCGGCGCAACATGCTCTTCTTCGTGCCCCAGGTCGCTTCTCCGGACATTACGGGCGTCTCGGGGCGGCGCAACCTGTTCCAGGAAGGGTCCAGTTCCTATATGGCGGGCAGGGCACTGATCGAGTATCTGGACGAGCATTTCCCCAGCCAGAAGTTCTTTTACATCACTTCTGATTACACCTACGCCGATGCCGATGTCGGTGCGTTTCTCGAGGCGGCAGCCGTGGCCGATCAGGCCTCTGGCAAGACCTGGCGCGCAGCCTTGGAACAGGCCGCCTCCAGCGATGCCAAGGTGCTTGTACTGATGCTCTATGGTACCGATCTGGTTCAGGCCATGCCCTTGGTGCATCGGCTGGGGTTGCGCAAGCGCATGCAGGTAGTCGTGCCTTATCTCAATCAGGACATCGTCGAGCAGGCCGGCGCCAGCCTCATGGAAGGCGTGATTGGTGTGGACACCTGGGCCCTGCAGGTTCCGCGCATGGAAGACAGCTCTGCCGGCCAGGCCTTTATCGACGCCTTCGTGCAACGTTATCAGACGTACCCGTCGAGCGCGGCCGCTTCCACCTACGGCATCCTCCACCAATGGGCGGATGCCGTTCGACGTACCTCTTCTTCGGATCCCGAGAAGCTGATTGCGGCACTGGAAGGGCATACCTATCGACTGCTCAAGGGGGATCAGGAGTGGCGTGCCTTCGACCACCAGAACCTGCAGGCCCTGTATGTGCTCAAGGTCAAGCCACGGGCGGAAGTCATGAAAGACCCGTTGAAGCAGGACTATTTCGAGGTCGTGCATCGTATGGACGGAGACCTTGCCGCTCCCACTCTCATCGAATGGCAAGAGGCTCGAGGCACGGGGCGCGAGACCCTGGACTGAGGCGACTCCTGGCGGTCGAGCGGGCGGAGTGCACCGGTCTGATCCATTGCCCGAAGAGCTCGATGCCTGAGTGCATGACCACGGTGTCGTCAACGCTATTTCAAGACCTCTATCGACATCGCTCTGAAGCAAGCAGGTCGCTGACTTACGGGGCGCTGTCTAGCCGGGCTGAAGAAAGACTGCCCGAAGGCTGGGAGCTGGTCCTCAGCCTGACCTTGCCCGAGCACGATTTGGGAGCTGCTACACCTCACCCAAGGCTTCCTGTGGCCTTGAACGGCTCTGCACAAGAGATGGAAAAATAAAATGATGCATCGCTTTATTCAGCCTCGCTTCGCTTATCCCAAGCGGCTACGTGTACAGGCGTCCCTGCTGGCCATGGCTGTTGCTGCGGCAGCAGCGGGCAACGTACATGCCGTGAACCTGGACTTTGGCAACTCGGATATCCAGAGTCGCCTGGACACCACCGTTCGTTACAACCTGGGCATTCGTGGCGAGCACACCGATTCCCGGTTGAAGATGGGACGTGCGGGAACTGCCGATCCGAACAACAATGCCGTAGCTCTGGGCAACAACCGCTTCAAGAAGGGTGATGTGCTCCTCAATCGGCTCGATGTGCTTTCCGAGTTCGATTTCATCTACCGGGACAACTACGGTTTCCGGATGAGTGCCGCGGCCTGGTACGACCCCACCTACGGCGGTGGCGTGGACGACCCGAGCTTCGGTGATGCCGTTTCCCGCGGGTTCTTCAAGAACGGCAAGTACTCCGACTACACCCGCAACTACACCACCGGCCCCTACGCCGAGGTGCTGGACGCCTTCGTCTTCGGCACGTTCGATGTGGGGGCCACCACCACCTCGCTGAGGTTCGGTCGGCACAACATCTATTGGGGCAACTCCCTGTTTCCGCAATCCAAGCAGGCCACCATTGCCTACAGCCAGGCTCCGCTGGACCTGCAGAAGGCCGCCTACAGCCCGGGCCTGGAGGCCAAGGAGCTGTTCCTGCCGCAGACCCAGTTCACCGGTACGCTGCAACTCAATCCGGAGCTTTCGCTGGCCTGGCAATATTCTCTGGAATGGCGCCGCGACCGATACCCGGAAGGCGGTACGTTCTTCGAGTATGCCGCTCCTGCCTTCTATGGCGCCGACGGTCCGCTAATCGGTACAACCAAGAACAAGCCGGGCAGCGGTCAGCATGACTGGGGTGTCATGGCCACGTGGCAGCCGGAATTCATGGATGGCGGCAACATGAGCTTGGTGTTCCGCGAGTTCCGCGAGAAGACCCCGAACCCCTTCGCAGCCGATCAGAACGGTTTGCTGGATCGGGTCTACAACCCGAAGAAGAACCAGTTGCTGGGCTTCGCCCTGGAGCAGAACATCGCCGAAGTCAATTGGGGGCTGGAACTGACCTACCGGAAGAATGCCCAGCTCTACACCACGGTTACCGGTCGTCTGCATGAGGTTGCTCCGGGGATGGTGCTCGGCTTCGATTCCGAGAATGCGCCGCGCGGGGATGTGTACGGCATCGTACTCAATGCCGTGAAGCTGCTGCCTAGCACGACGTTGTGGGATGCGGGCGAGATTGCTGCGGAGCTGGCGTTTCAGCACCTGGACAAGGTTACCTACGATCCCGCCTTGGGCATGACCGCTGGTGGTGTCTTCACGCCCTTGGGTGGCGGCAACTTTCCGCTCGAAGGCTCGAATTCGCCGCTGTGCGCGGATAGTAGCGGACATCCCGGTTCGGGCGATGGCTCCTGGGGCTGTGCGACGCGCAACTCGACGGTCTTCTCGGCCAACTTTACCCCGCGCTGGCTACAGGTATGGCCCGGTGTGGATCTGAGTGCGCCGGTATTCGTTTCCTGGGGCGTGCAGGGCAATGCCGCCACTGGTGGTCTGATCGGTGCGGAGGGGCAGGTCAGCTATTCGCTCGGCGTTCAGGCCGAGATCTATCAGACCCATACCGTCAAGCTGGCCTGGAACGACAGCTGGTCGCCGATCCACAATACCTACGCGGCGGGGGGGCAGGGTGTGACTGGTGGCGGCACCTGGTGGCAGAACGATCATGGCTGGCTCTCGCTGAGCCTGAAGACCGCCTTCTGACTTGCTCAAATGGATGGGTGAAAAATGAATTACAAAAAATACCTGCTTTCCTTCGCTGTTTGCTCTGCCGTCGTCGGCCAGGGCTTCGCGGCCCCTTCCGCCGATGAAGTCAAGCAGCTTGGCAGTACGCTGACCGGGTTCGGCGCCACGGTGGCCGGTAACGCCTCTGGCAGCATCCCGGCGTACGATCCGGCCAGGGCGCTGACCAGGGCGCCGGCAGGCTATGCCCCGCAGGACCCTCGCGGCGGTTTCCCCTACCTGGATCCGTATGCCGGTGAGAGACCGCTGTTCTCGATCACGGCCGGGAACATGGCGCAGTATGCCGACAAGCTGGATGAGGGTAACAAGGCTTTGCTGATGCGTTATCCGCAATACCGCATCGACGTCTATCCGACGCACCGCAGCGCGCCGCCGCTGCCGCAGTGGGCACATGACAATACCGTGAAGAACATCGCCAAGCCGCGCCTGGAAGCCGGCGGCCTCGGGTTGGCCGATGCCCATGCCCAGGTTCCGTTCCCGATTCCCGAGAGTGGCGCCGAGGTGATGTGGAACTTCAACACCCGCTTCTTCCGCCCCTATGAGGTGGGCAACTTCGTCACCTACCTGATCGACAGTGCCGGAAATAAGACCCTCGTCACCGATTCCACCGTCCTTTTCGAGAAGCAGTACTGGGATAACGGCAAGACCCATTCGGAATTCAGCACCCGCCTGCTGAACACCAACAGGGGGCCTGCGGCGAAATCCGGCTCCAAGGACATGCGCCACACCCCGCTGCGCCTGGACCAGAGATCCGACAGCGCCTGGGCATACACCCCCGGTCAGCGCCGCGTGCGACTGGCTCCAGAGTTCAAGTACGACACCGTTTCAGCGATGTACGGTGGACTCATCACCTTCGACGAGATCAACGGCTTCGACGGCAAGATGGACCGTTTCGACTTCAAGCTGCTCGGCAAGCAGGAGATGTATATCCCGTACAACACCTATCGGACATCGGGCGCTGCCACCGACGACCTGGTTCGCCAGGGCTATGCCAATCCCGATCTGGTTCGCTGGGAGCTGCACCGTGTCTGGGTAGTCGAGGCGACCCTGAAACCGGGCCGGCGTCACTCCGCCCCGCGAAAGCTGTTCTATCTCGATGAAGACAGCTGGAGCATGGCGCTCTACAACGCCTACGATGCGAGCAACAAACTGCTGCGCTCGCAGAACTTCACACCCTTCGTTGCGTACGAGGGCGTGCCGGTGATGCGCTCCGAGGCGGTGATCATATACGACCATTCCAAGGGCCACTATTCCCTGGCCTCGATGGCTGGCGGTGTGCGAACCGGCTGGTTCACCAGCGAGCCCTTCTCGCCCAATGCCTTGTCGTCCGCGGCGATGGCGGGTTCGGGTATCCGCTAGCTAGCCGGAATGCGCGCCTGGTCAGTGTCGGAGCTGGCGCTTCACTTCCAAGAGCCTCCCGGCAACTCCGGGAAACCGAAGAGACCCTTACCAATGGCTGCAGCAAGCGCTGCGGCTACGCCTTTCTGGGTGGTACCTCGACCAATAACGCTCCAGTATCGTGCTTGCCTGACTGTCGAGGTAGGCCGGTGTAGCTTTCGCTCGGCCGCTCGATGACATGGATTCTGACCATGGAGCCCCCAAAGTCTGGAGTGCGCTTGGGCGCGACGCAGATAAGGCCGGTAGGCCGGATCCAATGGGCTCTGCGAAAGCCAGCGTAGCGGCGGCGTGATGGACGGATGCCGATGTTGCCTGGTTGAACGAGAGAGGGGAGCCCTTTCAGTCCGGCTTTCTGTGAGGGAATAAAAAGGTTTTTCTTCCAACTGGGGGAGGCGCACAGGCGACCGCCCAGACTTTCTGTTGTCTAGGCAATGAGCTGAAGGTCGGCCGTGGCCGCGCATGATGGTATGTCGCGGCTTGGCGGTATCGAGTGCGCAAGTGACTCCATGAGCCCTGCGGGGAGCAGCATTGTATGGAGTCGGTGCTCGAAGGGCTGCGGTGTTGGGTTGCGGGTAGGTGGTGTCAGCCAGCATGACCGAGAGATGCGGCGTATCCGCTACCTGTCGGTGTTCGGCGATCCGCAGGAACTGCATGTACCGCGCTTGCGATTGGCCTGTCCCCCGAGACTGGAGCGATTGTGCATTGCTGTGCGAGTCGCCGTAGGGCGGGCAGCGTGGGTCCGGCTGTGCACGGCGATCTCGGGGCTTCACGCCGGCCCATGCGCACCGGCCTGCTTGAATGCATCAACAAGCGTGATTAATACGGCTGTTGCTCTTCCTCAAGACCCGGGCAGCCTTCCCCGTAGTTGGGTAAAGGACCAAGAACCGCCTGGTTTGCGACAGGCGGTGAAGGAGTCCCGGTCACGGTGACAAGCATGCTCGGAGGTCAATGGGCGCCGATGGGCACCTGCTCGTTGCTGAGCCAGCTGGGCATATTGGTAGGCCAGTCGTCGACGTACAGTGCATGCACGCCCATGGCGCTGGTGTAGGCCAGGTTCAGCACATTGCAGAAGGCGATGTAGGCGAGAATTCTCAATAGTGTCCCCAGCCAGGGCGCCGAGGTGAAATGTTCGATGCCGCGCTCGATGGCGGTGTGGCCATTGGCATCAGCGTGCATGAGCAGGAAGGCGCAGGCGATGAAGGTAGAGGGGAAGAGCACGAACTCGTAGATCGGGAACTGGTAGAAGTCTCCGCCCCAGAACGATAGTTGTTGGAATGCGCCCGGCCAGGCGTCGAAATGCAGGTAGCGGGTGGCGACGATATCCAGTAGCCCCATGGATATCCAGACGCCGAAGAAGCCGGCCAGTGTCAGCCCGACGACACCGATGCCAGGGAAGCGAGCCTTGGCTTTCCGCATTATCGCGAGACCGATCAGTGCCGTGCCGGCGAAGGAGTAGAAGTAGGCCGGCGCGTCGATCAGCAGGGGTTCGGCAATGCGCGAGCCGTTGGGGGTTTGCCAGCCGGGGATGAACTCGCACCAGCAGCCGTAATTGAACGCGTAGGCGTTGTAGGTGAACATTGGCCGCAGGAAGTTCAGGAAAGGATCCAGCCAATAGGCCGACAGCCAGCCGATCATCATCAGACGGGTGCTGTCCAGGCGCCTGTTTCCGATGATGCCGCGGATGAACCAGACCAGGGCGAAAGCCAGGGTCACCAGGCTCAGTACCTCATAAATGGTCATGGCCCAGCGCGAGTAATCAGGAATCGGGTCGTCGCCGCGAAGGGTGGGGCGGAAATCGTCGGAACGGATCCAGGAAACGTAGACGTAGAGCTGAACCGCCAGAAAGACGCTGCCCAGCGCACCCCATAATACCAAGGGCCAAGGCCGGGTCGTTGGGATTGCATTATTGGTCTTCATTCTTCTCATTCCTTTTTGTATTTGAGGACAAAAAAAACCGCCTGCGCGAGGCGGGCGGTAAAAGGGTGACAAGCATTCTGTGACGCCTCCGGAGATGCCGGCAGACCCCGGGGCCTGACGGCGACTATCACCGGGTGAGCGTTGGAGTTCTCACTTCACGTATTTGCGGAACTCGGGTTTGCGCTTCTCGCGGAAGGCGTTGCCGCCTTCCTTGGATTCGTCGGTCTCGTAGTACATGGCCAGGGCCTGCATCGCGAAGGCGCCGATACCGCGGATGTTCTCGTTGTCCAGGTTGAACGAGCGCTTGGCCAGGGCGATGGCGGTGGGGCTCATCTGCAGGATCTCGTCGCACCACTTCTTCACTTCCGCATCCAGCTGATCAGCCGGCACCACTGCGTTGACCAGGCCCCACTCCAGGGCCTGCTGGGCGCTGTAGCGACGGCACAGATACCAGATCTCGCGGGCGCGCTTGTCGCCGGCCAGGCGGGCGAGCAGGGCGGTGCCGAAGCCTGGATCCACCGAGCCGACCTTGGGGCCGACCTGGCCGAGTTGCGCGGTTTCGGAGGCGATGGCCAGGTCGCAGAGGGTCACCAGGACGTTGCCGCCACCGATGGCATAGCCGTTGACCCGGGCGATGACCGGCTTGGGAATGTCGCGGATGATGCTCTGCAGTTCCTCGATCGGCAGACCCACCACGCCACGGCCCTTGTGGCGGCCGCCGGACTGGTCGCTGCCGGTGCAGAAGGCCTTGTCGCCGGCGCCGGTGAGGACGACCACGCCGATGTCCTTGCTGTAGCCGGCCTGGCTGAACGCCTGGATCAGCTCCTCGCAGGTATTGGCCGTGAAGGCGTTGTAGACCTGCGGGCGGTTGATGGTGATGGTCGCGATACCGTTGTCTTCGGTATAGAGGATGTCCTGGAATTCCATGCTTTTACTCCTGCGGGAAAAGGGTTTGTTCAGCCGGCCATCGTCAGGCCGCCGGAGACGCTGATCACCTGGCCGGTGATGAACGCCGCATCGTCGCTGGCCAGGAATAGCACGGTACCGGCGATGTCGTCGGGCTGGCCCATGCGACCGAAGGGCACTGCCTTGACCAGACCGGCCTTGATCTTGTCGCCCTTTTCACCCTGGGCGAGGTTGTCCAGCAACGGGGTGGCGGTGGGGCCGGGGCAGACCACGTTGACCGGGATCTGCTGGCGCGCCATCTCGCGGGCCATGGTCTTGGTGAAGGCGATCAGGCCGCCCTTGCAGAAGGAGTACACCGCCTCCATGGACGAGCCCACGCGGCCCGCGTCGGAGGAGATGTTCACCACCCGGCCGCGACCGCGCTCGCTCATCCGGCGCAGCACCGCGTGGTGCATGTTCAGCGGCCCGTAGAGGTTGATGGCCACAACCTTGTCCCAGAAGGGTTTTTCGGTCTGCAGGAAGAAGGCTCCAACGTCCCAGCCGGCGTTGTTGACCAGCACCTCGATCGGACCCAGCTCGCTCTCGACGCGCTCGACCGCAGCATGCACACCATCGTGGTCGGTGATGTCGACGCTATAGCCACGGGTACGGCCACCGGCGCTCTCGATCTCGCCGACCAGGCGGTTGGCGGCGTCGGCATTGAGGTCGAATACCGCTACCACCGAGCCTTCTTCGGCGAAGCGTTTGCAGATGGCGCTGCCGATGCCGCCGGCACCGCCAGTCACCACTACGACCTTGTCCTTCAATCCTTTCATCTTCAACACCTCGGTAATGGGTTAGGAGCGCGGCTGGGCCGCAGATTCGACAGCCGTGTCCTTGGCTGCCCCCGGGCTGGGGGCGGGGGCCGCAGCGGCAGGGGTTCGGGGGGCGCACAGTTTGTCTATCTGTTCCGGGCTGTAGCCGATCTCGCCCAGCACCTCGTCGTTGTGCTCGCCCAGGTTGGGCGGCAGGTAGCGTACGTTGCCCGGCGAAGCCGAAAACTGCACGGGAATGGAGGTCATCACTAGATCACCTTCGGTAGGGTGTTCAACCTTTTGGAAGAACCCGGTCTCCTGGAGATAGTTGTCATCCATCAACTCGTGCAGTTCGCGCACCTGGCCATGGGGAACGTCGGCATCGGCGAAGGCCTTTTCCCAGTACGCGGAGGTCTGCGTGGCGATGATGTCGCCCAGGATGCCGTACAGCTCGTTGATGTGGCGCATGCGCTCGGTCATGCGGCAGAAGCGCGGATCGTCGAGCAGCTCCGGGCGGCCGATGGCCGTCAGCACCCGACGCCACTGCTCGTCGTTCACCGCCAGCAGGCAGACGTGGCCGTCGAGGGTGGCGTAGGGGCGGCGGTGCGGCGAGAACATGCGGGTGTAGCCGAGGCCGTCTGACTTGCCGAGCGCGCCCTCCCAGAGGTGCTCGAACAGGTTGAACTGAAGCATGGTTTCCAGCATGGGAACCAGTACCTGCTGGCCCTCGCCGGTGCGCTCCCGGTGCAGCAGGGCCATGCTGATCGACGACGCCAGGACGTAGCCGCAGAACTTGTCGACGATCACCGTCGGGAAGTAGCGGGGGTGTCCGTCCCTGTCGCGGTTGATGGCGGCCAGGCCGCTCTCGCCCTGGATCACATCGTCGAAGGCCGGCATGTCCTTGTAGGGGCCGTCGCCGCGATAACCGGGGGCGAAGGCATAGATGATCTTCGGATTGCGCGCGCGAATCTTCTCGTAGCAGATGCCCAGGCGCTCCGCTGCGCTGGGGCGCATGCTGTGCACGATGACGTCGGCGGTTTCCACCAGCTTGAGCAGCGCCTCCATGCACTCGGCCTTCTTCAGGTCGAGCACGATGCTGCGCTTGTTGCGGTTCATGACCAGGTAGAACACCGACATGCCCGGGTTTCTGCCCGGGCCGTTCTGCCGGTTCTGGTCGCCGTTCGGCGGTTCCACCTTGATGACGTCCGCCCCCATGTCGCCGAGGATCTGAGTGGCGACCGGGCCAAGCACGTTGATGGTCAGGTCGATGACACGCAGCCCTGACAGCGGGCCGGTGGCTTGCTCCATTGCCCGTTGAACCATGATCAGTCAGCCCTGTAGTTCTTGCCTTTGACCAGGCGAAGAGGGGTGTACTCCTGCACCAGCGTGCCGTCCTGCTTGTAGATGCGGTTTCGGGTGCGCACCAGGCCCAGGCCGGGACGGTTCTTGCTTTCGCGGCATTCGATGACTTCGCACTCGACATGGATGGTGTCGCCGACGAACACCGGGCCCTTGATGTCCAGCTCCATGTTCAGGAAGGCGAAGCCCACGCCCTGCATGGTGGCCTGGGTCAGCAGGCCTTCGGCGAAGGTGAATACCAGCGCGCCGGGGGCCACTCGGCCCTTGATCGCCGACTGTTCCTTGAGGAACTCGACGTTGGTGAAGAGCACCTCGAGCATGCCGGTGACCGAGACGAAGTTGACGACATCGGCCTCGGTCACGGTGCGGCCCACGGTTTTGAAGCGGCGCCCGACCGGGAGGTCTTCCCAGTGAATGCCAAGGCCCACGGTTTCGATCTGTTCCATCTTATGTCCCTAGCGTTGGTTGTGCGGAACTGATAATTGAGCGCTCGCCCTCAACGGGGTTTGGAGTCGCTGCGGGTAACACGGCCGAGCACGCTGTCGGCAATGATGTTGCGCTGGATCTGGTTGGTGCCCTCGATGATCTGCACCACCTTGGCATCGCGGAAATAGCGGTTGATCGGGTACTCGTTGGAGATGCCCGCGGCGCCGAACAGCTGTACCGCGTCGGTGGCGACCTTCATCGCTACGTCCGAGGCGAACATCTTGGACATGGCCGCCATCGGCGCGAGGGCGCGCCCGGAAACGCCGGCGTCGACCATGGATGCGGTGCGGTAGACCAGCTGCCGGGCGGCCTCGGTCTGGGTGACCATGTCGGCGACCATCCAGCGAATGCCCTGGAAGTCGCTGACCTTCTGCTTGAAGGTCACGCGGTTCTGGATGTAGTCGATGGAGTGGTCGATGGCGCCCTGGGCCAGTCCGACCGCGCGGGCGGCGACTAGCGGGCGGCTGGTGTTGAGTGCTTCCATCGCCACCTTGAAGCCTTCTCCACCCTCGGGGCCGACGCGATTGGCCGTGGGCACGAAGGCGCCGTCGAAGAACAGCGGGCAGGCCGGCACGCCGCGGGCTCCCATCTTGTGCTCATGGGCGCCGATGGTCAGGCCGGGTGTGTCGCGGTCGACGATGAACAGGTTGATGCCCAGCGCCGAGCCGTCTTCGGCCACGGTCTTGGCCGCGACCAGGATGAAGTCGGCGATGTGCGAGTTGGTGCACCAGATCTTCGAGCCGTTGAGCAGGTAGCCACCGTCGGTGCGTCGTGCAGTGGTCTTGATGCCGGAAACGTCCGAACCGCTCTGCGGCTCTGTGATCGACAGGGCGCCGCGCAGGTCGCCGCTGGCCAGGCCCGGCAGCAGGCGCTGTTTCTGTTCTTCGGTACCGCCGGCCAGGATGGCGCCGAACGGCGTCCACTGGACGACCAGCAGGTAACCGGTGTTGTAGCAGACCCGGCCGAGTTCCTCGACCGCGATGCAGGCGGACAGCAGGCTGTTGGTGCCGCCGTACTCGGTGGGGAAGGGCAGTGCGAACAGCCCCAGTTCCTTGAGCAGGGCGAACATGTCATGGGGGTATTCCGCCGTGCGGTCGATCTCGTCCGCCCGTGGGGCGACCTTTTCCCGGGCGACCCGGCGGATCAGGTCCTGGATTTCGCGCTGCTCGTCGGTCAATTCGTAATTCACGGTATCACTGGCTCCGTCATGGACTGCGACCGTCGTTCGGTCGGTATCGTGGCGGATTGATAAAATCCTGAACGATGTTCGTAAAAGTAAACGACGCTCTTTGGGCAATGTCAAGCCGATGTTGCTCGTCCGGTCATGGCGGAGATGGCTTTGTGCGCGTGGGCTCTGGTCGAGCGGGGGTTTGTCGCTGGCCGCCAGTTCTGTCGGTGGATCGGGGAGAATGGCCGCGCCGTCAGAAATTAATGGAAACGGCGTTTGGCATGGTGCATAAGAGAAGGGTTTGGGCGGCCCGACAAGTTGACGGGAGATTTTAAGTGCGTTTACTATTCAGAACATCGTTCATAAAAAAATAAGCGATCTCTTTGCGGAGGGTTCATGCAAAGCCTGTTACCGGAATCCGATTATCAGCGCTTCCTCGCCGAGGGGCGTTTCATGTTGCAGCGCAGTCGTCAGACCGGCGCCTATGTCTTCTATCCGCGTGTGGCTGGGCCGGGCACCGGCTCTACCGACCTGGAATGGGTCGAGGCCAGTGGGCGGGGTGTTGTGTACTCGACCACTGTAGTGCGTCAGCGTCCGCCGACCCCTAACTACAACGTCGCCCTGATCGACCTGGAGGAGGGTGTGCGGATGATGAGCCGGGTGGAGGGGATTGCTCCCGAAGAGGTGCGTATCGGCATGGCTGTCCGGGCGAAGGTCGCCGGTGACGATCCCGCTGCCGCCGTGCTGGTGTTCGAACCGGCCTGAAGCGTCCCTCTCACGAACCTTTCACTCACCTGCAGCGACGACAACAAGGCAGGAAACATATGAATCAGAGTCTACGTGGGCAGACAGCCATTGTGGCGGGCGCCACCTACGGTATGGGCGAGGCTCCTGGCCTGTCGTCCATGGATCTGGCAGCGGCTGCCAGTGTGCGGGCCCTGGCTCAGGTCGGTCTGACGCCGAACGATGTCGACGGGCTGTTCGTCTGTGTACCCGACGATATGCTCTCGGGGCTGACCTTCGCGGAATATCTGGGTATCCATCCGCGCTTTACCGACAACAACCGCACCGGCGGCTCGGCCTTCCAGATCTATGCTCATACCGCCGCCATGGCGCTGGCCAGCGGCCAGATCGATGTCGCCCTGATCGCCTATGGCAGCAACCAGAAGAGCGCCTCGGGCAAGCTGGTGCAGTCCTCGCGCCCGTCGCCCTGGGAAACCCCCTACCGCCCGATGAATCCGGTGTCGTCCTACGCCCTGGCCGCTGCGCGGCATATGCATCAGTACGGCACCACGCGCGAGCACCTGGCCGAGGTTGCCGTGGCGGCGCGCAAATGGGCGCAGCTCAACCCCGACGCCTATATGCGCGACGAGCTGAGCATCGAGGATGTGCTGGGCGCGCGCATGGTGTCCGATCCGCTGAGCGTGCGTGACTGCTGTCTGGTGACCGACGGCGCCGCCGCGGTGGTCATGGTGCGTGCCGATCGCGCCCGCGACCTGGCGGCCAAACCGGCTTACCTGCTGGGCGCCGGTTCGGCCACCACCCACCGCGAAATCGCGTCCATGGCCGACCTGACCGTCAGCGCGGCCCGCGAGTCGGGGCAGCGCGCCTATGCCATGGCCGGGGTGAAGCCCGACGATATCGACGTGGTCATGCTGTACGACGCCTTCACCATCAATACCATCCTGTTCCTCGAAGACCTCGGTTTCTGCCCGAAAGGGGAAGGCGGGCGCTTCGTCGCCGGCGGCGGCATCGCCCCTGGCGGCCGCTTGGCGGTGAATACCAACGGCGGCGGTCTGTCCTGTGTCCATCCGGGCATGTACGGGCTGTTCACCATGGTGGAGGCCACCCAGCAACTGATGGGCCAATGCGCTGCGCGCCAGGTGGCCGATGCCAGGCTGGCCATCGCTCATGGCAATGGCGGCGTCCTGTCCAGCCAGGCAACCCTGATCCTTGGCACGGAGGAAACCCTGTGAGCCAGGCCCCGGAAAGCGCGGACGAGATCGTCCGGGTCGAGCACGATGGCGAGGTGGCCATTGTCACGCTGAACTACCCGCAGCGGCGCAACGCCTTCTCCCTGAAGATGCGCGAAACCCTCTTCGAGGTGCTCTATCGCCTCATGTACCAGGATGCCACCTGCCGGGCCATCGTGCTGACGGGCGCCGGGGGCGTGTTCTGCGCCGGTGGCGACATCTCGGAAATGAAAGATCGCACGGTGCTGGATTTCCGCGAGCGCAACCTGCTGCCGCTGAACATCTTCAAGCTGATGGCCGAGGGCCCCAAGGCGGTGGTCGCCGCCGTCGAGGGCTTCGCCATGGGGGCGGGAGTGTCCCTGTCCGCGGTCAGCGACTACGTGGTCAGTGCCAGCAATACCCGCTACGCCTGTGCCTTCATCAAGGTCGGCCTGTTGCCCGATACCGGACTGTTCTGGTCGTTGGCCCAGCGTGTCGGGGCCGGCAAGGCGCGCGAGCTGGTACTGAGCGCCGACGAGTTCAATGGCGAGGAGGCCTTGCGTATCGGTTTCGCCAACCAGCTGGCCGCGCCGGGTGAAGCCTTGCCGGCGGCCATCGAGGTCGCCCGCGAGTATGCGCGCATGCCGCCATTGGCGGTCGCGCACCTGCGGGCGGCGCTGGCGGGCGGTATCGAGTCGCTGGACGAGGCCATCGAGACCGAAGTCAACCTGCAGCCCATTCTGCGACGCAGCCAGGATCACCAGGAGGCCGCCAAGGCCTTCATGGAGAAGCGGCCCGCCGTGTTCGTCGGCAACTGAGGAGAGAAGCGAGATGTCCGGTCATAGCGACGAACGCATCCAGGTTACCCGTGACGGCGAGGTCGCCATCGTCACCATCGACAATCCAGGGCGGCGCAACGCCTTGGGGCGGCAGATGCGCCTGGCTCTGCGCGATACCATCCACCAGCTCATGGTGGCCGACAGCGAGTCGCGGGCCATCGTGCTCACCGGCGCGGGCGGGCAATTCAGCGCGGGCGCCGATATTTCCGAGATGACCAAGCGCACCGTCCTGCAGAGCCGGGAGATTCTGGACGAATCCTGCCAGGTGGTGCGCGAGATGCTCTCCGGACCCAAGCCGGTGGTGGCCGCGGTCGAGGGTTCGGCCTTCGGCGCGGGGCTGTCCCTGGCCGTGGCGACCGATCACCTGGTCGCGGCCTCCAATGCGCGCTTTTGCGCGGCCTTCATGCGTATCGGTCTGCTGCCCGACACAGGCATTCTCTGGACGCTGCCGAAGAAGATCGGCATGAGCAAGGCGCGCGAGCTGCTGTCGCTGGCTCGTGAGATAGACGGTGTCGAGGCCGGGCGCATCGGCCTGGCCAACCAGGTTGTCGAGCCGGGGCAGGCGCTGAGCGCCGCCATCGACTACGCCAGGGCCCTGGCCCAGCAACCACCGCTGGGCATGGCCCTGCTCAAGTCCGCGCTGACCTGGTCGACCGAGGACATGGATGCGGCGCTGCGCGCCGAGATCGACTTCCAGCCCATTCTGCGCCAGTCCAGGGATCATCTCGAAGCGGCTAGCGCCTTCATCGAGAAGCGCGCGCCCGTTTTCATCGGCCAGTGAGGAGCCTGCGATGAGTGAACACACTGATATCGTCCAGGTCGAGCATCGGGGCGAGGTGGCCATCGTCACCATGAACTACCCGCAGCGGCGCAACGCATTCTCATTGCAGATGCGCCTGAGTCTGCTCGAAACCTTGCACAGACTGCTGCATGAGGATGAACGCACACGGGCCATCGTGCTGACGGGGGCTGGTGGACATTTCTGTGCGGGTGGCGATCTGTCCGAGATGACCTCGGTGTCGCCGTCCCTGCTGGAGATGCGCGAGCGTATTGCCATCGGCGTACGCCTGTTCCGTCTGCTGTTCACTGGCGACAAGCCGGTGGTGGCGGCCGTCGAAGGTAGTTGCATGGGGGCCGGGGTGTCGCTGGCCGCAGCCTGCGATCTGGCCGTCGGCAGCACGGCGGCGAAGCTGTCCTGCGCCTTCGTCAAGGTCGGCCTGCTGCCCGATACCGGCGTACTGTGGACGCTGCCGCAGAAGATCGGCGCCGGCAAGGCGCGCGAGCTGATGCTCAGCGGCGCCACCTTCGATGGCGCCGAGGCCGGTCGGCTGGGCCTGTTCAATCAGGTGGTGGCACCCGGCGAGGCGCTTGAGGCGGCCCTCGCCCGGGCCGAGCGGCTGGCCCAGTTGCCGCCGGTTTCCCTGGCGCTGCTCAAGGCTGCGCTGGTGCGTGGCAGTGACAGCATCGAAGCCGCCTGGCGACGCGAGGTGGATCTCAATCCGCTGACCCGACAGACCCAGGATCATCAGGAGGCCGTTGCGGCCTTCATGGAAAAACGCCGACCGACCTTCACCGGGAATTGAAACCATGTTTGCAAGCGACCTTCTGGCAGGAAAGAAGATTCTGATCACTGGCGGTGGCACCGGCCTGGGCAAGAGCATCGGCCGGCGCTACCTGGAACTGGGCGCCGAGCTGGTCATCGCCGGCCGCCGCAAGGACGTGCTGGATGCTACCGCCGAGGAATTTCGTGCAGCCATCGCGGGCGCACGAGTCTCCACCGTGCAGGCCGACGTGCGCGATGCCGAGTCGGTCGAAGCCATGATGGAAGAGGTCTGGAGCAGCGGGCCGCTGGACGTGCTGCTGTGCAACGCCGCGGCCAACTTCATCTCGCGTACCGAAACCCTGTCGCCGCGGGCGGTCGACGCGGTGCTGGATATCGTCCTGCACGGCAGCTTCTACTGCACCATCGCCGCCGGCAAGCGCTGGATCGCCGAGGGGCGTCCGGGCAATGTCATCAGCACCGTTTCCACGCCGACCATGACCGGCTCGGCCTTCACCGCGCCGAGCGCGGCGGCCAAGGCCGGCGTGCTGGCAATGACCCGCAGCCTGGCGGTCGAGTGGGGCCCCAAGGGCATCCGCCTCAACTGCGTCGCGCCGGGTCTGTTCCCCACTCCGGGCGCGTGGGAACAGCTCTATCCGTCGGGTTCGCAGGTCGAGCCGCAGGAGAAGGGCGTTCCGCTGCGCCGCTTCGGCGATCATCAGGAACTGGCCAACCTCTACAGCTACCTGGCCAGCGAAGGCTCCGGTTACATCACCGGTGAAATGGTGGTGATCGACGGCGGCCGCTGGATGCAGGGCGTCGGCGGGCCGACCTTCCGCGCCATGCAGGACTGGAACGAAGATCAATGGCAGGCCATGCGCGGCCAGGGGCGCAAATAAGATGGCCGGTCCGCTTTCCGGTATCAAGGTCGTCGAGCTGGCCGGCATCGGCCCCGGTCCGATGTGCGCCATGCTGCTGGCCGACCTGGGCGCCACGGTGATCCGCGTCGACCGCAAGCAGCCGGTGAAGCTGGGCATCGAGCGGCCACTGCAGTTCAACACCCTGCTGCGCAACCGCTATGCGATCGCCGTTGACCTGAAGGACCCGCAAGCGGTGGAAACCGTGTTGCAACTCGTCGAGCAGGCCGATGTGCTGGTGGAAGGTTTCCGCCCGGGCGTCACCGAGCGTCTCGGTCTTGGCCCGGATGATTGCCTGGCGCGCAACCCGCGCCTGGTCTATGGACGGATGACCGGCTGGGGGCAGACTGGCCCCCTGGCCAAGTATGCCGGGCATGATCTCAACTACCTGGCACTGACTGGAGTGCTCGATGCCATCGGCCGCAAGGATCAGCCACCGAGCATCCCGCTGAACTTGTTGGGCGACTATGCCGGTGGTT
The DNA here is from genome assembly GCF_052245235.1 of Pseudomonas sp. B392_1p. Classification (NCBI taxonomy): domain Bacteria; kingdom Pseudomonadati; phylum Pseudomonadota; class Gammaproteobacteria; order Pseudomonadales; family Pseudomonadaceae; genus Pseudomonas; species Pseudomonas sp. B392_1p. The sequence continues at coordinate 143,619 of NZ_JBQPXM010000010.1, forward strand.
CCCTGTACCTAGCCCTCGGCATTCTCGCTGCGGTGATCGAGGCCAGGCAGTCGGGCGCCGGGCAGGTCATCGACGGTGCAATCGTGGATGGTGCCGCACATTTGGCTACGACGTTCTCGGGCATGATTGCGGCGGGCATCTGGAAAGAAGGACGCGGTACCAACATTACCGATTCCGGCTCACCCTTCTATGACTGCTTTGAGTGTGCCGATGGCAAGTTCGTCAGCGTCGGGCCACTGGAAAGCAAGTTCTACGAAGAGCTACTGCGCCTGATGGAGATTGATCCGGCCACACTCGGCCCGCAAATGGACCGCGACAGCTGGGCTGCCAACAAGCAAATCATCGGCGACCGCTTCAAAACCCGCACGCGTGACGAGTGGGTTGCCTTGCTGGAGCCGAGCGATGCCTGCGTAGCCGGGGTTCTCAGCTTCAGCGAAGCGCCACAGCATCCCCACCTGAAAGCGCGCGGCACCTATATCGAAGTCGATGGGGTAACCCAGCCTGCGCCGGCCCCGCGTTTCTCACGTAGCGTGCCGGCCAAGCCATTCGCGCCGCAGCCGATTACTCCCGAAAATACCAACAATGCCCTTGAGGCCTGGTTTAGCGCTGACAAAGTCGCCGAACTGCGCGCCCAAGGCATCGTCGACTGACAGGAACCACGTCCATGGACTTACGTTTCACGCCAGAAGAAATCGCCTTCCGTGACGAAGTGCGGGCATTTCTCAGAAGTGCAGTTCCCGCCGAGGTTCGCCGCAAGGTTGAGCTGGGGCAGCGCATCTCCAAAGAGGAGATGGTGAACTGGGTACGTATTCTCAATGCCAAGGGCTGGGCTGCCCCAGCCTGGGCGCCGGAGTGGGGTGGCCAGCCATGGACCGCCACCCAGCACTACATCTTCAAGGAAGAGTTGCACATGGCGCCGGCGCCCGAGCCGATCTCCTTCAACATGAACATGATCGGTCCGGTGCTGATCGCCTTCGGCACCCAGGAGCAGAAGGAACATTTCCTGCCGCGCGTGGCGAACATGGACTACTGGTTCTGCCAGGGTTTCTCCGAGCCGGGTTCTGGTTCCGATCTGGCTTCGCTACGCACCAGCGCCGTGCTGGAAGGTGATCATTACGTCATCAATGGCCAGAAGATCTGGACCTCGACGGCGCACCATGCTGACTGGTGCTTCATGCTGGTTCGCACCGATGCCACGGCCAAGAAACAGCAGGGCATCACCTTCATCCTCATGGATATGAAGAGCCCGGGTATTACGGTGCGGCCGATCATTACCCTTGATGGTCACCATGAAACCAACGAAATGTTCCTCGATAACGTGCGCATTCCGGTTGCCAACGTAATCGGCGAAGTGAACAAGGGTTGGGACGTTGCCAAGTTTCTGCTCGGCAGTGAACGTGGCGGTATCGCCCGCGTGGGCCTGTCCAAATTCCGCGTGCGCCGTGCCAAGCAACTGGCCCGCAATATCCTTGTGCGTGGCAAGCCCCTCGCCGACGATCCGCGTTTCCGCGAACGTGTGGCCGCTGTCGAGGTTGAGTTGAAAGCGCTGGAAATGACGCAGATGCGCGTGATTGCCGACAGCGAAAAATTCGGCCATGCCCCCGACCCGCGCAGTTCGATCCTGAAAATGAAGGGTTCCGAATTGCAGCAGGCCGCCACTGAGTTGCTGATGCATGTCGCCGGCTACAACGCGCTGGAGTTCGATGTGCAGCTGCTGACCGGTGAGCGCGCCGGGGAGGATGATGATTGGGCCGGCACGATCGCGCCGAACTACTACTGGTTCCGTCACGTCTCCATCGTCGGCGGCTCCAATGAGGTTCAGCACAATATTCTTGCCAAGACCCTGCTCGGACTCTAGGACGGACAACGCTTATGAATTTCGACCTTAACGAAGAGCAACGGATGCTCAAGGATGCGGTGGACCGTTTGGTCGCCGATCAATATGACTTCGACAGCCGCACGCGCTACAAAGCCGAGGCCGATGGCTGGAGCCGGCAGCTCTGGGCCCAATACGCCGAGCTTGGCCTGCTGGGCATGCCGTTCTCGGAAGAGGATGGCGGCTTCAATGGTGGTGCGGTGGAAACCATGATTGTCATGGAGGCCTTTGGCCGTGGCCTGCTGCTTGAGCCATACCTCGCCACCGTCGTTCTGGGTGGTGGTCTTCTGCGTCTGGCAGGCAATGCTGGGCAGCGTGCCGAACTGATCCCTCGGTTGATTTCCGGAGACCTGCTGCTGGCTCTTGCCCACAGTGAAGCGCAAGCCCGTTACGAACTTGCCGATGTGCTCACAAGCGCAGGTCGTGATGGCGATGGCTGGGTGCTTGACGGTGCCAAACGCTTCGTCCTGCATGGTGACTGCGCTGACAAGTTGCTGGTCAGCGCGCGGATTTCCGGGGGGCAATACGATGAAGACGGTATTGCGCTATTCATTGTCGATGCCAATACGCCGGGCATATCCCGTCGGGGTTACCTGACCCAGGACGGTCTGCGTGCTGCCGATTTGACCTTGAGCCAGGTGCGCGTGCCGGCAGACGCCCTGCTGGGTGAGGCTGGCAATGCCCTGCCATTGATCGCCGAAGTGGTCGATCAGGCGTTGGCAGCCTTGTGTGCCGAAGCGGTTGGCGCGATGGAAAGAACCTACGAGCTGACCGTCGAATACCTGAAGATCCGCAAGCAGTTCGGCGTCACCATCGGCTCCTTCCAGGCGATTCAGCATCGCGCCGTGGACATGCTGGTGTACCTGGAACAGGCCCGCAGCATGGCCATGTACGCCAGCATGATGACCGCAGAAAGCAATCCGATCGAGCGCCGTAAGGCCATCAGTGCCGCACGCGTGCAGATAGGCAATTCGGCCCGCTTCATTTCCCAGCAGGCGGTACAGCTTCACGGCGGCATCGGTGTCACCGAAGAATGCCAGGCTGGCCACTATATGCGCCGCCTGAGCATGCTCGAATTCATGTTCGGCGATACCGATTATCACCTTGCTCAACTTGCACATGATGGCGGCCTGATCGCTGCCGATGTCTGAAAGAATATCCGGAGAGTGCCCCAATGAAGCATGACGCAAACGATCCGTACCACGACCTGCGTGACTCCCTGCGCGACCTGTGTGCGGAGTACCCGGACGAATACTGGCGCAAGATCGACCATGAGCGCGTCTATCCCGAGGCCTTCGTCGATGCCCTGACCAAGGCCGGCTGGATGGCCGCGCTGATCCCCGAGGAGTACGGCGGCTCCGGCCTCGGCCTGACCGAAGCGTCGGTGATCATGGAGGAAATCAACCGCAACGGCGGCAACTCCGGCTTCTGCCACGGGCAGATGTACAACATGAACACCCTGCTGCGTAACGGCTCCGAAGAGCAGAAGCGCAAGTTCCTGCCGAAGATCGCCAGTGGCGAGCTGCGCCTGCAGTCCATGGCGGTCACCGAGCCGACCACCGGCACCGATACCACCAAGCTGAAGACCAACGCGGTGAAGAAGGACGGCCGCTACGTGGTCAACGGGCAGAAGGTGTGGATCTCCCGCGTGCAGCACTCGGACATGATGATCCTGCTGGCGCGCACCACGCCGCTGGCCGACGTGAAGAAGAAGTCCGAGGGGCTGTCCTGCTTCCTGGTCGACCTGCATGATGCCGTCGGCAAGGGCATGGACGTGCGTCCGATCCCCAACATGGTCAATCACGAGACCAACGAGCTGTTCTTCGACAATCTGGAAATCCCGGAAGAGAACCTGATCGGCGAAGAAGGCAAGGGCTTCAAGTACATCCTCGACGGACTGAATGCCGAGCGCACCCTGATCGCCGCCGAATGCATCGGCGACGGCTACTGGTTCGTCGACCGCGCCAGCCGCTATGCCAATGACCGGGTGGTGTTCGACCGGCCGATCGGCAAGAACCAGGGCATCCAGTTCCCCATCGCCGAGGCCTATATCGACATCCGCGCCGCCGACCTGATGCGCTACCGTGCCTGCGAGCTGTTCGATGCCCACCAGCCCTGCGGCGCCGAGGCCAACATGGCCAAGCACCTGGCCGCGACCTCGTCGTGGAAGGCCGCCAACGCCTGCCTGCAGACTCACGGCGGCTTCGGCTTCGCCTGCGAGTACGACGTCGAGCGCAAGTTCCGCGAGACGCGCCTGTATCAGGTGGCACCGATCTCCACCAACCTGATCCTGTCCTACGTGGCCGAGCATATCCTCGGTCTGCCGCGCTCCTTCTGAGGTGACGGTCGAGATGAGCTACGCAAGCATTCTCTACGAGGTGAAGGATCGCATCGCGACCATCACCATCAACCGCCCGGAGCAACTCAACAGCTGGAACGACCAGGTGGCGACCGAGGTGTACGAGGCCATGCAGGCAGCCGGTGCCGACAAGGGCGTGCGGGTGATCGTGTTCACCGGCGCCGGCAAGGCCTTCTGCGCGGGCGGCGACATCAACAGCTTCGGCGGCGATCCGCACCAGTTGATGACCAAGCTGCCGCGCCCGTTCGACATGCGCAAGCGTGCCGACTGGCAGACCCGCTGCTCGTATTATCCGGCCATTCCCAAGCCGGTGATCGCCATGCTCAACGGCGCCACCGTGGGCATCGGCCTGATCCACGCGCTGTTCTGCGACATTCGCTTTGCTGCCGAGGATGCCACCATCACCACCGCCTTCGCCCGTCGCGGCCTGACCGCCGAGTACGGCATGGCCTGGATTCTGGAGCGCCACGTCGGACAGGCCCATGCCCTCGACCTGTTGATGTCCGGGCGCAAGATCAAGGGGCTTGAGGCCGAGCGGATGGGCCTGGTCAACCGCGCCATCCCGGCGGATCGGCTGGTCGAGGAAACCTATGCCTATGCCCGCGACATGGCGCAGAACTGCTCGCCGCGATCCATGCGGGTGATGAAGCAGCAGCTCTGGGAAGTACCGTTCCAGACCTGCCACGAGGCGGTGATGAGCGCCGGCCTGGACATGCCGATCGCCAACCAGGGGCCGGACTACAAGGAAGGTATCGCCAGCTTCATGGAGAAGCGCGCGCCGCAGTTCCCCGACGACGAAATCTGAACACGATGCGGGGCAGGGGCCTGACGGCGCCACGCACCGCCAACAACGAGAGGAATCAGCAATGAGTGCAATGGTTGAAGGCAAGGTAGTAGTGGTAACTGGCGCCGGCAACGGCATTGGCCGTGCCATCGCGCTGGCGATGGCTGCCGAAGGTGCCCGTGTGGTGGTCAACGACCTGGGTTCTTCGGTGCATGGCGACGGGCAGGACGCAGGCCCGGCGCAACGCGTGGTCGACGAAATCAAGGCTGCTGGTGGCGAAGCCGTAGCCAGCACCGACAGCGTTGCAGGTTGGGATTCCGCGCACCGTATTGTGCAGACCGCCATGGACACCTTCGGTCGCATCGACTGCGTGGTGAACAACGCCGGTATTCTGCGTGACCGCATGTTCCACAAGATGGACGAGCAGGAGTGGCTGGCGGTACTCAACGTGCACCTCAACGGCTCCTTCTTCATGGCCCGCGCCGCAGCGCCGCATTTCCGTGCACAGGGCTCCGGCTCTTACATCCACATGACCTCCAATACCGGTCTGGTCGGTAATGTCGGTCAGGTCAACTATGCCGCGGCCAAGCTCGGCATAGTCGGCATGTCCAAGGCCATCGCGCTGGACATGGCCAGCTTCGGCGTGCGCTCCAACTGCATCTCCCCGGCGGCCTGGAGCCGCATGATCGGCGCCGTGCCGACCGACACCCCGGAGAAGAAGCTGCAGGCCGAGCGCATGGAGCGCATGATGCACCCGTCCAAGCAGGCGCCGCTGGCGGTGTTCCTTGCCTCGGATCAGGCCAAGGACGTGTCGGGGCAGATTTTCTACGTGCGCTCCAATGAAATCATGCTGGTCAGCCAGCCGCGTGTGGTGCGCTCGGTGCACCGCGACAATGGCTGGACGCCGCAAGCGCTGGCCGAGCATGGTATCCCGGCCCTGCGCCCCAGCTTCCTGCCGTTGCAGCAGACCCACGAGGTATACAGCTGGGATCCGGTCTGACCCGTATCCAATGGCCCCGTCGAGCCTGTCGACGGGGTGCCCTGAGAGCAGACAACGAGCGATCCCCGTATGCTGAATTACGAACGCGTCAAGAACTGGCCCATCGAAGAAGTCACCCGAACCTACACCGAGCGTGACACCATCCTTTATGCCCTGGGCCTGGGGGTCGGTGGCGATCCCATGGATCCCGTCCAGCTGCGCTTCACCTACGAGAAAGGTCTGCAGGCGGTCCCGACCCTGGCGGCCGCCATCGCCTGGCCAAAGCCCTGGATGACCAACCCCGATACCGGTGTGAATTATCTGAAACTGGTGCATGGCGAGCAGGACACCCGCTGGTTCCTGCCGATGCCGGTCAGCGGCACGGTGATCAGCCGCACCCGTGTCAATCGGATCTGCGACAAGGGCGAGGGCAAGGGCGCGATCGTCGAGTTGCTGCGCGACATCGTCGACGCCGACAGCGGCGAGCGCATCGCGCAGACGCGCCAGGTGTCCTTCCTGCGCGGCGACGGTGGCTACACCGCCGAAGGCGGCGTCAGCGACGAGCCGCCGGAGAGCCTGCCAGCCATTCCCGAGCGCGAACCCGACTTCGAATACGAACTGCTGTCGCCAGCGCAGGCGGCGCTGATCTATCGCCTGTCCGGCGACGCCAACCCGCTGCACGCCGATCCCGAAGTGGCCGCGCGCGCCGGCTTCAAGCAGCCGATCCTGCACGGCCTGGCCACCTATGGCATGGCCGCCTTCGCCGCCATCAGCCGCTGCGCGGAGGGCGATGCCTCCCGTCTCAAGCGGATCGCCGCGCGCTTCACCTCGCCGGTCTACCCTGGCGAGACGCTGCGATTCCAGTTCTGGAAGGGCGAGCAGGGCCGGGTACAACTGCGCGCCCGGGTGGACGCCCGCGACGTGGTGGTGCTGAACAACGGCCTGGTCGAGCTCGCCTGAGGAGTACCCCCGATGGATTTTCGCGAAAGCAGCGAAGACAAGGCGTTCCGTCAGGAAGTGCGCGAGTTCGTGGCGCGCAGTCTGCCGCTTGATATCCGTGACCGGGTGCTGAATTTCCAGCACGTCGGGCGCGAGGACTATGTCCGCTGGCAGCGCATCCTGCACGAACGTGGCTGGGGCGCGCCGGGCTGGCCGGTGGCCTTCGGCGGCACCGGCTGGAATGCCGCGCAACGCAATATCTTCGACGAGGAGTGTTTCGCCGCCGGCGCCCCGCGGCAGATGCCGTTTGGCCTGTCGATGGTCGCCCCGGTGTTGCAGCAGTTCGGCACGCCGGAGCAGCAACAGCGGTTCCTGCCGCGCATTCTCGACATGAGCGACTGGTGGTGCCAGGGCTATTCCGAGCCGGGCGCCGGTTCCGACCTGTCGGCCCTGCGCTGCCGCGCCGAGGTGGACGGGGACAGCTACCGGGTCACTGGCCAGAAGATCTGGACGTCCTTCGCCCAGTGGGCCAACTGGATTTTCTGTCTGGTGCGCACCAACAGCGACGGACGTCAGCAGGAAGGGATCTCCTTCCTGCTGATCGACATGAACAGCCCCGGCATCGAGGTGCGCCCGATCAAGACCCTGGACGGCGGGCACGACGTCAACGAGGTGTTCTTCGACAACGTCCGGGTGCCGCGCGAGAATCTGGTGGGCGAGGAGCACAAGGGCTGGGCCATCGCCAAGTACCTGCTCGGCCACGAGCGCACCAACATCGCCGGTCTTGGCAACTGCAAGCGCTTCATGCGCCGGCTCAAGGAGATCGCCGCCACCAGCCTCAAGCACGGGCGCCCGCTGCTCGAGGATCTGCGCTTTCGCGACAAGGTGGTGAACATCGAGATGGAGCTGATGGCCCACGAGTGGTCGTTGCTGCGCCTGATCAACCAGGAAGGCAAGAAGCAGGGCAGCGGCATCGAGGCGTCGCTGCTGAAGATTCGCGGCTCCGAGATCCAGCAGCGCCTCACTGAACTGATCATGGAGTGCGCCGGCCCCTATGCGGTGCCCTTCGTACCCGAGGCGCTGGAGTGCGACACCGGCGTCGACACGGCCAACGGCCAGTTGCTCAACGCCCTGGCGCCTCATTATCTGGATTGGCGCAAGATCTCCATCTACGGCGGGGCCAACGAAGTGCAGAAGAACATTATTGCCAAACTGACCCTTGGCCTTTGATCGGTGCGCCGCTCCGGTGGCGCCCTGGAGGTTGTTGCGATGGACTTCTCCCTCAACGACGAGCAGCAGATGCTCGCCGATCTGGTCGCTCGATTCGTCGAGCGCCAATATGATTTCGAGACACGCCGCAGGCTGGCCGAAAGCCCCCGTGGCTGGTCCGAAGAGAACTGGTCGGCTCTGGCCGAGACGGGGCTGCTGGCCCTTGGCCTGGACGAGCAGTATGGCGGCCTGGGAGCCGGGGCCGAGGAAATCCTGGTGGTGATGGAGGCGTTCGGCCGGGGGCTGGTGCTGGAGCCTTACCTGGCCTCGGCCCTGGTCGGCAGCACTTTGCTGCAGCGCGTCGCCGGCACCTCGCTCCAGGAGCGGATTCTTCCGGCCCTGGCCAGTGGCGAGCAGCGGATCAGCCTGGCGGCCCTGGAGCCGCAGGCCCGTTTCGACCTCTGGGAGGTCGCCTGCGAAGCGCGCCAGGTGGATGGCGGCTTCCGCCTCAATGGCCGCAAGAGCGTGGTGGCCCATGGCGATTCGGCCGACTGGCTGATCGTGTCCGCACGGACGGCGGGCGCGCGCGACGACCATTACGGCATCAGCCTGTTCCTGGTTGATGCCCGCGCGCCTGGCGTCAGCGTCCGCGGCTTCCCCGGCCTGGACGGGCAGCGGGTGGCGGAGGTGGAGCTGCGCAATGTCACCGTGGCCGCCGATGCGCTGCTGGGCCGTGAACATCTGGCCCTGGTGGAACTGGAGTGGGCCGCCGATCAGGCCTGCTTCGCCCTGTGCGCCGAAGCGGTGGGCTGCATGAGCCGGCTGACCGAGCTGACGGTCGAGTACCTGCAGACGCGCAAGCAGTTCGGCAAGCCCATCGGCAGCTTTCAAGCGCTGCAGCATCGGGTCGCGGAGATGCTCGGCCTGGTCGAGCAGGCTCGCTCCATTACCTGCTTTGCTGCCGCCAACCTGCACAATGAGCAGGCGGATCAACGAGTACGCGCAGTCTCGGCGGCCAAGGCCCTGATCGGGCGCTCAGCCCGCCTGATTGGCCAGCAGGCAATCCAACTGCATGGTGGCATGGGCATGACCGATGAGCTGGCGGTTGGCTGGTACTGCAAGCGCCTGACCGTGATCGACATGAGTTGGGGAGATAGCGATCACCATGTGGAGCGCTATGGCGCGCTGATGTGATCGGGTTCGGCCCGACTAGGCTCGGGCCTTTGCGCCCGAGCCATTTTCCCTTCCGTCAACAGACGTTTATCGCACCGTTGCCGGTGGTCATCCGCCATCGGCAACGGTGTTTTTGCGAGTGCTGTTGTGCGGGAAGGCGAGGGCTACTGCCCCCGTAGCAGGCGCCTGAGGGGGGCGATAGTCGAGGGCGACCAATACGAGACACCGCGCGCCCGAACACGCCAGGCGCATGATCTTGCGAACGTCTACCCCACAGTCCTGGCAGAGCGGTCGGCCAGCCCTGGCCCGTCGGCAATCAATCGCGCTTCGCGTCAGCGAAGCGATGCAAAGGTGACGGTCGGGGGAATGCAGCGGTAGGGGTTGGCATCACACGCCTGGTAGCGGGCGCGCAGCTCTGCCTCGCGAGGGTTGTCTATGGCTCGCGCCGTGACGACCGAGACAAGCGTGAACAGCGACAGTGACAATACGATCATTGTTATTTTCATATCGTTTACCTGCTTCTGAGCAGTGTTATTGGAATTAGCCGCGCCTGACGCCCTCTTCGGGATGCGTGGTCCGTTGGAGGGCAAAAGGCGCTGGCGTCGATCTTGCCATAGCCTTAACGGCATTTGAACGTCGTTTATAAATATAAATATCACCTGTTGCCCGGTTCGCCAGTCCAAGGCGACGAACGGTCATCCACCATCCGCTTGCCGTCGGCCCTCCATGCGGGCGCCCGGGGCTGAAGACTCATTGCCGGGGGCCAGCGTTGCCGATCGTTCGCCTGCGACTACCTCCATACCCTGCCAGAGGCTCTACCGGCCGCGATGAACCGCTACGACTGGCGGAGCGGAAGGGCGTCCTGCGCCATGCCCGGATGGCGGATACCTCGTCAGGCGATGGCGCGAACCTCCGGGACGGGTTTGCACCGCAGCAGACGCAGCGGATGAATTGACAAGGCATTTGAACGTAATTCATCATTGTGAATATCGTTCAAATAATTGCGAGGTTGCAATGAAGGTGCTTGTAGCTGTCAAGCGAGTGGTCGACTACAACGTCAAGGTTCGCGTCAAGGCGGACAACTCCGGCGTCGACCTCGCCAACGTCAAGATGTCGATGAACCCCTTCTGCGAAATCGCCGTGGAAGAGGCCGTACGCCTGAAGGAAAAGGGCGTCGCCAGCGAGATCGTCGTCGTCACCATCGGCCCGAACACTGCTCAGGAGCAACTGCGTACCGCACTGGCTCTGGGTGCTGATCGTTCCATCCTGGTCGAGACCAACGAAGAGCTGAACTCCCTGGCCGTGGCCAAGCTGCTGAAGGCTGTGGTCGACAAGGAGCAGCCGCAGCTGGTCATCCTCGGCAAGCAGGCCATCGACAGCGACAACAACCAGACCGGCCAGATGCTGGGCGCCCTGACTGGCTTCGCCCAGGGTACCTTCGCTTCCAAGGTCGAGCTGGCTGGTGACAAGGTCAACGTCACCCGTGAAATCGATGGCGGTCTGCAGACCGTTGCCCTGGCTCTGCCGGCAATCGTCACCACCGACCTGCGTCTGAACGAGCCGCGCTACGCGTCTCTGCCGAACATCATGAAGGCCAAGAAGAAGCCGCTCGACGTGGTGACTCCGGACGCCCTGGGCGTTTCCACCGCCTCCACCGTCAAGACCCTGAAAGTCGAAGCGCCTGCTGCCCGCAGCGCCGGTATCAAGGTCAAGTCCGTGGCTGAACTGGTCGAGAAACTGAAGAACGAGGCGAAGGTAATCTAAATGACTATCCTGGTTATCGCTGAACACACCAACGCCGCCCTGGCTGCCGCTACCCTGAACACTGTGGCTGCTGCCGCCAAGATCGGTGGCGACATTCATGTGCTGGTCGCCGGTTCCAATGCCGGTGCCGCTGCCGAAGCTGCCGCCAAAATCGCTGGCGTGAGCAAGGTACTGGTTGCCGATAACGCTGCCTTCGCCAACCAGCTGCCGGAAAACGTCGCTCCGCTGGTTGCCGAGCTGGTGCAAGGTGCCTCGCCGGCCGCCTACAGCCACATCCTGGCTGCCGCCACCAGCAATGGTAAGAACATCCTGCCGCGCGTTGCCGCCCAGCTGGATGTCGACCAGATCTCCGAGATCGTTTCCGTCGAGAGCGCCGATACCTTCAAGCGTCCGATCTATGCTGGTAATGCCATCGCTACCGTGCAGTCCTCGGCTGCCGTGAAAGTGATCACCGTGCGTGGCACCGGCTTCGACGCCGCTGCTGCCGAAGGCGGCTCCGCTGCCATCGAAGCCGTTGCCGCTGGCGGCGACGCCGGCAAGTCGTCCTTCGTCGGCGAGGAGCTGGCCAAGTCCGACCGTCCGGAGCTGACCGCTGCCAAGATCGTCGTTTCCGGCGGCCGCGGCATGCAGAACGGTGACAACTTCAAGCACCTGTACGCCCTGGCCGACAAGCTGGGTGCCGCCGTCGGTGCTTCGCGCGCCGCCGTCGACGCCGGCTTCGTGCCGAACGACATGCAGGTCGGCCAGACCGGCAAGATCGTCGCGCCGCAGCTGTACATCGCGGTCGGCATCTCCGGTGCCATCCAGCACCTGGCGGGCATGAAGGACTCCAAGGTCATCGTTGCGATCAACAAGGACGAGGAGGCGCCGATCTTCCAGGTGGCCGACTATGGCCTGGTCGCCGACCTGTTCGAGGCCGTGCCCGAGATATCCGGCAGCCTGTGACAAGATAGGGCGTCGCTGGGGCCGTCCAACTGGTGTGGCCCCTGTGGCGCTGACTGGGTGGGTCGCCGGTTGCGGCTCTGGACTACGGCAATAGGGGCGGCGCATGCGGTTATTTTCCCTGCGGGGCAAGGTTGCACTGGTAACCGGTGCCTCCCGTGGCCTGGGACGCGCCATGGCCATGGGCCTGGCGGAGGCTGGCGCGCACGTGGTACTGGCCGCCCGGGACAAGCAGCGCTTGCTGGCGGTGGCCGAGGAGATCAAGGCGCAGGGTGGTCGAGCGGACTGTCTGGCCTTCGACCTCACCAACGAAGCGGCGGTGATCTCGGCCATCCCCGAAGTCATGGGGCGCCATGGGCGGCTCGATATCCTGGTCAACAACGCCGGCATCTGCCTCTGGCAGCCGCTGCTGGAGTCGTCCCTGGAGGGCTGGCGCAAGACCTTCGACGTCAACCTGACCGCGAGCTACCTGTTGGCCCGCGAGGCGGCGCGTCCGATGTTACGCCAGGGCAAGGGCTCGATCATCAACGTGGGCTCTTATGTGGCGCGGGTGGGGCGCGAGAAGCTGCAGGCCTATGTCGCCAGCAAGCATGGCGTGGTGGGGCTGACCAAGTCGCTGGCCGCCGAGCTGGGTGCGCGCGGAGTGCGCTGCAATACGATTTGTCCCGGATATTTCCTGACAGACATGGCTGAGCCGGTCAGCACCAATGCCGCACTCCAGGAGTGCGTGCGCAGCCATATTTCCCTGGGGCGGTGGGGTAGCCCGGAAGAATTGCAGGGGGCGGCAGTTTTTCTTGCATCCGATGCCAGTAGCTATGTCAATGGGCATACGCTGATGGTCGACGGAGGTGTTTCCGAGATCCTGTGTCTGCCGGTTCCGGTTGTCTGAGTTCAGGTACCATCAGAAGAAGAGATTACAATGAAAACACTCGGTGAGTTGCTGGAACGCAATGCGTGCCTGTTCCCCAATCAGGAGGTGGTGGTCTACGAGGATCGCCGCGTTACCTATGTGCAGTTGCTGGAGCGTGCGCGCAGGCTTTCATCGGCGCTGTACACGCGAGGCATGCGCCACCAGGATCGGGTCGCGATCCTGGCGATGAACTGCAGCGAATATTTCGACGTCTACGCCGCCTGCCAGCTTACGGGCTACATCTGCGCCACGGTCAACTTCCGTCTGGCGGCGCCGGAAATCGAATTCATCCTGCAGGACAGTGCGCCGCGTGTGCTGGTGTTCGAGGAGCAGTACAGCGACGTTATCGACTCGCTACGGCCACAACTGACCTCCATTGAACACTACCTGTGCATCGGTCAGAGTTGCCCGTCCTGGGCCGAGCCGTACGAAGCGGCGCTCGCTGATGCCGATCCCGCCGGCGCGCCGATGCGCGCCGTACCCGACGATATCGTGCACCTGATCTACACCAGCGGCACCACCGGCAGGCCCAAGGGCGCCGCCCGCAGCCAGCGCGGCGACCTGGCGCTGGCACAGAACCAGTCGGCGGTCATGGATGTGCGCATCAACGGTCGGGTGCTGGTCATGATGCCGATGTTCCATGCTGGCGGTATCTCGATGATGCTGTCCGAGTTCTGGCATGCTGGCTGCGTGGTGCTGCACCGCAAGTTCGACCCGAGCGAGGTGCTGCGCACCATCGAGCGTGAGCGCATCGTCACTGTGCATATGGCGCCGACCATCGTGCAGCAGGTGCTGGAGCTGCCGGATATCGGCGAATACGACCTGTCGAGCCTGGAAACCATCCTGTATGCCGCCGCGCCGATGCCGGTGGCGGTTCTGCAGCGTGGCGTCGAGCTGCTGGGACCGATCTTCGTCAATTCCTGGGGCATGACCGAAACCAGCGGCACCGTGCTGCCCCGCCATCTGCACAAGCTCGATGGCAGCGAGGAGGAGGTGCGCCGGCTGGGCTCCATCGGCCAGTCGATGGCCTACTGCGATATCCGTATCGTGGACGAGCAGGATGAAGATTGCCCCGACGGAACGCCTGGCGAGATCTGGATCCGCTCGCCGTCCAACCTGGCCTACTACTGGAACAACAGCGTGGCCACCCTGGAGGCGCTGCGCGACGGCTGGCTGCGCACTGGCGACATGGCGTGGCGCGATAGCCAGGGCTTCCTGTTCCTGGTGGATCGCAAGAAGGACATGATTATCTCCGGTGGCGAGAACATCTATTGCCAGGAGGTCGAGCAGGCCCTGATGCACCATGCGCTGGTGAGCGATGTGGCCGTGATCGGCGTGCCCCACGAGAAGTGGGGGGAAACGGTCAAGGCGGTGGTGGTACTCAAGCCCGAGGCCGAGCTGTCCGCGGAAGAACTGATCGAGTTCTCCGGTACGCGGATCGCCCGCTACAAGCGGCCGACCAGCGTGGATTTCGTGCCCGAGCTGCCGCGCCTGCCCAGTGGGAAGGTCAACAAGGTCGTGCTCCGGCAGACATATCACGCCTAGTTTCCAGTTTTGAATCCCGCATGGCTGTTCATCCTCCCGGATAAGAGCAGTCGATGTGCGGGCGGACGATTGTCTGGTGGAAACACTATCGCGTGCTCGCGACAGCGGAGACGCCACTGCGTTGTCTAGCGATGCCTAGACAAATCCGCTCGTAGCGGCTTGACGATGCTTAACATTTTACTGGCTTCGCCAAGAGGCAGCTGTGCTCGAAAATTTTTCCCTCAGCTACAAATTGTATCTGGTGCCGATCATTGCCTTGCTCGGCCTAGTGCTGTTTGTCAGTTACACCTCGACAGAGTTGTCGGCGACTGATCGCCGTCTGGTTGCCTTGGAAACCCATAGTTATCCGATGCTGGAAAATTCAGACGCGGTGATTTTCCAGTTCTCCCGCGTGCCTGAGATGCTCAATAGCGCCGTTGCGGCCAGTGAGAAATCGACCCTCGACGAGGCTCGTGCATTACTGCAACAGATCAGGGCTGACCAGCAGGCTTTAGATGAATTGGTTGAAATGCAGCCGGAACTGCGCAACGAACTCAAGGCTTGGAGCTCCGCCGTCGATCGGTATGCGGGCAACGCACTTAATGCTTCGACTCAGCTAATTGAAGGCAAAGCATCCTTCGATGATCTGCGACCCAGCCTTGATGGCATGGCTACCGATCTGTTGCATGCCCAGCAGCTTGGAGCTGTTTTTCGAAAGCAAGCCTATGAGGACTTTCGCCAGACGTTGGCAACTACCCGCGAAGACAACGCCGGGACCACACGCCTGGGCATCATGCTCAGCCTGGCGCTGATCGTGTTGGTCACCCTGGGTGCCTGGCTTATCAAGCGTAGTATCGTGGGCAATGTGCGCGCGGTGATCGAATCGCTCCAGGCAATAGCGAGTGGCGACGGTGATCTGACTCGACGCGTCAACGTCGAAGCGCAGGACGAAATCGGCTCGATGATTCAGCTATTCAATGGCTTCCTCGACAAGCTGCACAGCACCATGCGCCAGGTAGTCGATGCTGCCAGCCCGCTGGGTCAGGTATCGCAGGAACTCTACAAGCTGACCCAGAGTTCTGAGGAGTACGCCAAGTCGCAGCAACGGCACACCGACACCATCAGTCGCGACATTCAGACCATGACCTTCAGCATTGGAGAGGTCGCACAGCGCTCCCGGCAGGCCTCGGACGAAGCCCGCAAGGCTTCGTGCCAAGCGCGCACAGCCCACGAGAATATCGGGTGTTTGTCCAGCTCGATCAGTGACCTGGGCAGCAGCGTGGTCGGGGCAGTAAAAGCGATGCAGCAGCTCGAGGAAGAAACCCAGGAAGTGGGTTCAGTGCTAACGGTGATACGCAGCATTGCCGAGCAAACGAACCTGCTTGCGCTGAATGCAGCCATCGAGGCAGCGCGCGCTGGTGAGCAGGGCCGCGGCTTTGCGGTGGTCGCAGACGAAGTGCGCAACCTCGCACAGAAGACGGCGAGTTCCACTGCCGAGATCCAGCAAATCATCCAGCGTCTGCAGAGCAGCGCCAATGCGGTACTCGACGTGATGACCGCTAACGAAGCCAAGTCGCAGGCAAGCATCGAGCGATCCATCAAGGCCACCCAATTGCTCGATGAGATCACGCTTACAGTCAGCCAGATTGATGAACTCAATGCTGGTATCGCCCAGTACACCCAAGAACAGGCGGGTCTTTCCGACTCCATCCAACAAGAAACACATGTGCTACAGCAGGACGCGCAAGCAACCGCCAATGGAGCAGAAGCCACTGCTCGCCTTGGCGAGCAGTTGGTTCACTCCGGTGACCATCTAAAGGCGGCTACAGCCCAATTCCGCGTTTAACATTGAAACTTGGAGCAGTTAATAAATGAGAAATATCACTCTTCTTGGTGTGGCCGCCTGCCTGGCCAGCACCTCTGCCTTTGCCCTGGAACAAGGTGAATATCGCCTCAACGGCTTTGGTACCGCTGCCATCAGCCATATCGGCGGCGCGAGCGATGCCAAAAGCTACGGTTATCAGGGGCGCACTACCGATTCATGGCGTGGTGACCAACTGTCGCGCCTCGGCGGGCAATTTTCCTACGGTCTGACCGGCAGCCTCTCCGCGACCGTGCAGGTCGTCGCCAAGGCAGAGCAGGACAACTGGAAACTCAATTTGGAATGGGCCTACCTCGCCTATGAGGTGAGCGATCAGTTGACCGTTCGCGCCGGCCGCCTGCGCCCGGCTGCCTATATGTTTTCCGAGACACTGGACGTTGGCTATTCGTACCCCTGGTTGCGCTTGCCGGACGAGGTGTACAGCCTGATGCCAGTGTCGAACATGGAAGGCGCGGATGTGCTGTACAGCATCCCACTATCGTTCGGCTCTGTGGATATCCAGGGGCAGATAGGGCAGGCCGTTAACCGGAACCTGTACGTCGAGTCCGCTGACACGCTACTAGATTTCGATACGAAACAAATGCGTAATGCTGCGGTTACCCTGCATACCAATGATTTTGGTTCGTTCCGCTATGGATATGCCGAGTCGGACCATGCGTATGTTGCGGGCACGCAAACTGGCAAGGGCCGTTTCAGCTCGCTTGGTCACCGCTACGACAACGGCACCATCGTTACCAATATCGAATCCGCCAGACGCCGCGGCGCAAATGCGGCCGTCGACGCGTTCTATGTGATGACTGGGTATCGCGTGGGTGACTTCCTGCCCCATGTAACCTACGCCCAGATGGATGTTAAGGACGCTGGTCGTCAATCTTCCTGGGCCTATGGCTTGAACTACAATGTTACGCCCAGCGTTACGCTGAAAGGTGAATACAAGCGTGTCGAGTCCACCAAAGGCCTTTCGGGTGTTTTCACGCCCGACTACACCGTTGCCAGCCATACGTTTGACGGCGACGTACTCAGTGTTGGCCTCGACTTCGTGTTCTAAGGAAACGACAAATGAAGCTTATTATTCGCAGCGTAACCGCCATTGCTGTGCTTGGCCTCAGCGTCTTGGCTCAGGCCGAGGTAGCTGTCATTGTTAGCGCCGGCTCAGTCGCCGCACCGTCCAAAGCGGAAGCGGCAAACATCTTTCTGGGCAAGAACAAGTCTTTCCAAGGCATTGACCAGAAAGATTGGAATCCAGTTAAGGAAAAGTTCTACTCCGAGGTCACGAGCAAGAGCGAAGCGCAGCTAAAATCTTATTGGTCTGGGCTGATATTCACTGGCAAGGGCCAACCTCTTCCAGCCGAAGCCGACGACGCAGCCGTCGTCGCCAAAGTCGCTAACAACCCATCGGCCATTGGCTATGTTGATAGCGCTGCGGTCGATGAATCGGTCAAGGTGTTGTTTACTCTACCCTGAGCATTGTAGTCGGTTGAAAAAACGAAACCGCCCACTCAGGGCGGTTTCTCTATTGGCACACTGATACTCCGCAGAAATCAACCAAAGTAGGCTCGGCTAGGCGCCTTAATCTCTGTTCCCGAGGGGTAGTGCTCGAGCATGAAGTCGACGAAGGCGTGAACCTTGCGTGACTCCCTGCGTCCTCGTGGATAGAGCATTTCAATGTCAGGGGCGAGGATTGTCCAGTCCGGTAGGATCTGACGAAGCGCTCCGTTGCGTAGATGCTCGTCCAGATAAAAGCCCATGCCTTGCATGATTCCCAGACCGTTGAGCGCCGCCTCGATCTGAATGCATCCCTGGGTGATGGAAAGGCAGCTCGACAACTGAAGGGTTTTACGCTGGCCGTGGCGCTCGAAAATCCACGGGTGCATTCGGCCAGTACGTGTGTCCCTGTAGCTGATGCAATCGTGCTCGCGAAGCTCCTCTGGAACCTGGGGCAGAGGGTGCGTTTCGAGGTAGCGGGGCGATGCCACGGTGAGCAGGGGTGTGTAGCCCAGCGGGCGGGCAATCATGCTCGAGTCGCCCAGGGGGCCGAGTCGGACGATGACGTCGTGCTGGCTCTCGACGGTGTCGGATATCTGTTCCGAGTCGGAAAAGTCGAGCTGGATATCCGGGTAGCGGCTGCGAAACTCGTGCAGCAGCGGCACGACCAGATACTGGCCCAGGATGCTCGGGATATCCACGCGCAGACGGCCTCGGGGTCGCATATGGGAGCCGGCGAGAACCGATTCGACATTGGCGATCTCTTCATGCAGGTGCTGGCAGTGCGCGTAGAAGATCGTGCCTTCGTCGGTGAGGTTGATCCGCCGCGTGGTGCGGTTGAGCAGGCGCACCCCCAGGTCGCGTTCGAGGTTGCTCAGGTGGGTGGAAACCATCGAAGGCGAAAGGCTCAATGCCGCCGCCGCCGTGCTGAGGCTGCCGTGATCGACGACGGCCATGAAGACTTCCATGCTGCGGAGCTTGTCCAAGGCCGTCTTCCTATTGATCAATCACGCCGAGATTCTACTGGACAGCTTTCGGTTTTATCCATGTTTGAAACTGGTCCTGCCGGGTGGCCGTCACGCGTCCCATCCGGCTGAGCAGCCGGAGGGGGCGACGACGCTGCCTGCAACGTTTCGGGACAATACGGCCTTACCCGATGTTGCGCTGGATGATGGAGAACTCGTCGGCCAGGGACTCAGGAATGCTGAACTGCCCGACGTCGGCGATCTGCTGGAAGTGCCTGGCCAGTTCGTCCGCCGTGACCGGCGTATCGCGCGGACCCGTCCAGCCATCGGCCACGCCGATGAAGGCCCGGGCATAACGGCCCAGGGCGGCGGAATAGATCGCATGGGTGCTGGTACAGGTTTCGCTGGCCAGGTAGACCACCAGAGGCGTGACGAACTCGGGCAGGTACGAGGTGCCGAGCTTGTCGCCGAACGATGCGTACTGGGCGGTGAAGGCCTGCAGCTGCGTGGGATCCATCGCGGCCTCCATGCGGCTGTTGGCGACCGGCAGCAGGGCATTGCAGAGCACGCCGTGTTCCTTGCCCTCCAGCGACAGCACATGCATGACGCCCAGCAGCCCGGCCTTGGCGGCGGCATAGGCCGCCTGCTGCGGATTGCCGAAGGCACCGGCGGCGGACGAGGCGAAGACGATGCGGCCGTAGCCCTGCCGCTTCATGACCTTGTAGGCCGGCTGGGTGACGTAGATGGCACCCTTGAGGTGAACGTCGATGAGCGAGTCGAGGATCTCGTCGTCGATGTCCTCGAAGGGGGCGTTGCGCAGGTGGCCGGCGTTGTTGATGACGATGTCGATCCTGCCGAAGTTGTCCAGTGCCGTCTGCACGATGCTTTCACCGCCGGCGCGGGTGCCCACGGAGTCGTAGTTCGCGGCGGCCTTGCCGCCGGCGGCGCGGATTTCCTCGACGACCTGGTCGGCCATGTTGTGGGAGCTGCCGCTGCCATCGAAGCGACCGCCCAGGTCGTTCACCACCACCGCGGCGCCTCTGGCGGCAAGTTCCAGCGCATAGGTGCGGCCCAGGCCGCCACCGGCGCCGGTGACGATGGCTACCCGGTCTTTGAAGTCGATTGCACTCATCCGTCTTTCCTCTCTTTTTGTTGTGGTTCTGCGGTTGGGGCACCGCTGGCGTTGGCCCGACTGCGCAAGCGTCAGGTCTGCGATGCCGGCAGCTTGATCAGCAGCCCGTCGAGTTCGGGGGTGACCAGGATCTGGCAGGTCAGCCGGCTGTGCTCGGTCACGTCCATCGCGCAGGTCAGCATGTCGTGCTCGTAGGGCTCGGCGGCCGGCATGTGCTCGGCCCAGTCCGCCTCGACGTAGCCGTGGCAGGTGGCGCAACTGCAGCTGCCGCCGCAATCGCCGAGGATGCCGGGCACCTGGTTGTTGAGTGCGGCCTGCATGACAGACTGGCCGACTTCGGCATGCACGTGCTGTTCGCTGCCGTCCTGTTGGACGAAGATGATCGTTGGCATTGTTTTGTCCTCGGTGTGTTCAGATGCTCGGCAGCATGTCCTTGACGGGGATGCCGTCATCGGCCAGGCGCGAGGGGGCGATGCGGATGCGTTCGCTGATCAGGCGTTTGCCCAGCATGAATTCGGCAGGGCGGTTGACGGTATCGGCGGCCAGGACGTAGCCGTCCTTCAGGTAGAAGGCGGCGAAGGAGTCGCTTTCAGGCATCCCGCGGATCACCAGGTGGTCGTAGCCCTGGGACAGGCCGACCATCTTCAGCTTCAACTGGAACTGATCCGACCAGAACCAGGGAATGGACGCATAGGCCTTGGGTTTGCCGCAGATCGACGAGGCGACGCAGCGCGCCTGTTCGAGCGCGTTGGGCACCGACTCCAGGCGCAGGCGCCGGCCGAGCAGGGGATTGGGGTGGTTGGTGCAGTCGCCGGCGGCATAGATCTTCGGGTCGCTGGTCTGGCCGAACTCATCGACCAGAATGCCGTTGTCGACCGCCAGGCCCGCTTCCTCGGCCAGTTCCACGTTGGGCACCAGGCCGATGCCGACCACCACGAGATCGGCCGGCACGCTGCTGCCATCGACACAGAGAACCGCCGAAACCGCGTCGCCCGAGGGGTCGAGCTGTACGTCGCTGACCTGCGCATCGGTGCGGATATCGACACCGGCTTGACGGTGTCGCGACTCGTAGAAGGCCGACAACTCGGGGGCGGTCACCCTGGCCAATACACGGGGCAGGGCCTCGAGCACGGTGACGTGCAGGCCATGCTTGACGGCCACCGCGGCCACTTCCAGGCCGACGTAGCCGCCGCCGATGATGACCAGGCGCATGCTCGGCTCGAACTGCCGGCGAATGCGATCGACATCCTGCAGGGTTCGCAGGTAATGGAAGTTGCCGGCGCTCTCGGCCTGTTGAATGTGCGGAACGGGCAACTGCCGAGGCCGCCCGCCGGTGGTCAGGATCAGGCGGTCGTAGTGGGCCGTTGCGCCATCGGCCAAGTGAACCGTGGAGGCTTCCCGGTCGATCCTGCTGACCCTGACGCCCGTGATGAGCTCCACGTTGGCCTGCTCGTAGGTGGCGCGAGGCTTGATCAGCAGCCCCTCCGTGGTCGTGGCGCCGGACAGGTAGGCTTTCGACAGCGGCGGACGGTGGTAGGGCGGGTGCGGCTCGTCGCCAATCAGCAGGATTCGGCCTTGCCAGCCATGGTCGCGCAGGTTGGTTGCCAGCTCGGCGGCGGCATGGCCCGCGCCGACGATGATGGCAGTTGGCGAAGCGGTTCCGGTCATATCGACACCCTTATTCGACGGCGTTGCCCAAGAGGGCGGCTGTAATGTTGAACGATGTTTACGAATTCTCGTATGGGCCGATTATGCCGCTTAAAGCACGGTCTATTTTTCAGTTTTATTGAATGATGTTTTTAATTTGTTTGGGTTTATTCAAGGGCGGCGCTTGCATAGATTGAGCGAGGACGAAACACGAGGTCTGGGGACGTTCAGGCGTTCGAGGAACCCGGCACGACCGGCCATTGAGTGGCCACAGTGCAGCGGATGCGCTGCCGGAGAGGGGTAAGGCGGGTCGCGTCGATCCAGCCGGGAAGGCAGCAGTCAGCCCAGCCGTGGCCTCGTCGAACGTGTTCTGCAAAGTCGGAGAATTACAATGACAAGCGCCGTGAAGAGCATCGAGGATTTTGATGATCCTTCGTTCAACCCCTTTCTGGAGGATGCGCTGGTATTCGGCGAACACCTGGATCCCTACCCGAAGATAGCCGAGCTGAGGCGCCAGGCTTCGGTTCAGCCGGGTGAGTACCGGGTGCTGATGGGGCTCTACCCGGACATCACCTGTCCCGACGGGGCCTCCCACTACTGCGTCTTCGGCTACGACGAAGTGGCGCAGGTGCTGGGCGATCCGAAGACCTTCAGCAATCACTCCTATACCTACAACCTGGGCATCAGCTTCGGGCGCAGCATCTCGACCATGGATGCGCCCGAGCACCCGCGCTTTCGCAGAATCTTCCAGAAGGCCTTCCTGCCGCAGACGGTCGCGGCCTGGGGCGACGATCTCGTCGACCCGGTGGTGCACGACCTGATGGCCAAGTTCGTCGATCGCGGCGAGGCCGACCTGGTGCAGGAGTTCACCCTGCATTACCCCTTCCACATCATCTATCGGCAGTTGGCGCTGCCGCCGGAGGATGTCGCCACCTTTCACAAGCTGGCCATCGCGCAGACCGTGGTCGCCGTGGATCTCGCCCATGGCACCGAGGCCTCGCGCAAGCTGGGTATCTACTTCCAGCAACTGGTCGCCGAGCGTCGGCGCAACCCGGGCGACGACCTGATCAGCGCCCTGGCCCATGCCGAGGTCGATGGCGAGTACCTGCCCGAGGAGGTGCTGATTTCCTTCCTGCGCCAGTTGGTCAACGCGGCGGGGGACACCACCTACCGTGCCACCAGCGTGCTGCTGACCGCCTTGCTGCGCCATCCGGAGCAACTGGAGGCGATCCGCCAGGATCGCTCCCTGATTCCCCAGGCCATCGAAGAGGCTGTCCGCTGGGATGGGCCGGTGCTGATGCAGTCCCGTTTCGCCAGCAAGGCGACCACGCTGGGCGGGGTGGAGATCCCGGAGGGCACCTTCATCGATGTCGTCGCCGGCTCCGCCAATCGCGACGAGACCAAGTTCCCCGACCCGGATCGTTTCGACATCTTCCGCAAGCCGCAGCACCGGCATTTCGCCTTCGCCTTCGGCCCCCATGTCTGTATCGGCCAGCACCTGGCACGCGTGGAGATGACCCGGGCGCTCACCGCCATTCTCGACAAGCTGCCGAACCTGCGTCTGGATCCGGACAAGCCGGCGCCGGAGATCCGCGGAACGATGATGCGGGTGCCGCATTCGATCCACGTGAAGTTCGGCTGAACAGCGTCCCTTGAGCCGTCCCGCCAGGCAGCACGCAGCTGCCTGGCAGGCAAGCGAGACAGATAAGAGCATGAAGGATTTCGACTACATCATCGTCGGGGCGGGTTCGGCTGGCTGCGTACTGGCCGACCGGCTTTCCGCAAGCGGGCAATACACGGTGCTGCTGATCGAGGCGGGGCCCGACGATCGCAGCCCGCTGATACGTATGCCCAAGGGCTTTGGCAAGCTGCTGGGCGACCCCCGGCATGCCTGGCACCTCCCGGTGACGGTAGACCCGGCGAGCGGGCGCACCCAGGAGATATGGGCACGCGGCAAGATGCTGGGCGGCTCCAGCGCGATCAACGGCATGGTCTACATGCGCGGCCATCCCGCCGACTACGACGAATGGGAGGCCAACGGCGCCAGCGGCTGGGGCTGGCCGACCATGGCCAGGGCTTTTCGCAGCATCGAGAACCATGCCCTGGGCGAATCCGAGCTCAGAGGCGGGCAGGGACCGTTGAAGGTCGCTCCCTATGCCCAGCGCAGCGCCTTCGGCGAGGCGGTGATACGGGGCTGCGAGAGCCTGGGGCTGCAACGCAAGGAAGACATCAACGAACTGGATCATGAAGGCGTCGCCTACCTCACCTACACGATCTCGGGTGGCGTCAGGCAGAGTGCGGCGCAGGCCTTCCTCAAGCCCGCGCGCAAACGGCGCAACCTGCAGGTGGTCACCGAGACCCAGGTGCAGCGGGTGCTGTTCGACGGCCAGCGCGCGACCGGCGTGAGCGCCTGCCGGGGCGCCGGCGAGCAGGTGACGTACCGTGCCCGGCGCGAGGTGATCCTCAGCGCCGGGGCTCTGGAATCGCCTCGCCTGCTGCAACTGTCCGGGGTCGGCGACAGGGATCTGCTGGCGCAGCATGGTGTGGCCCTGGTCGCCCATAGTCCCAATGTCGGGCAGAACATGCGCGAGCACCTGCTGTGCTTCCTCCAGGTGCGGCTACGCCACTGGCGCGACAGCCAGAACCGGGAGTTCTCCGGTCCCCGCCTGGTCAAGAACGCCCTGCAGTACATGCTCGCCAAGGGCGGCGTCATGGCGCTCGGCTCCTATCCGGTCGGCGGCTTCTTCAGAACCCGCCCGGATGTGGATCGCCCGGATGCGCAGTTGCTGGTGGCGCCGTTCTCGATGGACTTTTCCTCGCCGACCTATCGCTTCGAGTCCTTCCCGGGCATGCAGCTGTTCAGCTATCCGTTGCGTCCGCGCAGCCAGGGCAGCGTGACCATCGAATCCGCCGACCCCGCACAGCCCGCCCGCATCGTCACCAATTACCTGGCCGACGAATACGATCGCCAGGTCTCGGTAGGGGCGTTTCGTTTCATGCGCAAGCTGATCCACAGCGCGCCCCTGAGCGACCTGGTGCTGGAAGAGACCCACCCTGGCACGCGGGCGTGGACCGATGACGAGATCGTCGACGAATTTTGCCGCTACGGGCAATCCGGCTATCACGCCTGCGGAACCTGCGCGATGGGCTCGCACGATGAGTCCGTGCTCGATCCCCGGCTGCGGGTCAGGGGTGTACAGGGACTGCGCGTGATGGATCTGTCGGTCATTCCGACGATGGTCTCCGGCAATACCAACGGCCCGATGATGGCCATGGCCTGGCGGGCCGCAGAGCTGATCCTGGAGGATGCCCGATGACGGCTTTTCAGGACTACGCCGGCCGCTTCGCCAACATCGAGCTGATCCAGCGCGACGGCATCTTGCAGATGAGCCTGCACAGCGATGGCGGGCCCCTGCAATGGGGCGCGCTGGACGGCAGCGTCCACACGCAACTGGGCGAGTGCTTCCGGGCCATCGCCCGGGATCCGGATGTCCGGGTGTTGATCATCACCGGCAAGGGCGACGCCTTCTGTGCGGGTATGAACCCGCAGGAAATCCCCCAGGAGCCCATGGCGCAGGCGTGGCACCGCCTGTTGCGCGAGGGCAAGGAACTGCTGACGAGTCTGCTGGAGATCGAGGTGCCGGTGATCGGCGCCATCAACGGCCCGGCCTACATCCATGCGGAAATCCCGGTGCTCTCGGACATCGTTCTGGCCAGCGAGAACGCGGAGCTGGCCGACCTGGCGCACTTCATCCATGGCGTGGTGCCCGGCGATGGCGTGCAGGTGATATGGCCGATGCTGCTGGGGCCGAACCGCGCCCGCTACTTCCTGCTCACCGGGCAACGGCTTTCCGCGCTCGAGGCACAGGCGCTGGGCGTGGTCGCCGAAGTGTTGCCAGCGGAAAAGCTGCTGGAGCGAGCCTGGGAACTGGCGCAAGGCATCGCTCGCCAGCCGGCCTTGAGTGCGCGCTACACCCGTGTGGCCTTCACCCAGCCGATCAGGCGCCGGCTGTTCGATGAGCTGGGCTATGGCCTGGCCCTGGAAGGCTTGGCGGCCATCGCCCTGAGCCACTGACGAAAAAGAGAGGATTGCGCCATGCAACAGAATATGGATCCGCGTGCTCAGGAGATCGTGCAGAAGGCCCTGGATCATGCCACCGGCGCCGGCGGTGAAGTCGGGGTGCAGGTCGCGGCCTATCTCGATGGCAAGCTGGTGATCGACGCCTGGAGCGGCGTCGCGGATCCGGCAACCGGGCGGGCGGTGGATGGTGACACGCTGTTCAACGTCTACTCGGTGACCAAGGCGGTGGCCGCCACCGCCCTGCATATCCTGGCGGAGCGCGGGCACATCGACTACGACGCGCCGGTGAGTCGTTATTGGCCGGAATACGCCGCTCGGGGCAAGGGGGCTACGACGGTGCGCCATGTGCTGACCCATCGCGCCTGTGTCCCGCAGATGCCGGCCGATGTCACCCCCGAGCGCATGTGCGACTGGAACTGGATGACCAACGCCATCGCCAATCTGGAGCCGCTGGCCGAGCCCGGCAGCCAGACGCTCTACCTTTCCATGACCTTTGGCTGGATCGTCGGCGAGCTGGTGCGGCGTGCCGACCCCAAGCAGCGCTCCCTGGGCCGCTTCGTGCGCGAGGAGATCGCCGAGCCACTGGGCATCGACGATCTGTGGATCGGTATTGCCGATGCCGTGGAGCCCCGGGTGGCGAGGCAGGTCAATGCCATGGCGCCCGTGCCGCCGGAGTACCTGCCGCCGCTGTTCCTGGCCTCCATGCCCGAACAGGTGGCGCTGGTGCCGGAAGTGTTCGAGCGGCCGGACGTGCGCCGGGCCGAGGTCGCCGGGGTGGGCGGTATCTTCAATGCCCGTTCCGAGGCGCGCTTCTGGGCATTGCTGGCCAACGGCGGAGAGCTGGACGGGGTGCGTCTGCTGTCGGCCGAACGGGTGGCGTCACTGAACACGCCGCGCGCCAACAGCGAGGAGCCGGATCCCGTCATGTTCGGTTTCCCCATCCCGATCACGGTGGGGGGCTTCTGGTTCGGTGGCGATCACCCGCCGGTGAGCTGCGTGCATAACCCGAGGGCCATCTGCCATCCGGGGCAGGGCAACTCGATCGGCTGGGCGGATCCGGATCTGAACCTGGCGGTCGCGATCTGCCATAACCGCCTGTTCAATCCGACTTCCGTCGAGCAAGACCCGCTTTTCCCCATTGCCCAGGCCATTCGCGAGGCATTGGCCCTGCCGCGTTGAAGGGGGCGGTCGGCCCGGTGTCGCTGGGGCCGATCCGCTGCGAACGACATTCACGATAACCATAAAAGGGATGCTGAATCCCGTGGAGTCTGCAATGAGCCAATCCGTGAGCTGGACGGTGCCCGAACACGTCCCCGAAGACCGCGTGGTGGATTTCGATTTCATGCACCCGCCGGGTGCGGAAGCCGATGTCCACCTGGCCTGGAAGACCTTGCACGATGGGCCGGATATCGTCTGGTCGCCCTATAACGGCGGGCACTGGATCGCCACCCGCGCCGACGATATCGAAGTCATCCAGAAGGATAACCAGCGCTTTTCCCATGCCCGGGTGACGGTACCGCGCAGTGACGACGTCACCCTGGTGCCGCTGGAGTTGGACCCGCCGGAACATACCGCCTATCGCAACCTCATCACCCCGTCTTTCCTGCCCCAGGCCATCGCTTCGATGGAGGACGATATCCGCGCGTTGACCATCGAGCTTATCGAGGGCTTCAAGGACAGGGGCGAATGCGAGTTCGTCGGCGAGTTCGCCAAGATGCTGCCGATCGTGATCTTCCTGCGCCTGGTGGACCTGCCCCAGGAAGATCGTCTGCAACTGCTGGAAATGGCCGAGCTTTCCGTGCGCGGAGACCTGGCAGAGCGCCAGCGCTCGCAGGGCATGCTGATGGGCTACATCGGCAAGTGGGTGCAGGAGCGCGCCCGCAATCCGGGTGGGGATCTGATCAGCCTGATCGTCAATGCCAGGGTCGATGGCCAGCCGATAGCCCCCGAGCGCATGTTCGGCATGCTGATCGTCGTGCTGTTCGGCGGCCTGGACACGGTGGCGGCGATGATGAGCTTCATCTGCCGCTTCCTCGCCGAGCACCCTGCCGAACGCCGGCGGCTGGCGCAGGAGCCGAATCTGATCCTGACGGCGGTCGATGAACTGATCCGCCGCCATGGCGTGACCAACACCGCGCGGGTGGTGGTCGAGGATATGGAGTTCAAGGGCGTGCTGCTCAAGCAGGGCGATCAGATTCAGGTGCCGAACGCGCTGTTCGGGCTGGACGAGCGTCGATTCGACAACCCGATGGAAATCGACTTCGAGCGCAAGCCTGTGGTGCATGCGGCCTTTGGTAACGGCGCGCATCGTTGCCCGGGCTCATTCCTGGCGCGAACCGAGATCAAGGTGTTCCTGCAGGAATGGCTCAAGCGCATACCCGACTTCGAGATCAAGGCCGGTGAGCAGCCTCGCTGTGCATCGGGTATGGTCAATGGCGTGCTTTATCTGCCGTTGCAGTGGCAGGTCACCTGACCCGCCTGCGCCAGGTATCGGGTGATGACCGCCACGGATGGCCAGACGATAAAAACAATATGAGATGACGTGATGAAGAAATGGCAATGCTTTTTCTGTGGCTACATCTATGACGAAGCCATTGGTTGGCCCGATGACGGGATCGCCCCCGGCACTTGCTGGGAGGACATACCCGACGACTGGGCCTGCCCCGAATGCGGTGCGGCGAAAAGCGATTTCATGATGATCGAAATCTGAGTGCGCCCAGCCGAGAGGAGCCAGCGATGCAATTGCCCCTGAGTGTCGAAGAGATCACCGCCGACTGGATCGAGGCCGCCCTGGCGAGGCGTTATCCCGGCGTTCGCATCGAGCGCTGCCGCATCGCCGATGTGATGCTGGGCACCTCCACCAAGGTGCGCGTCGAACTGACCTACGGCGGGGGCGGGCGTTCGTTAGATTTGCCCGGCACCCTGATCGTGAAGGGCGGCTTCGAGGAGCACAGCCCCTCGATGCAGTTCATGTATGCCAAGGAGGCGCGTACCTACAGGGAAGTTCTGCCGCTCTGGGACATCAACGCGCCGGCCTGTTTCTTTGCCGAGAGCGATGCGCAGAGCTACCAGTCGATCATTCTGATGGAAGACCTCGATCGTCGCCGGGTGACCTTCTGTCATGCCCAGCAGCCCCATAGCTATGAGCAGGTGAGCCGGCGTCTGCGGGCCATGGCGCGCTACCATGCGCAGATGTGGGAGCATCAGGCGTTCGCCGCCGGCGGATCACTCGCCTGGATCGAACCGCGCATGACCGGCGATACCCTGATGTATGCCGACCGCTACCTGCAGCCGGATGTCTGGCAGGGCTACATCCGCTCCCCACGTGGCGCCGCAGTTTCCCGCCGGTTGCACGATCTGGACTGGATGCGGGCGGCGTTCGGCAAGCTGGCCGAGTTTCATGGTCGTTACCCGTCGACACTCAGCCATGGCGATACCCATCTCGGCAACCTGTACGAAGAGCCGGATGGCACGCCGGGCTTCTTCGATATGCAGGTCAACCGTGCGCCCTGGTTCGCCGACGTCACCTATCACCTGATCTGCGCCCTGGATCTGATGGATCGTCGGGACTGGGAGCGCCCGCTGCTGCAGCATTACCTCGACTGCCTGACGGCCGAGGGCGTGGCGGCGCCGGGCTTCGAAGAGGCCTGGGAGTGCTACCGCCGGGAAATCGCCTGGGGGCTCTTCGTCTTCATGATCAACGAGACCCGCTTCCAGACCGAGGCGGTGAATACCGCCTATTGTGCCCGCTTCGCCGACGCGGCGCTGTGCCACGATACCCTGTCGCTGCTGGCGTGAAGCCTTGCTGGGCGGTCTCGATAAACGGGGCGATGTGGCTAATGCCTGTCAGTTAAGGCATTTTCCATGGTTGGCGAACGCCATTGACCCTGTGGGAGCGGACTTGTCCGCGAATGGGGTTGACAACAAGGCATCGCGGCCAATCGGAATGCCGCCAGCCGCTTCCATAAAGGCCGGGTCCGTTCGCCATGGCCGACTCAGGCATAGCCAGGGAAAAACGCCGTGATCCGGCAGGGGAATCGCGGCGTTTCTCTTAGAGCCTGTTCAAAGTCTGCTGCGCGTCGGCCAAACGGCGTGGGAAACGGCCCGGGACGCGGCGTCTCGGAATGCTCATTTACCACTCGTAAACTTCGCTTCCTCGGCCATTTCCGCCACCGTTTGGCTCTGGCTCGCAAGACTTTGAACGGGCTCTTAGAACCTGTTTACGATCTGCTGCGCGTCGGCCAAACAAGGTTGAAAACTCCCTCAGCAAGCCGCTTGCGGCTAACGCACTTCAGTGCGGCCCCGAAGGGGCGAGCGAAGCGAGTCATGCTCATTTACCACTTGTAAACTGCGCTTCTTCGGTCGTTGACGCGCTGGCGCTTGCCCTCCGGGCCAGCCTTCGGCTGTTACTCCCGTTGGTCGTTGCGCCCTTGTTTTGCTCTAGCTCGCGAGATCGTAAACAGGTTCTTAACTGACAGGCATTAGGCGATGTGGCGGGTATATAAATGGCTATGTACCCGTTACGTGTTGGCGGCGCAATTCTGCTCTTGTGGGTGCGGTTGGGCGGCATTCCGATTGGCCGCGAAATTCGCGGATAAATCCGCACCCACACATAGCCATATAAATGCCTTATGACACGCGAGCGGGGAGGGCGATGCCCGAATCCTGGGTTGGGCTGTCCGTCCACGAAGCGATCGGACTCCCCGGTTCGTCGACCGCTCGCCGCAAGCGAGCGACTCGTGGCTTGCGTGCCCGATCTCGCGCCCGTCCCATGGAAAGCTCTAAAAAGTCGCGCCCCGTCTGATCTGCCTTCCAGGGTTCCGGGGTTCTGCGGCGGGCTTTTGCGGGCATTTTCGCCGGGAGCGGAGCGCGTTGACAGCCAGTAGTGCCCCGTTTATAGTCGTGAACATCGTTCATAATTATGCAGGGGTGGCCGAGCCGCTCCTTAAACAAAAATAAGAAGCCAAAGGCGCCGATGAAAGGTGCCGATGTAGGAGGTTCGCAGATGACTGCTCGTGAATCGGCGCCAAAACCCGTACGCCCTGATTTTGTTCCACGCGAAGGCTACCTGTCCAAGGAATACGTTCAGCTCGAGAAGGAGCGGATGTGGCCCAGGGTCTGGCAGGTGGCCTGCCGCCTCGAGGAGATTCCCAACGTCGGCGACTACGTGACCTTCGACGTCATTGACGAGTCGATCATCGTCACCCGCCTGACCGGCGACAGGATCAAGGCCTACTACAACGTCTGCCAGCATCGCGGTCGGCGCCTGACCAGTGGCTGCGGCCATGCCGCCAAGTTCCACTGCAACTATCACGGCTGGCAATGGAACCTCGACGGCAGCGTGCTGCGTATCCTCGACGAGGAGGACTGGGCCGGTTGTCCCAACATGAGTCACGAGGAGCTGGCGCTCAAGGAAGTCCTGGTGGACACCTGGGGCGGCTTCGTGTTCATCAACATGGATCCGGATGCCGAACCGCTGGCCAAGTATCTCGATCCGATTCCGGAAATGACCGACTGTTTCGAATTCGAGAAGATGCGCTACCGCTGGTACAAGTCGGTGCGCCTGCCGTGCAACTGGAAGGTGGCGCTGGAAGCGTTCAACGAAGGCTATCACGTGGCCGCCACGCACCCCCAACTCCTCGATACCCAGGGTGACGATGTTACCCGCAGCTTCACTTTCGGCAAGCACGGCATGTTCGCCTATCCCACAGCCACCCGCTTGCCCGGTACGCCGTCGCCGCGTACCGGCAAGCCGATTCCGGACGACATTCGCCCCGGAATGGTGAGGTTCTACGGAATCCTGGAAGAACAGCTCAAGGCGATCGTTACGGATCGTGACTACGAGGCCACCAAACGCCTGATGACTGAGCTGGAGCCAACCAAGGATCAGTTCCTGGTGCTGGGCAAGGCCATGGAGTTCCAGGTCGAGGCGGCCATCGCCGATGGTGCCGGCTGGCCAAATGTCAGCGCGGAACAGATGGCGCGTGCCGGAACCGACTGGCATGTGTTCCCCAACCTGGTGTTTTTGCTCTATCCGGACGGTGCGTTGTTCTACCGTGCGCGTCCCGACGGCGACAACCCGGATTCCTGCATCTACGACATCTGGTCGCTCAAGCGTTATGCGCCCGGCAAGGAGCCGAAGCTCGAACGCGAGTTCTATCATGGCGTCGACGACTGGAAGCACGAGACCGTGAAGAATTTCGGTCAGATCCTGAATCAGGATTTCCAGAACATGGGGCAGGTGCAGCAGGGCATGAAGTCCCGTGGTTTCTCGGGGTCGCGCACCAGCCCGCTGCAGGAATCGGCGATTTCCAACTTCCACCGCGAGTTGAGCGAGTGGCTGTTCGGTAGGGAGTCAGACTAATGTCCCAGTGGGATGATAGCTACGATCTGGTCATCGTCGGCAGTGGCGGCGGCTCCATGTGCGCGGCGCTCAAGGCCAAGGAGCTGGGCAAGAGCGCGCTGATCATCGAGAAGCAGGACAAGGTCGGCGGTTCCACTGGCTTCTCGGGCGGCGTCTGGTGGGTGCCGAACAATCCGGTGATGAAGCGCCACGGCGTTGAGGATTCCTACGAGCGTGCCCAACAGTACATGGAGAGCACCGTCACCTATGACGGTCCCTCCACCAGTCCGCAGCGCCGCGAGGCCTTCTTGCGCACAGGTCCGCTGATGGTGGAGTTCCTCGAACGCAAGGGGATGGCCTTCGAATATGCCGACGGCTGGGCCGACTACTACGATGACCGTCCGGGTGGCGAGCCGCGTGGCCGTTCCCTGGTGGCCAAGCTATTCAATATTCGCGAGCTGGGCGATTGGGCCGAACGACTCTCGTGCTATCGCGGAGTGGCAATGCCGGCGAACGCCAACGAGTTCCCCGACCTGTTCCTGCTCAAGCGCACCTGGGCCGGTAAGAAGAAGGCCATGCAGCTCGGTTGGCGCATGGTCATGCAGAAGCTGCGCGGCCAGCAAGTGCTGGGCGGTGGTGCGGCCATTCAGGGGCGCATGCTGCAGATCGCGCTGCGTGAAGAGCTGCCGATCTGGACCGAATCGCCGGTCGAGGAACTGATCGTCGAAGATGGTCGAGTGGTCGGCGTGGCTGTCCGTCAGGGTGATCGTGTGATACGGGTTCAGGCGCGCGATGCGGTGCTGATCAATGCCGGCGGCTTCTCGCACAATGCCGAGATGCGTAAGCGCTATCAGCCACAACCTTCGTCCGCTGACTGGACCAACGCCAACCTGGGCGATACCGGGGAGGTGATCGAGGCGGCCATGCGTCTTGGTGCGGCCACCGACTGCATGGACGAATCCTGGTGGGTAGTCACCTCTCTCGGGCCGAACGAGGAACTTCCAGAAGGCGCGCGTACGGCGTCCGGCGCGCCCTTGCCCTTCATGCATCACCTGGATCTGTCGCTGCCTTATTCGATGATGGTCGATCAGGACGGTCAACGCTTCTGTGACGAGGCCGGTTCCTACATGGAAATCGGTCAGCGCATGTACCGGCGCCAGGCTGAAACAGGTAAGGCCGTGCCTGCCTGGGTGGTGATGGACAGCCGGCAACGCAAGAACTACGTCTGGGGCACCGCCATGCCAGGGCAGGTCCCGCAGCAGTGGCTGGACA
The DNA here is from genome assembly GCF_052245235.1 of Pseudomonas sp. B392_1p. Taxonomy (NCBI): domain Bacteria; kingdom Pseudomonadati; phylum Pseudomonadota; class Gammaproteobacteria; order Pseudomonadales; family Pseudomonadaceae; genus Pseudomonas; species Pseudomonas sp. B392_1p. Next base: position 176,885 of record NZ_JBQPXM010000010.1, read on the forward strand.
GCGGCTACATGATCAAGGCCGACAGTCTGCCGGAGCTGGCGAACAAGTGCGGCATCGAGGTCAACGGCCTGATGGCCACAGTCGAGCGCTTCAACGGCTTCTGTGTCACTGGCGAGGATCCGGATTTTGGCCGGGGCTCGCGGGCCTTCGACCGCTGCCATGGTGACCCGACCGTCAAGCCGAATCCCAACCTTGGCTCGATCGAGCAGGCACCGTTCTACGCGGTGCGCATGTATCCCGGCGATGTCGGTACCGCAGGTGGTCTGGTCACCGACGAATACGCCCGGGTGCTGCGCGAGGACGGTAGCGCCATCGCCGGTCTTTATGCCACGGGCAACTCCACGGCGGGAGTCACCGGGCGCAGTTATCCCGGGGCGGGCACCAGCATCGCGGCATCCTTCATCTTCGCTTACATCGCCGCGATGCATTCGGCGGGGCAGGACAAGATTTGGTAAGGCACCGTACATCCTTGTGATTGGCTTTGAACGGAGAACAACAAGATGACAGCCGCAATTCCTGACGGCGAGATCCTGGTCGGCATCTACCAGCGCATGACCCGGATCAAGCAGAACGACGAGCGTTTCCGCTCGGTACTGAAGTCCGGCAAGCTGGTCATGCCGTACTACTCGCCGCGTGGCCAGGAGGTGATCCCGTCCGCGGTATCGGCCTGCCTGACCAACGAGGACTACATCTGCACCATCTATCGTGGTGTCCACGACATGATCGCCAAGGGCATCCCGCTGAAGGATCTCTGGGCGGAGTTCGGTGGCCGCGTCACCGGCACCTGCAAGGGCAAGGGCGGGCCGATGCACGTGACCCATCCTGCCACTGGCGTGATGGTCACCACCGGCATCGTCGGCAGTTCCATGCCGATTGCCAACGGTCTGGCGCTGGCCGCGCAGATCCGTGGCGAGCAGCGTGTCTCCATCGCCTACTTCGGCGATGGCGCCAGCAACATCGGTGCATTCCATGAAGCGCTGAACATGGCCGCGGTGTGGAAGCTGCCGGTGGTGTTCGTGTGCCAGAACAACGGCTATGCCGAGCACACCAAGTACGCCTACGGCACCTCGGTGGCCAACATCGCCCAGCGTGCGGTGGCCTACTCGATGCCGGGCGTCACCGTCGACGGCAACGACCCGATTGCCATGTACCGCACCGCCCGCGAGGCGGTCGAACGGGCCAGGTCCGGCCAGGGTCCGACCCTGATCGAGGCCAAGACCTTCCGTTTCCATGGCCACGTCTTCGGCGACGCCGACGCCTACATGGACAAGGGCGAGAAGGACGCCTGGGTCGCCAAGGATCCGGTACCGCTGTTCCGCGACTGGCTGATCGCCACCGGCCTCGCCAGTGAGGATCAACTGGCGGCGATGGAGGCGGCGATCGAGCGCGAAATCGACGAAGCCGTGGAATTCACTCTGAACAGCCCTTACCCGGATGTCGCCGAACTCAAGCGCGATATCTACAAGGACGAGGTGACCGCATGAACCAGGCAGCCAAGCTCAACAGTATTCAGGCGATCAACCTGGCGCTCGACGACGCCATGGCGGCGGACGAGAACGTCATCGTGCTCGGCGAGGACGTCGGCGACAAGGAGGAGGGCGGCATCGTCGGCGTGACCCGCGGCCTCTCCGGCAAGTACGGCGATTCGCGCGTGCGCTCCACGCCGATTTCCGAGCAGGCGATCATCGGTGCCGCCATCGGCGCGGCCATCGTCGGCATGCGCCCGGTCGCGGAGATCATGCTGATGAACTTCACCACCGTGGCCATGGACATGATCATCAACCATGCGGCCAAGCTGCGCTTCATGTCGGGCGGTCAGACCCATGTGCCGATGGTCATCCGCACCATGACCGGTGCCGGCTTCGGCACCGGTGGCCAGCACGCCGACTACCTCGAGGCCTGGTTTGCCCATACCGCCGGTATCAAGGTGGTCGCGCCGTCCAGCCCGGCCGATGCCTACGGCCTGATGCTGGCTGCCATCGAGGATGATGACCCGGTGCTGTTCATCGAGAACATGCCCACCTACTGGAACCCGGGCCCTGCCCCGGAGCGCGGCGTGAAGATCCCGCTGGGCAAGGCCAACGTCCTGCGCGAAGGCAGCGACGTTACCCTGATCAGCTACAGCCGGCGTGTGCTGGACTGCTGCGCGGTGGCCGAGAAGCTCGTCGCCGATGGCATCTCGGCGGAGGTGATCGACCTGCGCACCATCTCCCCGCTGGACAGCGAAACCATCCTCGCCTCGGTGGCCAAGACCGGTCGCGCGGTGATCGTCCATGAGGCGGTCAAGCCGTTCGGGGTTGGTGCGGAGATCGCCTCGCAGATCTACGAAGCGCTTTTCGACCAGCTCAAGGCGCCGGTTCAGCGGGTGGGGGCCAACTACGCCCCGGTGCCCTTCTCCAAGCCGCTGGAGGACGCGCACGTCCCTGGGCTGGAGCAGATCGAAGCCGCCGTGCGCGCAACTCTCAAGTGACGAACTCCCATTCAAGGAAAATCCCATGAGCACTCAAGTACTGCTGCCCAAGCTGGGCTTCTCGATGAACGAAGGCACCCTTTCCGAGTGGCTGGTCGCCGATGGTGACACCGTTCAGGAGGGACAGATCCTCTATGCGCTGGAGAGCGACAAGTCGGTTCAGGAGGTCGAGGCCCCGGCCAGTGGCACCCTGAAGATCATCGCACCGGCGGGGGAGACCTACGAGGTCGGCACCCTGCTGGCCGAGATCGTCTGAGCCGGGGGAAAAGCATATGAGCGCCGATGTTCAAGCCACCAAACCCGCTGTTGCCGAGCAGCCGCCGGCGACCTTCGGCAGCGACCTGCCGGCCTGGCCGCAGATCGACTTCAGTGAGTTCGGCGAGGTCGAGACCCGCCCGCTCAGTCGGATCCAGAAGCTGACGGCTCAGTACATGTCGCGCAACTGGGTGATGATTCCCCATGTCACCCACAACGACGATGCCGACATTACCGCACTCGAAGCGAGCCGCAAGGCACGCAATGCGGCGGGTGAGGCGACCAAGCTGACGCTGCTGCCGTACCTGATCAAGGCGGTGGTCGAAGCGCTCAAGCAGTTTCCTCAGTTCAACGCCTCCCTGGATGGCAGCGGCAAGAACCTGGTGCTGAAGAAGTATTTCAACATCGGCGTGGCCGTGGACACGCGTTTCGGCCTGCTGGTGCCGGTGCTGCGCGATTGCGACCGCAAGAGCATCGCCGAGCTGGCTGCGGAACTGCAGGCCATCTCGACCAAGGCTCGCGACAAGGGCCTGTCGATGGCCGAGATGAGCGGCGGCTGCTTCACCATCAGTTCCCTGGGCAGCTTCGGTGGTACCGGCTTCACCCCGATCGTGAACGCCCCCGAGGTGGCCATCCTGGGCGTGACCCGAGCCCAGGAGAAACCGCGCCGGGGCGAAGGCGACGCCATCGACTGGCGCCAGGTGCTGCCCCTGTCGCTGAGTTACGACCACCGGGTGATCAATGGTGCCGACGCAGCACGCTTCACCGCCAAACTGGCGGAGCTGCTGGCCGATCCAGGCGCCTTGGAAGACTAGGGCGCGGATGCGGGCGAGCCGGCCCGCGATCCGAGCAAGACTTGCTCCGGCCCGTGGATGCCCTGGAACTGCCAGGGTGTCCGGGGCGTAGGCATGATCCGTTCAACAACAGCCTGACAAGAATGACGGAATTTCGATGAAGACTCTCGGTGAAATGATCGAGCGCAACGCTCGCTACTTTCCTGCTGGCAATGCGTTCACCTCTGCCGCGCGCAGAGTGAGCAACCGTGAACTGGCCGAGCGTGCACGTCGGCTGTCGTCCCACCTGTACCAGGCGGGTCTGCGCCGCCAGGATCGTGTCGCGATCCTGGCAATGAATTGCGTCGAGTATTACGAGACCTATCGGGCCTGCGAATGGGCGGGCTTTATCGCCGCCACGGTCAACTTCCGCCTAGCCCCGCGCGAGACCCTCTACATCCTGCAGGACGCCGCGCCCAAGGCGCTGGTATTCGAGAGTCAGTACGCCCCACTGGTCGAACAGTTGCGCGGCGAGTTGCCAATGATCGAGCAGTTCATCTGCATCGGCGACGCACCGGACTGGGCGTTGTCATTCGAGCAGGCGGTGGCCGAGGGCAGCGCCGACGGCCCGCCGATCCGCTCGCGGCCGGAGGACTTTGCCTACCTGATGTACACCAGCGGCACCACGGGCAATCCCAAGGGGGTCGTGCGTACTCATCATGCGATGTGTCGTACCGCGGAAATCTGCGGCTTGACCAGCGAATTCAATGGCGCGACGCGTGTGCTGCAGACAACTCCCGCCTTCCATATCGGCGGCATCGGTTTCGTCAATTCCGCAGCCTGGGTCGGCGGATCGACCGTCATTCATCAGGGTTTCGATCCGCTGGCGGTGCTGCGTGCGGTTCAGGACGAGCAGGTGACGTTCACCTTCATGGTCGCGGCCATGCTGCAGGCGATTCTGGACGTGCCGGGCATCGACGATTATCGCCTGGACAGCCTGAATCATGTGGTGACCGCTGCGGCGCCCATTCCGCTACCGTTGCTCAAGCGCGCTATAGAGCTGCTGGGGCCAATTTTCTCCATCCAGTACGGCATGACGGAAAGCAATGCCTGTACCTTGCCCCGGCACGAGGCCAATCCCTTCGGCACGGCGGACCAGATCAGACGCCTCGAATCCGTCGGCATCCCGTCCCCGGGCATCGAACTGCGCATCGTGGACGAGAACGGCAACGATTGTTCCGTGGGCGCTCCCGGTGAAGTCTTGCTGCGCTCGGAAACCCAGTTGAGCTTCTACTGGAACAACTCTGTGGCGACCATGGAAGCGCTGCGCAATGGCTGGTACCACACCGGCGATATGGGTTACCTCGACCACGAGGGCTATGTGTTCCTGGTGGATCGCAAGAAGGACATGATCATCTCCGGTGGCGAAAACATCTACAGCCGCGAAGTGGAGGTTGGCCTGGAACTGCATCCGCAAGTGCTGGAGTCCGCAGTGATTGGCATCCCCGACCCCAAGTGGGGGGAGACGGTCAAGGCTGTCGTCGTGCTGGCGCCCGGCGCGAAGCTTGGTGAGGAGGAGCTGATCGTCCACTGCAAGGCGGTGCTGGCCAGCTACAAATGCCCCAAGGCGATCGAGTTCGTTGCGGAGTTGCCGCGCATGGCAACAGGCAAGATCAACAAGGTTGCTCTTCGCCAGCGCGAGCAAGAGCGCACTGGCTGATTCGATAGCCAGGATTGGCAGCGGCTCCGTTAACAAACCGCAATGGGGCGTCAGGCCCACAGGAATGAGCGACCCCGGCGGATCGGATACGGCTCGCCGTCGCAAGAGATGAGGAGACAGCAATGAACTTTGAATTCAGTCCCGAGGATGATGCCTTCCGCAAGGAAGTCCAACAGTTCTTCCGTGACAGCATCAGCCCCCAGGTTGCGCACTACGGGTATGTCGGTGCTCACCCACCACCCCGTGAGGTGCTTCGCGAGTGGCAGAAAGCCCTTAGCGACAAAGGCTGGGGAGCTCCGCACTGGCCGCAGGAGTTCGGTGGCACCGACTGGTCGCCGCTGCGCAAGCACATCTTCCTTGAAGAACTGCTCAACGCCAACGGGCTGGATTACGGCTGGCAGGGCACCCACATGATGGCCCCGGTGGTGATCGCCTTCGGCAATCAGTGGCAGAAGGATACGTTCCTGCCTCCCTTGCTCTCCGGTGAAGTGTTCTGGTGCCAGGGCTTTTCCGAACCCAATTCCGGCTCCGACCTGGCCAGCCTGAAGACTCGTGCCGAACTGGATGAGGACGGCACCCACTACATCGTCAATGGCCAGAAAATCTGGACCAGCGATGCGATGATTGCCGACTGGGGCTTCTTTCTGGTGCGCACCGACCCGACGGTCAAGCCGCAGCGGGGCATTTCCTTCCTGCTGATCGACATGAAAAGTCCCGGCGTCACGGTGCGACCGATCATCTCCATCGACGGTGGTGACGGCCTGACCGAGGTGTTCCTGGAGAACGTGCGGGTGCCCAAGGAGAATCTGGTCGGCGAACCCGGCATGGGCTGGACCTACGCCAAGTACCTGCTGGAGAAGGAGCGCACCTCCAGCGCCTTCATCTACTTCAACAAGCGCGAGCTGGAAAAGGCCAAGGCCATCGCCCGCGCCGAGATCGTCGATGGTGTTCCGCTGCTGGAAACTCCTGCGTTTTCCCGTCGTGTGGCGGAGATCGAGGCCGACATCCTCGGCCTGGAGTGGTCGGTGTTGCGCATCCTGGCCAAGGAGGAACTGCGCGACAACCTTGACGCGGTGGTCTCGACCCTGAAGGTGCGTGGCTCGGAACTGCAGCAGCGAGTGACCGAGCTGCAGGTCGACGCCATGGGTCCGCGTGCCTTGCGCTTCTTCGACCATGACACGTTGGCCGGCACTGCGCCCAGCGAGTGGGACGACCTCTGGCCGGGGATCATGTACGGCCGTACCAACATGTATTTCTTCCAGCGTGCCTCGACCATCTACGGCGGCGCCCGGGAAGTGCAGAAGAACATCATCGCCAAACTGGCTTTCGGACTCTGAGGACGCACGCATGGATTTCAACCTTTCCGAAGAGCAACTGATGCTGCGTGACGGCGTAGAGCGCTACATCAGAGACGATTACGAGTTTGAACAACGCCGTCACCAGGCAGTGACCGGCGAGGGCTTCAGCCGCGAGCACTGGCAGCAGTTCGCCGACCTGGGCTGGCTGGCGCTGACCCTGCCGGAAGACGTGGGCGGGCTGGACTGCTCCTTCGTCGAAACTTCGCTGGTGCTGGAGTCGTTCGGTCGCGGCATGGTGCTGGAGCCCTTTGTCAGCAGTGCCATTCTCTGCTCGCGCATCGTTGATCGCTCGGGCTCCGACGAGCATCGCAACGAGCTGCTGCCGGCGCTGATCGAGGGCCGCCTGCTGCTGGCCCTGGCGGACAGCGAGCGAGGTTCGCGTTTTGCCGTCGGTTGCTGCGAAGACACCGTTGCACACAAGACCGCGCAGGGCTATCAGCTCAGTGGCGTGAAGACCCTGGTGTTCGATGCGCCGTCCGCCGACAAGCTGCTGGTCACCGCCCGCTTCGAGGATTGCCAACACCCGGCGGTGTTCGTCGTCGACCGCAGCGCGCCAGGCGTCGAGCTCAACGAGTATGCCGTGGTGAGTGGCGCACGCGCTGCGGACGTGCGTTTCTCCAAGGTCGAATTGCCGGACTCGGCGCTGCTCATCGATCCTTCACGCAGCCAGGTCATTCTCGACGAGGCCCATGACCGCGCCGCCCTGGCTGTGGTGGCGCAGAGCCTGGGGGTGATGCACGGCGTGATGGATCTGACCGCCGAGTACATCAAGACACGCAGCCAGTTCGGTCAGCCGATCGGCAAGTTCCAGGCGTTGCAGCATCGTATGTCCGAGATGTTCGTCGAGGCGCAGCATTCGCGCTCCATCCTCTATCGCGGCATGGCGCACCTGGACAAGCCTGCGGCCGAGCGAAGCAAGGCAATTTCGGCGGCCAAGGCTGCGACGGGCAAGTCCGGTCGTTTCGTCTGCGCGCAAGGAGTGCAGCTGCACGGCGGCATCGGCATGACCGAGGAATATCCGGTCGGCCATTACTTCCGCCTGATGACCCAGCTGGAGAAGCAGTTCGGCGACATCGACCATCACCTGGTGCGCTTCGCCAGCGGTTACTGATCCGCCGCCGCGCCGCTTCGCGGCGCGGCCCCTCTCAGGAGCCTCGCATGAACGACAACAAGAACAATGCTGCGCAGGACCGAATCCAGGCTTTGCTCGACCGCCAGGATATCCTTGACTGTGTCACCCGCTACTGCCGCGCGGTGGATCGCTTCGACCGGGAGATGCTACTCAGTGTCTACCACGAGGATGCCATCGACGACCACGGCAGCTTCTGCGGTGGCCGTGAAGCCTTCGCCGACTGGGCGCTGGCTTACCACCGCGAACACCAGCTGTCGCATCACCACATGATCTTCAACCACAGCGTCGAGCTGGATGGCGATCAGGCCCACGCCGAGACCTACTGGCTGTTCTTCGGCGAGAACCGCATCAAGCCCGACACCCTGGCCGTTGGTCGCTACATCGACCGCTTCGAGAAGCGCGACGGACGCTGGGCCATTGCCGAGCGGGTCTGTGTCTCCGAGTCGGTCAACCAGATCGAGGCGGTGGACTTGCCCGCGGCGTTTCGCACCGTGCAGATGGGCAATGCCAACAGCAGTCGCGACCGCGACGACGTGTCCTACCAGCGTCCGTTGCGAACGCGCCAGCGCTAGGGAGTCCAGCATGCGGGCATACCGGATCGAACACTACGGCAGTCTCGATGGGCTGGTGTTGCGCGACCTGCCGCAGCCCCCAACCCCGGGGCCCGGCCAGGCGCTGGTGAGGATGCGTGCAGCAGCACTGAACTTCCGCGAACTGCTGATCCTGGCCGGGCAGTACAAGGCCATGGGCAAGGACATGCCGATTCCGTGCTCGGATGGTGCTGGCGAGGTCGTCGCCGTCGGCGAAGGCTGCAGCCGGGTTAGTGTCGGTGAGCGGGTGATCCTGACCTTCTACTCGCACTGGTTCGGTGGCGAGATGCCAGCCGGAGGCGACATACTCGGGCGCGGCGGCTCCGTGGACGGCACTCTGTGCGAATACGCCTGTGTGGACGAGAACGAACTGGTGCGCGCACCGGACCATCTCAGTTTCGAGGAGGCGGCCACCTTGCCCTGTGCGGCGCTGACCGCCTGGTCCGCACTGACCGCGGGGGGCGGCCTGCTGCCGGGGCAGAGCGTCCTGGTTCAAGGCGGCGGTGGTGTCTCGGTGTTTGCCCTGCAACTGGCCAAGCTGTTCGGTGCACGGGTGCTGGCGCTGTCCTCCAGTGCCGAGCGGCTCGAGCGACTGCGGGCGCTGGGGGCCGATGAACTGATCGACTACGTGCGTCATCCCGAATGGCACGAGGAGGTCCTGGCACGCACGGCCGGGGCGGGCGTTGATCTGACCGTCGAGGTAGGCGGTGGTGCTACCGTCGAGCGTTCCGTGCAGGCCACCCGGGTCGGCGGCCGCATCAGCCTGGTGGGATTGCTGACGGGCGGGCCGGGGCTCAGCGAAGCCTTCTTCTACCGGGGCCTGTCCTTGAACTGCATACGGGTAGGTAGTCGTGAACAGTTCGAGCAGATGTGCCAGGCCATCGCCGTGCACCGGTTGCGTCCGGTGATCGACCGGGTGTTCGGCTTCGACGAAGTGCCCTTGGCTTTTGAACAGCTTCGCCAGGGACGGCATTTCGGTAAAGTTGTTATTTCAATCGACTGACGTCCACGCCCACGCGTAAGAAGCGACCTACCTGACTCCTTCAGTCCAGAGGCACCGGCATGGAAACGCACTTGCTCCATGTTTGAACACCGGGTTGGGTTGGTATGGCGTTGAGCAAGCACGGACTATGACTGCAGCGCGCACGGCCGCATTCCCTCCTTGAAATGCATCGCTTGCCCGCAAGGTCGCCGCACGTGGTCCAATAGCCAGGATCGCATCGAGCGGGTTAAGCCGGTAACCTGACGTCAAGCACTAGGGCGCCTACTGAATACGCATGCCCCTCTGGGCTAATTGTCACGCATGGTTTCGGTCCCGCGCAGTCTGTCAAGGGTTTGGAGGGGAATGCTCGGTGGCGTCAGGGGTATTTTGTCGTGCACTCATGCCTTCTCCAGTTCTTTCGGGGCCGCTGAGCATCGGCGGTAAGTTCGTGGGCAGCAGGCAGAACACCGGAAGCGCCTAGGCAGGGAGGGCGACGTATTTCGCCCGCGTCGCCAAGAGGATTAAGCGAAGCCCCTGCGCGCAGCGCGCAGGGGTTTGAGCTCAGAAGCGATAGCGGAATGTGCGCTCGACACCCGTAGCCGGGCTGGTTTCGCCCCAAGCGAACCAGACATCCGGCTCGCGTGTGTCGCCGACGCGGCGCCACCGGCCTTCGTTCTGCGGCGTGGAAGGCTGTGACTTGCCCAAGAAGTCGGGCATGCGCCCCTTGCGGTCGGGCAGGAACTCCCACAGTTCGTTGTCGGCCCGCAGGTACACGGCCTTGGGGAAGTTTTGGTCGTCGCCCGGCTTGACCAGCGCTTCGACGTTAGTGGTCGCGACCACCTCTTCCTTGTCGTTGGTGTACAGCGCGAAACCAAAGCGGTCGTGGCCTGACGAGAAATGTCCGCCCTCGAAGGATCCGTCCTTGTAGCGCGTGCCCCAGGTGTACCAGGTCACGTGCGTGTGGTGGCCGGCCAACGGGTCATCGACGCCGTAGAGCATCGCGCCTTCGCGCATGAACACCGTGTCGGCGCAGATGAAGCCGCGCACGCGCCGGCCGTCCAGTGTGCCTTCGACCTGGAACATGGCCGACGCGTAGTAGGTGCCGACGTCGGTCTGGGGCAGGTACCAGTGCAGGCCGGGACCGCATAGGCGGCCAGTGAGCTGCATCACGTCCTGCTCTTCCCAGTGCAGGCTGTCGGGCCCATAGACGATCTCATACCCGCGGCCTTTCACATCCGACGGGCTGCGGCGGAAGGCGCTGCCGTTTTCCACGCCGGTGACGACGTTGTCACCGCTGGCCGCCCCCTGGAACAGCGTAGGGTCAAAGTGCAGGCAGCCGTCCGCGTTGCGCGTGGACTGAACGATGAAGCTGTTGCGGCCGCCCTTCGACGAGTCGCAGAAGCGTCGCGTCAGCGAATAGAGGTGGCCTTCCTCATCGCGCAGAGTACCGTAATGCAGCGCGCCTTCCCAAGTGAGACCGAAATAGCTCCTGGTTTCGATCAGTCGCTCAGGTTCATACAGATGTGGCCCGACGAGGGCCTTATAGCCGAAGTTACCTCGTGGAGGCCATTGCAGTTTGGACATGTAGAGATTTCTCCTGTATGTAAAAAAACTGTCCAGGCTTGTCGGTACTGCCGTTGCGGCCAGACCAAGACCTGCGCGAGGACAAATTGCAGGATTGCTTCAGCCGAGGCCATTCAAACAGAGGCAAGCAGCCACGGCTTGAATAATAATGGTACGATAATGTACCTTTATCAAGGGGTACTTCACTTCACATGAAACATAAGATTTCTAACGCGCCCGTTGCTTCTGGTGCAGCTGCTTCGCAAAGTGAGGTTCGCAAGCCACGTCGAGGGCGCCCGGCATTCGCCGATGTCCCACGCTTGGAGCAGGATCTACTTGATGTCGCACACCGCCTTTTTGTTGCCAATGGATATGACGCGACAACGATGGACGCGATAGCTATCGCGGCTCGCGTTTCCAAACGAACGCTTTATCTTCGTTACCCCCGAAAAGAGCTTCTATTTGCTGCCGTGGTAGCTGCCCATACAGCTCGTAGTTTCGAACCGGTGCAGGCGGTGCTCTCGCGTTTTGAAAGCGATCCTGAGCTGGATGTGCGTACACGATTACAGATGTTGGGCCAGGTCTTCGTGGGGCAAGCCACCAATCCCGATACGCTGTCCTTGGATCGCAGCATGGCGACTACTGCCCAGCGTTTCCCCGACCTGCTCGATTCGTTGCATAGAACGGGTTATGAACGTGCAACTGCCATTGTCCAAGTCTTGCTATTGGAGGCTGGTGCCCTGGAGCCAACGATCTCCGCACAGGCCTTTTATTCGTTGCTCGTGCTTGCACCGATCCGTGAGCGACCTAGAGACGGGAAGCAGCAGGTGCCGGATGTAAACCGAGTCGTCGACTTCATCGTTGCAGGCGCTCGAATCTCCGCTACGCGCTGACCAGTCCCCATGCCGGCGGCCATCCGGGCACGGATCGCCCGGGTTCCAGCCAGGCGTTCACAATCCGCCATTCGATTCATTCGGTTTCCCGGTCGGGGCCGTGACACGTTATGGCGTCGTGTCATGACGTTCCCGCCGCAAGTGTGACTTGCAAGATCTCCGCTCCTCTCAGGCGTGCCTGTTTCGGCCGTGCGACCTGTGCTTTTGGTTGACAATAAAATCTGAACGATGTTTGTATATGTGAACTTGCGGTGGGCGAATCAGATCGCTCCCAACCTCTCAATAACAACAGGGGCGTCGCCATGGCCGAACAGGGCCGGATTTCGCAACAGCTCAACGGGGCGAAAGTGCTTGTCGCCACGCCAGGCTGCCCAGGTTTGCACGGGTTGCCCGATGCACTACGGGCGCTGGGTGCCGAGTGCCTGTCATTGAACCTTGCCTCCGATTTCACCGATCTCGCCGCCATCGAGTCCGCGTTCACCCGGGCGCGCACCGCGCTCGGCGCAGTCGATGCCCTGGTGCTTGCCGTTGGCAATGCCCAGAGCCGGCAGGCCCGGCCCCTGGCTGAGCAGTCGGCCGAGCAATGGCGAGCGGCCTGTCTCGATCCTCTGCGTACCAGCCGCCACTGCCTGCAGGCGGCGGGGCGCGTGCTGGCGGGACAGCCGGCGAGCATCGTGCTGCTCGGCCCCAATCTTTCCCTGACCGGCGCCCCGGGGCTGGTCGCGCTGTCCGTATTGAGCGAAGGGCAGCGCGGGATGATGAAGTCTGCGGCGCGGCAGTGGGGCGGCCAGGGCATACGCCTGAACTGGCTGGGCGTGGCGTCGACGGTGTTCGCCGCCGAACTGGCTGACGCCAGGCTGCCGCAGAGCCCCGAGCTGGGGCCGCCACCGCCGGCGCTCGGCGCCGCTCCCGAAGTGGACGGTGGGGTGGCCCGCAGCATTGCCATGCTGATCGGTTCGATCGACGTGACAGGCGCATCCATCCCGGTGGATGGTGGCCTCTGGATGGTGCCATGAAACAGAACAGGCAAGCAGCGACCCTGGTGGGCAAGACGGCTCTGGTCACCGGCGCAGGTGGCGGCGTCGGTCGCGGCATCGCCCTGGCGCTGGCCGAGGTTGGCGCGCGGGTGGTCATCGCGGCACGTCGCGGTGCGACAGGTGAAGAAACTGCCGAGCTGATCCGTGCCGAAGGCGGCGAGGCGCTCGCTCTGGAAGTCGACGTGACTTCACTGGAGGAGGTCCGCCGGGCGGTGACCGCGGCCCAGGTGCGCTTCGGCGGCCTGGACATCCTGGTGCATAACGCCACCCATGGCGCCTCCGGCCACCCTAAGCAACTGCAGGACTTCGACGACGCGGACTGGGACGCCCAGGTCGCGGTGGATCTGGCGGGCGCGCATCACTGCGCCGTCGCCGCCTTCGCGGCGCTGCGTGCCAGCGAGTGCGGACGGATGATTCTGCTGTGCTCCACCTTCGGCCTGCATGGCGCCGCGCTGAATCCGGCCTATGCGGCCATCAAGGGCGGCATTCGCGGGTTGACCAAGGCCCTGGCGCGGGAATGGGGCCCCTCCGGCATCACCGTCAACGCGATCTCGCCGTCGGCCCTGACCGCCGCCTCGGAGGCGTTCTTTGCTACCCAGCCGCAGCTTTACGACAGCTACATCGCCAACTTTCCCCTCGGCCGCATGGGGCATGAACGCAACGACATCGGCCGCGCGGTGGCCAGTCTCTGCGGGCCGGGCATGGGCTATGTCACCGGGCAGATCATTCAGGTCGATGGTGGCCTGTATACCGCAGGCTGACAGGGAGAAGCCCCATGAAAAGACTGCAAAGCAAGGTTGCCATCGTTACGGGTGGCGCATCGGGCATTGGCCTGGCAACGGCACGTCGTCTGGCCAAGGAGGGCGCCCAGGTGGTACTTGCCGACATCAATCAGGCAGGCGCCGAGCAACAGGCTGCGGCCATGCGTGGCGAGGGGCTGGAGGTCAGTGCGGTACCCGTGGATCTGGGCGACGAAGCGGCGATCCGCAACATGATCGAGCATGCGCTTTCGACCTTTGGCGGTCTCGACATACTGTTCAACAACGCCGCCGCCACGCACATTTCGTCGCGCTACGACTCGCCGGTGCAGGCCATGGATGTGCAGGTCTGGGACGACACGATGCGTATCAACCTGCGCGGCACCATGCTGGCGATCCAGCACGCCATCGAGCCGATGCTGCGCCGTGGCGGCGGTTCCATCATCAACACCAGTTCGGGCTCCGCCCAGGCCGGCGCGCTGGGTTACAGCGCCTATGCGGTGTCCAAGGCCGGCATCGAGAACCTGACCCGCTACGTGGCGGCCCAGCACGGCAAGCAGGGTATCCGTTGCAACGCCGTGGCGCCGGGGTTGATCGTGACCCCGGCGACGGCCGACAACTATGCCGGGCCCGCCGGCGAGATGATGTTGTCCCATCACCTGACGCCGCGTCTGGGAGAGGTCGCCGATGTTGCCAACGCCGTGCTGTTCCTGGCCAGTGACGAGGCCGGGTTCATCACCGGGCAGGTGATCAATGTTGATGGCGGACTGCTCTCGCATCAACCCTACCTGGCGGACGAGAGACGTTTCATGACGGAGGCCGTTCAATGAGCCAGGACACCCTGCTGGCCCGCCTGGAGCGGGTCGAGGCGCAACTGGCCATCGGTCAGTTACCCGCACGTTACGCCCTGGCGGTCGATGGTCGTGATCTGGATGCCCTGGCTGAACTGTTCGCCGAGGACGTCGACTGCGGCCGCTGGGGCAAGGGGCGCGAGGCGCTCAAGAACTTCTACGCCTCTGAGTCCATTCTCCAGGCGTTCTATCGCAGCGTGCATCAGATCTGTGGGCAGACCCTGGAGTTCCAGGATGCCGAGCACGCCACCGGGACGGTCTATTGCCGCGCGGAGCACGAGGACGGCGAGCACTGGGTGGTCATGGCCATCTGTTACTTCGACCAGTACCAACGGCACGACGGTCGTTGGTACTTCGTGCGCCGCGATGAACGCCACTGGTACTCCACCGACTGGCAGCAGCGCCCGGGCAATCCGACCTGGCAGAGCTGGCCGGGCAAGTACACCGAGGCACGTTACCAGCCCCGACTGCCCGCCGGTTTTCCGAGCTGGGAGGGTTTCTGGGCCCGTAGCAGCGCAGAACAACGCCAGCGCATTACACGCCAGCCCTGAATTATAAAGAAGGATGCATCCGATGAGCGACCTGCTCGCCCCGCTGTTCGAGCCGCTGCAGATTGGCCCGCTGCGCCTGAAGAACCGTATCGTCATGGCCCCCATGACCCGCAATTTCTGCCCTGGCGGTGTGCCCGGCGAAGACGTCGCCGGCTATTACCGGCGGCGCGCCGAGGGCGAGACCGGCCTGATCATCACCGAGGCCGTGGGTGTCGACCATCCCGCCGCTCTGGGAGAAGCCGGTATTGGCGAAAGCGACCTGCCGCACCTGTACGGCGAGCGCGCGCTTGCCGGCTGGCGCCGGGTGGTCGAGCAGGTGCATGGGGCGGGGGGACTGATCTTCCCGCAACTCTGGCACCAGGGCCCCATGCGCCGCCAGGGCACCGGCCCCAACCCGGATGTCGCCTCCATGCGCCCCTCGGGGCTGTGGGGGCCGGCCGGCGGGCTGACTTCCTCGCCTGAGGACTACGTGCAGAGCCAGTTGCTGCCGACCAAGCCGATGAGCGAGCGTGACATCGAGGAGGTGATCGCCGCCTATGCCCGCAGCGCCGTCCATGTCCGTGACTGTGGCTTCGACGGCATCGCCATCCATGGAGGACACGGTTATCTGATCGATACCTTCCTCTGGAATGTCACCAACCAGCGCAGCGATGCGTGGGGCGGCAGCCGACGCGAACGCAGCCGTTTCGCTGCCGAGGTGGTGCGCGCGATCCGCCGTGCGGTCGGCCCGGAGATGCCGATCCTAATGCGCTTTTCCCAGTGGAAGCAGCAGGATTTCAAGGCCAAGCTGGCCCACAGCCCGGCGGAGCTGGAAGAGATTCTGCTGCCCATCGCGGACGCCGGGGTCGATGTCTTCGATGCCAGCATGCGCTACTTCAACCGCGCCGAGTTTCCCGACCAACCGGGAGCCGATGCTGTGCTCAACCTCGCCGGCTGGGCCAGGAAGATCACTGGCCGGCTGGCCATGACGGTCGGTGGCGTCGGTCTGAACAACGGCATGTACGACAGCAACAAGCAGGGTGGGGCGCAGGCCAGCGACAATCTGCAACTGCTGGTGGAGCGCTTCGCACGCGGCGAGTTCGACCTGGTCGGCGTCGGCCGCTCGCTCCTGCAGGATCCCGACTGGGCACGCAAGGTACGCCTCGGCGAGGCGTTCGAGCCGTTCTCCAACGATGCCCTGAAAGTGCTCACCTGAGCGTGCACGAGCAACCGCGCCAGACCATAACTACAAGAGGAATACCGCATGACCTCCACCCATAGTCCCTGGCGCGTCGCGCTGCTGGAATGGCGCGCGCAGTGGCGTCTCGGACTGGCCGCGCTGATCGGCACCGGCGTGTGTTTTTCGGTATGGCCGTCCGTGTCCAGCCTGTTCGTCGCGCCGTTGCAGGAAGCCTTCGGCTGGAGCCGTGGCGAGATCGCCCTGGCGCACAATGCCAGCCTGGCGGCAGCCTTCGTATCGCCCGTGCTCGGACGCCTGATCGATCGGGTTGGCGTACGCCCGGTGCTGCTCAGCGGGCTGTTGCTGACGGCAATGGCCTATTTCCTCCTGGCTGCGCTGCGCGGCCCGCTGCCGATGTATTACCTGCTCTACACAGTGCTCTGCCTGGTTGGTGCCACAACCACCGGACTAACCTTTACCCGCGTGGTCAGCGGCGCGTTCGTAGGCTCGCGTGGTCTGGCACTTGCGGTTACCCGTTCCGGCCTGGCCTTGTCGGGCGCTCTGCTGCCGCCGATGGTGTTTGCAATCATCGCGACTTATGGCTGGCGTATGGGTTTCGTCGCGCTGGGAGCCCTGGTTCTGCTGCTCGCGCTGCCCGTTGCATGGCTGTGGATACGCGGCGCCAGCCTGGCGCCGGTGGTCGCCGATGGCGGTGCGCACAAGCCCCGGAGTTCTCTGATCGGCCTGCTGCGCAACCACAAGGTACTGTTGATCTGCGTAGCCTCGGCACTCAACTATGCCCCCATCGTGGCCCTGCTTTCGCAGTTTCAGCCGTTGCTGGTGAGCAAGGGGCTGGGGGCCGCCGAGGCCGCCGCACTGATCGGCCTGGTGGGTGTTTCCGCCCTGGTGGGGGCGTTGCTCACCGGCATGCTGGTTGATCGGATATGGGCGCCGCTGGTGGCCTGCATCTTCACCCTGGGGCCGGCGCTGGGCTGCCTGATGCTGCTACCGGAGAGCATCGAACTGTATGTGGCCATTGTTGCGCTGATCCTGCTGGGCCTGGGGCAGGGGGCGGAGATCGACGTGGTGGCCTTCATGATCGCCCGCTATTTCGGCATGCGTTCCTATGCCTCGATCTACGGCCTGAGCGTGTTCTTCATTGCCGCGATGGTCGCGCTCGGCGGCTCCCTCATCGGCCTGGCGTACGATTATTTCGGCGACTACGACATCGCCTTGCTGGTGGCCGCGAGCTGCTTCGTGATTTCGGCCTTCAGCTATCTGGCGATGGGGCGTTACCCGCGGATTGAGCTCGCGGCGGATGACACTGCGGCGGTCGTTGCGTCGCTGCGCGCCGAACCCTCGACATGATTCACAGGGGAGCAACATGCCATGGCCGAGTGCCCATGGCCTGGTTCAGGGTTGAACCGACCGACCTGGCCGATGTGGCGCCGGGATACACCATCCTTTTGGAGCGATGACGATGATTGACAACGAAAACTGGAAAGCGGGTTGCGACCTGATGGCTCGCATGATGGGGCCGGAATTCGCCAAGGCCATGGAGACCAACGTCAACTCCGGGCGTTTTGCTGCGGATGTCGGGCGTATGGCCGTGGAGCATGCCTTCGGTGCGGTCTGGGCGCGTCCCGGCCTGGAGCTCAAGCAGCGCAGCGTGGTGGTCATCAGCACGCTGATCGGCCTGCGTCAGCCCGAAGAACTGCGTAATCACCTGCGTTTCGGAATCAATAACGGCCTGAGTGCCGAGGAGATCCAGGAAATCATCATCCAGACCCTGCCCTACGTGGGTTTCCCGGCGGTCTCCAGCGCGCTGGCGGTTGCCGTGGAGGTGTTGCGCGAGCGTGGCATGGATGGTGGCGTCAAGACTGCTACGGAAACCGGCCTGCTGTAACAGGCCGCAGCACCTTGCGAGCGGGCCGCCAGTATCAGCAGTGCCGGCGGCCCGCCAACCCTTCGGTTCGTGTGCGATCAGCGCGGTGTGCATGCCGAAGGCCTGTCCGCCAGCCGGACTGACAGGGCAATCGGGTGAAGGCCATCATGCTCGTTCATGAGGCCGGAACACGCAGATTGTTAGGGCCAGTGCGCGCTTGCGAGGCATGCTTCATGAGAGGGGCTTTAGCAGGCCGTTGAAAACTGCCTGCGGTGCCGTTGCTGCGTGAACAGGGCGGACTAAAGCGCGCCCCTTAACCAAAAGTGTTGTCGGAATAACCGTTGTGCACCGTTGCCCCCGGTGGGAGCGGACTTGTCCGCGAAGCTTTTCCGTCAGCCCCGTTCGCGGACAAGTCCGCTCCCACAAGGGTTGAGCCCTCAA
>NZ_JBQPXM010000011.1:0-177614 GCF_052245235.1 Pseudomonas sp. B392_1p
ACGGGGATGAACCGAGACGTGATAGGAGTTCTGGTATTGCGATAGGGTCAATTGCCCCTCGATCTTGGGGTGATTCGCACTGGCAATAACCACGAGCTCTTCCTCACGTAATGGCTCGTATCTCAATTCGTCGTCGTCGAAGTGCAAGTAGTCGATCGCCAGATCCAACTCGCCGGTCCCCAGGCGCTTGACCAAAATGTCCGCATCGTCCGAGTGCACAGAAAGCACCAACCGCGGCGCTACGGCATGCAACCTCGAAAGCACTCCTGGCAGAAACACTGCCTGCGCATAGTCATTCATCGACACCCGAAAGGTTAAATCGCTTTCGACATCAATTTCTTCCTGTGGCCCCAGTCCGATACGCAGCAAATGCAACGCTTGGCGAACCGGCCCATAGATGGCCTGCGCCTGCGGGGTGGGCACCATCCCTCGTGAGGTGCGTTGGAACAGCGGCTCGCCGAGCTGAATGCGCAAGCGAGCCAGAGCATTGCTAACGGTTGATTGACTCAGGTGCAACCGCACGGCAGCTCGTGAGAGGTTCTGCTCCTGCATCAGTGCGTCAAACACCAGGAGCAGGTTCAAATCGATCTGACGCATATTCGTAATCACGAATAAAGCTCTTTGTTAATATCCATTAGAAAAATAATGCTTCGTGCAATATTGTCCTGTCAATTCCTCGACTGGATGGATACGGATATGCAGTTCGATACGACCGGCTTTCGTGCGCGGTATCGCGCGAGCATCAATCCCCGCTACAGCGCCTGGCTGCTGGCGGCTTTGTTTTTCTGTTCGGCGCGCTTTGCATCGCATTTCTCTGGAGTCGGACCGAGGGCATCAAGTCCTGGGAGTGGCTGGCGGTGCCGGTGGCACTACTCCTTCAAAACTGGGGCGAGTACAAAATTCATAAAAATCTGGGGCACGTCAAACGTCGTTTCAGCAAGATGTTTTATCAACGCCATACCGGCGATCACCACAGCTTCTTCACTTACGGACAGATGAGCTATGAAGGCGCCAGAGATTGGCGGGTTATTTTGTTCCCGGCCTGGCTGATAGTCGTGTTTGCAGCGATCACCCTGGCGTGTTATTGGGTGCTGAGCCATTGGAATACCAATGTGGCAGCCCTTTTTAGCGGAACGCTGCTGCTCGGCTATCTCGCCTACGAAACATTGCATGCCTGCGAACACCTTCCAGAACAACACCCCCTCTCGAAGCTGCCATGGGTCCGCCATATGCGGCGGTTACACGAACTGCACCACGCTCGCGACTTGATGCATACATTCAATTTCAACATCGTGTTTCCACTCTGGGACTGGATATACGGGACGCTCTACTGGGAAAAAGAGGGGCATGAAGAAGACAACCAGATGATCTCCATGCAGCACCATATCGATATCAACCGTTCGCAAGAACGGGTGCTGAGCTATCTGGCCGTTCCGACACGTTGGCACGAATGGCATCACTATTCGGTGTCTATCAAAGGCCCCAGCGGTGTCCTCTCTGCCGGAGCCCATTTTGCATACACAGGCGGCCGCGCCGGCCATCTACTCTGGGATGTCATCGAATACGTTCCAGGACAGCGCTGGAAAGCGCGGGCGCGCGGGAGATACGGCCTGGTCATGTTCATGACCTACGAATGCAGTACGGTTTCGATGAAAACTCGATTCACTCGCACGCTGGAGCCCCGTTAATACGCTTCTGCGCAGCCTAGCTTGGTTAGGATTGTTCCAGTTGCTCGGCACGTGACCCGAGGACACGATTCTCTTCGCGCCCCAAAGCCCCCTCGCATACCCCGCTCACAATGCATTCATTTCAGCAATATCACGCACCACATGATCTGCAGAGTGGTCGAACATAACCTGCTCCTGTGCATCCAGAGGCAACTCGATCACGCGCACAATCCCCTTGTCTGCCAGCACACAGGGGACACCCATGGCAATCCCTGTTCGCCCGTACTCGCCCTCGAGAATCGCGACCGCCGGCAAAATGCGATTTCGCCCATTGGCGATAGCATCCACCATCTGCGCAATGGCCACGCCCGGCGCATCGCAGGCGCTCCCCACCTTCTTCAATCCCAGAATCTCGCCGCCACCCTGACGTGTGCGCTCCACAATCCGCTCAATCTGCTGACTGGACAGGAAGTGAGACAACGGCACCGAACCGACCGCGCAGTATCGCATCAGCGGCACCATGCTATCGCCGTGCCCTCCCAGCACCAGCGCCGTGATATCCCGAGCGGAAAACCCTGTCTCCTCGGCAATGAAACACTTCATGCGCGCCGTATCCAGCACCCCTGCCTGACCGAACACCCTGTCGCGCCCCTGTCCACTGAGACTCCAGGCCCGATAAGTCAGCACGTCGACCGGGTTCGACACCACCAACACCGTCGCCTCCGGAGCATGACGATTAATATCCCGCATGATGGTATCGAGAATTGGCAGATTGATACTCAACACATCCTGACGCGACTGCCCAGGCTTGCGGGGCACACCCGCCGTAATGACCACCAGGTCAGAATCCTGCAGCATTTCGGCATCTGACCCTCCGTAAACCCGGGTATCAGAACCTGACTCTACTGCCGCCTGCCAGACGTCCAGCGCCTTGCCCTGTGCCAATTCACCCTGCACATCAATCAACATCAATTCACGACAAGACTCTTCCCGGGCGATGATCTGAGCCGCCGCCTCACCCACCAAACCGGCACCTACAATTGATAGCTTGTTCACCTCACTCCTCCCTGCGGCTCGCGCCACCAGCAACACGCCCACCTGTGCAGAGAAGTATTACCCCCAAACGCTAAAAGGCCACCCGAAGGTGGCCTTAGTCGTTGTACCTGCTTTTCGCCTGCCCAGCGCGGCATAGCTTCAGCCTCTGCCAAACCCCATCGACCGAACAGTGAAGCGGACTGCTCAGGTCATCAGGGATCGATCGCTGTGGTATTGGCGATACGCCCGAGCGGCACCCGGGCAACCAATTCTCGTTGCCATGCACGCCGCCATTATGGGCATGACCGGGCGACTTCGCCCGGCCCAATTGGTCGAGAGCGGCCTGCCGCGAAAGGCTGCTGGCCGATTAACACCAGACGCCATCGGCAGCACTGGGTTCGCTAACTGCCCTTTACGAACGTCTGAACGGCCCGAGTCGGACACTAGTCACCGTCTGGATTCGGCACGAATCTTTCTAGCTGTGGGGATGCCCATTCGACGAACGCTCTCACACGCGGCGAGAGCTGCAAGGAGTGCGGATAAACCAAATGAATCGGTATATCCGCTGGTTCGAATTCTTTTAGGATCCTAACCAAGCGACCGTCAGCAAGCTCATCCGCAACTTGATAATGCATCAATCTCGTAATGCCTACGCCCTGTACGCAAGCCAAGCTAGCGGCTCGAATCTGATTACATACCAACCTCGGAGCGATTTCCTCAGCCAGCTCTTTTCCTTCGTGTCGGTAGTACCAGTGTCGCCCTTGTGAGGCCAACGTGATGCAAGCGTGCTGCCGCAGCGATCCTGGACTTTCAATAGCAGGGGCGACACGAAGGTAATCTGGGCTTGCGCAGGTTATGAGCCGAGTTGCGCCGATTTTCCGCGCCACCATGGACGAGTCAGGAAGAAGTCCGATGCGTAGCGCAAGATCGAGGCGTTCATCAAGCAAGGGGACCACTTGGTCGTTAAGTCCCAGATCAACCACCATTTCTCCATGATCTTTGAGAAAGGCATTCACAATAGGGGCGACATAGCGTTGCCCGAACTCCACTGGGGCTGTCACGCGAAGCAGGCCTCTAGCGATGCCATCACGGGCCTCCAGTTGCTGCTCCATGTCGTCGAAGTCGGCGAGCATGCGGCGGCTCCAGGCTAGATATTCTTCGCCCTCATCGGTTAAGGCCATGCGCCG
Organism: Pseudomonas sp. B392_1p; assembly: GCF_052245235.1. Classification (NCBI taxonomy): domain Bacteria; kingdom Pseudomonadati; phylum Pseudomonadota; class Gammaproteobacteria; order Pseudomonadales; family Pseudomonadaceae; genus Pseudomonas; species Pseudomonas sp. B392_1p. The sequence continues at coordinate 3,890 of NZ_JBQPXM010000011.1, forward strand.
AGTGCTGCGGTTCAATAATCGAACCCCCAAGTAGCGCTCTAAGGCCGCTAGTGAGCGCACGAGCGATGCTACGGACTGGCCTGTCGCATCAGCGGCGGAACTCAAGCTACCGCAGTCGACGATTCGAACGAAATTGGCCATAGCCTTGAGCCTGTCCATTACCACCTTTCGATTTGTGCGATTACTGCAAAGGTATTGTCAGGTTCGCGGCATAGGTAAAACGCGCACTCTAGCTGAGACTTCAGGGACTTATGTCACCCGGAGTTCAACACATGAGCCAACGACCCAACCCCACTCGAATCCTTTCATATGACCATATCGGGATTCGTGTCAGCGACAAAAACCGAGCGATGTCTTTTTACCAGGCACTCGGGTTCGTGGAAAGTGCGAGCTTTCCGCTGCACGAAGCTAATGAAATGCTCAGTCCGGACGGTGTTCGGATAAATCTGATCTTCAATGGCGCTCGCGTGCCCAATTCTCACAACGTCCTGCTGGATGCTCCAATAAAGCTACCTGGCATGACGCACCCCGCCTTCATTGTCGATGATCTCGAGGCACTTGAGGGCTGGTTGAGTGAGCAAAAGATCACTATCACGGAGGGGCCGCATCACATCGGCCCCAGAAGAGTCGCGCTTTTCATCCGCGACCCCGATGGCAACGTCCTTGAGTTCAATCAGCTCGTCGATGGAGGTGCGAAATGAAACTGTACGATCTCGAAGCGTCCGGGAACTGCTACAAGGTGAGGCTTTTTGCTTCTCTAGCCAGCATCGATCTTGAAATAGATTCAGTGGATTTTGTGAGCGGTGCGCACAAACAGCCGCCGCTTTCAGACCTGAATCCCTTGGGTCAGCTACCTATCCTGGAGGACGGATCGCACGTTGTCCGAGATTCACAGGCCATCCTTGTCTACCTTGCTGGCGCATACGGTGGTCTAGCGTGGTGGCCGGACCATCCTCAAGGTCAAGCTGAAATCGTTCAATGGCTCTCATTCGCCGCCAATGAAATTGAGCACAGCCTTTGTGCTGCGCGGCTGGTACAGAAGTTTGGCTACCTATTAGACAAATCAGCGGCTCTAGCGAAATCGACAGTAATTCTGTCGCTACTCGACAAACACCTAGAGCGAAATGACTGGCTCGCGATTGGTCGGCCCACTATTGCGGATTGCGCGGTCTACCCTTACGTCGCGCTAGCCCCGGAAGGCGATGTGGATCTAAAACCGTACAGCCACATTGAAGGTTGGATTAAGCGGATAGAGGAACTGCCCGGTTATCTAGCCAAGCCCTGATCAGTGCTTGATGGCTAACGCTCCTCTCGGAAGCGGCCTCGAAACGTGTTCTAGGCCGCTTATGGCGCTTTCAAAGCGAGCAGACGGACAGGCCGCTATTGAGCCAAAGCAGACCTGGGGATCAACGCGCCGTGCTCTACGGCAAGTTTGGAGCGCAGCAGAAAATTTATCCGGCAGCAGCTTGTTAGTCTTATACATCTAGCACCTGTCTCTCTAAGCGACTTCATGCCTTCGCATGGGAATATCGAAAGAATTCCTAACTTGTATTTCACTTATCCCTGATATCTATCACTAAGAGGTAAAGAGCCCACGAAAAGCAATTCTTTCTAATAGCTCTGAAAGCTCACACGGCTCAGAGCATTCATCCTGCTCCGTTACATTTTTAGGATGCTTCGAACATCCAATTGTCCTAAGTGCAATCTAACAGTGATTAGATGGAATCCACGCTAACGAATAACCGTGGATTCGGTATAACTCCGCACACGATCTTCCCTGCAAAAGGACGACCCCCTTTAATCAAACACTTACCGCTCCCCTTCCGCACCACCCCGTATTCGCGTGCATTCGATTAACCCGCACCCTGGCGCGGGACGGCTCTTGAAAAAAGGGAGAGCGATGGGTGGAGCACGGGGCGCAGCAAGGCAGCAATCCTTTGCCAGCGGAGGGAATGGGCCGCTCGCACCACCCGCGCTAACCTCCTTGAAAGGTTGCAGGTCCCGATCTGTCGTTCGGGCCTGGCGTTTACTCAGCGCCACCCTGCTCCACCGCGTAACGTCGTTCGGCCATGCGGACCTGTTCCATCATGGAAGAGGGCCGCATCGATTGGCCTCAGCGCGGCCCCATGATCTCGGCCAGCGCAGCCGGCTGCGGCATGCCGTTGTACTTCTGGACCAGACCTTCGCTGTCGCGAACCAGGATGGCCGGAGTGCCGCGGAACCCAAGGCTCATCATCAGCATCTGGTTGTCCTCCAGCGCCGTGCGCGCCTTGTCGGAGGTGCGCTTGGCCGGGGTGATTCCCCCCCGGTCGAAGGCCTGCTCGTTCTGCTGCAGGGCCGCGGACGGATCGGACGCGTCGAGGATCGCCGCCGCCTTGGCCTGGCTGTCCGCCTTGAGAATGCCCACCATGACATGCCGCAGCTGAACCTTACCGGTGTCCACCCAGGGTCGGGCCGCCTTCCAGAAGCGGTTGCAGAATGGGCAGTTGGGGTCGCTGAAGGTGTACACCACGCGCGGCGCGTCGGCGCTGCCGTCCTGGACCCAAGTCGCGGCCTCCAACTGGGCCCATGCCTTGTCACTGATGGGTTTGGCCACCAGGCGTTGCAGCGTCGCCTCATCGAGCGCGGCGCCGTTGGCATCCAGGCGCGTGCCGACGATGACGTTGCCATCGCCAGTCAGATACACCGCAACGGGTCGGTCGCCCGCGGCCGCGGCAAACGCCCGCAGGCCGCCACCTACGTCGAATTCCTGGGCGATGGTCAGCCCCTGTCGTTCCAGCATCTGCAGCGCTGCGGGCTGGTCATCGGCCTGCGCCGGCAGAAACGCCATCGCCAGCAGGGTTGCGGAGAAAAGGCTCGGGAAGCGCGAACGCGGTACAAACATGGTCACTCCTTGGCGGTATTGATCGTGAGGGGCTGGAAATGGCGTGACAGGGTGTCCCGCAGGCTCGCCCGGGTGAGTTCACCCACGTGCGAGTCCACGAGCCGGCCCTGGGCATCGAAGAACAAGGTGGTGGGCAGACCGCGCGCGCCCATGTCCCGCATGAGGCGGCCGGCGGGATCGAGCAGGTTCTCCTGGAAGGTCAGCTGCTCGCGCGCCAGGAAATCGCGGGCTTGGGCAGCGCTCTCCCCCTGGTTGACCATGACGATGGCGATGCCGGGGTAATGGGACTGCGCCTGCTCCAGCACCGGCATTTCGCGACGACAGGGTGGGCACCAGCTGGCCCACAGGTTGACCACCACCGGCCGCCCGGTGTACTCGCTGAGTACCACGGGGTCCCCATCTAGGCGGTTCAACTGCAGATCGGGCAAGGGTGGCGCCACCGCGAGCTGGATCAGGCCGAGCACACCTGTCGCGGCGGCCCAGCCCAACACGCCGGCGGCGCTGCCCACCAGCAACGGGCGGCGTAACGGGGGCCTCGTGCGGGTTCGCCACCCGGCATAGGCCAAGCCGCCGAGCACCCCGCTCCACCCGGAGAAGCCGCCATCGCCGATGGCGATCATCGACAGCGGCGACTCGGCATAGTCGCTCCACCACTGCAGGATGTAGCCGAGCCGTGCGGCCACCAGGCCCCAGAACACAGCGTCGAGCAGCAGGCTGCCGGCCTCCCCGGCGGGTGTGTCGGGCAGTCGCTGCGCGACCTTGCGCGTTGTCACCCAGGCCAACAGCACGGCGACAATGAGGATGACCACCTGGATCGAAAAAGGGCCAGCGCTGATCATCGGATGCCCGCCGCCAGCAGTTGATTCAGGAAGTCGCGGGCACTGATCTCGCCCACCACACGCAACGCGCGGCGCTCCTGGCCATCCGGGCCGACCAGAATCAGCGTCGGCGGCCCCATGACGCCCCAGTGTTTGAGCAGGGCCTGATCCGTCGCGTCATTGCGCGTCACATCGGGTCGCAGCACCTGCATCCTGACCAACCGCGCCGCGACGGCGGGATCGCCGAAGACGTTTCGCTCGATCACATGGCAGCTCACGCACCAATCCGCGTAGAAGTCGATCAGCGTCCACTGGCCACGGGCGGCGGCTTCCGCCAGGCGCGCGTCCACGTCCTCGATGGATTTGGCCGCAACGTAGTTCACTCGCGTGGCCGCCGACGCCGTCTCGACCCCGCGCAGGTGCGTGAGCGGCTGGAGCACCGAGTCGCCTCCCGAGGCCGCGCCCACCAGCATGAGCACCGACCACACGCCGGAAATGGCCGCACCGACCCGTACCGTCCATGCCAGGCGCTGACGCGCGGCCAGTCCCTGCGCCCAGGCAATCAGTCCGATCGCCACGGAAAGGGCCCAGAAACCCCACAGGGCCAGGCTGATCGTGGCGGGCAGGAAACGCGCCAGCATCATGATCGCCATGCCGACCATCAGGTAGCCGAAGGCGATGCGAATCCGTTCCATCCAGGGGCCGGGGCGCGGCAGGACCCGGGCACCGAACAGCGCAATCGCCAGCAGGGGCAGTCCCATGCCCAGACCGAGCGCGAACAGCACCAGCCCACCGTGGAGGGCGCTGCCGGTCTGCCCGATATACAGCAGCGCTCCGGCCAGCGGCGCGGTCATGCAGGGGCCGACCAGCAGCGCCGACAGAACGCCCAGCGCCGCGGCGCCACCCAGGCTGCCGCCCTGCGCTGCGCCCGAGGACGAAAGGCGGTCCACCAGGACGCTCGGCAGGCGCAGCTCGAACAGGCCGAACAGCGAGCTGGCCAGGAGCAGAAACAAGGCGGCGAAGGCCCCCAGCAGCCAGGGCGATTGCAGCGCGGCCTGGAGATTGGCGCCGGCCAGACCGGCCATGACACCGACCACCGCATAGGCCGCCGCCATTGCCAGCACATAGGCAAGGGACAGACCCAGGGCCCGCCGGGGGGCGGCCTGGCTGCCGACAACCATGGACGACACGATCGGGATCATCGGCAACGTACAGGGGGTGAAGGCCAGCAGCAGACCGAAGCCGAAGAACAGCAGCGTCCCGGCGACGGGCCCCAGCGCTGCGAGCTGGCGCGCGACCCCCACATCCTCCGCCAGGGCGGCGCTTGGCGGGACGGGCGATGTTAGCGGCGTCACGCCGGCCCCTGCGGCACCCGCCGGCAGCGCCACGCTGAGCGTCTGCGGCGGATAGCAGATACCGTCCTCGGCACATCCCTGCCAGTGCAGCGTCAGCGGCCCGGCGGTCGCGGCGGGGAAGCGCAACCGCAGGGTATCCCCGGTGTAGATTTCGGTATCGCCGAAGAACTCGTCGTGCTTGGGCGCGCCCAAGGGCAGGTCCAGGGGGATATCGCCACCCTGGGCATCGACCAGGCGGATGGCGTGCCGGTAGAGGTAGTAACCCTCGGCAACCAGACCGGCGGCCGTGAGCACATCGCCCTCCTGCCGGACCGGCGCCAGCGTAAAGACCTGGTCTGCATCCAGGAACTGAGGAGCGCGCTTGTCCCAGGCGAACAGGCCACCACTTGCCCAGACGCTGCCAATGCTGGCGCAGCACAACAGGAACACTACGAGAACGCTTCGATACCGGGACAAATCAGAATCCTCCTAGAAAGTCGGGAGGATCATGCGTGGGTTCGATTAAGCGAAACTAAAGCGACCGCCGGGCCGAGTCGCTAACACCCTGGGACTCGGTGGCTTACCATGCCGCCTGGTCCAGAGGAGGTGAAACCCGGATGCGTGTGCTGTTGGTGGAAGATGACGAGCTGATCGGCAAGGGCATCGTGGCGGGGCTGAGCAAGCACGGCATCGGCGCGTATCACGTACGCACCGCGCAGGCGGCGGAGACCGCGCACCTGGAAGAAACCTTTCATGCGCTGGTGCTCGATCTGGGCCTTCCCGACCGCGATGGGATGGAATTGATGGCCACGCTGCGCGCTGTCGAACCCCACCTGCCGGTGCTGATCCTTACCGCCCGCGATGCCATCGAGCATCGGCTGAAGGGGCTGCACGAGGGCGCCGACGACTATCTGGTCAAGCCGTTCGATTTGCGGGAACTGGCCGCCCGCCTGCACGCCCTGGTCCGACGCACCCAGGGACGCGCCGCGCAAGTCGTCGCGGCCGGCCCGCTGCGCCTGGAACCCGCGAGCGGTCTTGCCTGGCTGCACGGCGAATCCGTTGCCCTGTCACGCCGCGAGATCGATCTGCTGACGCACCTGGCCGATGCCGACGGTCGCTGGGTCACGCCGCAGGTGCTGAATGAGCGTCTGTTCGGACTGGGCGAGGAGATCGGCAGCAATGCCCTGAATGTTCACATCCACAACATCCGCCGCAAGCTGGGGAGCGCCGCAATCGAGACCGCGCGCGGCCTGGGCTATCGCCTCGGCTGGAGACCCTCCCCATGAGCCTGCGCCTGCGCGCCGTTCTGATCGCCGGGATTGCGATCGTTGTGTTGTGGGCCGCCGCCGCCAGCTGGATGCTGCGCGGCGCCGAAGCCAACCTGGAACGTACCCTCGATGGCCGGCTCGCCATGTCGGCGCGCATGGTGGCGGGTCTGCTGGAACGAACGGCGCTGTCCCCTCATTCCACGCCTGCCGATTTCGCCGATGCCGTTCAGGTCGGTGGCGGCGAAGGCATCGAATGCGAGATACGCACGCTGCGCGGGGAAATCCTGGCGCGCACCACCAGCGGCCAGCATGCCGGGTTCGACGCCCTTCCCGCCGGGTTCACGACCCGTGAGGTGCAAAGCGAGCAATGGCGCATCTATGTCTTGCACGCTGGCGGCTACCAGATCACGACGGCGGACCGCCTGGACCAGCGAAACCAGTTGATTAAGGACCTGCTCTCCGCAGTGGGCGTGCCCTTCCTGGTTGCCCTCTTCGGCGGATTGATCGCGCTCTGGATCGGCATCGGCCGGGGGCTGTCACCGTTGAACGGGTTGCGCCAGCAATTGCGCGCCCGGCAGATCGACGACACCACGCCTCTGGCCGTGGCCCATGCGCCCGCGGAGCTGCGCACCGTGCTGGACGCCATGAATGGGCTGCTCGAGCGGCTGTCCCGGACCTTATCCAGCCAGCGTGCCTTTACCGATGCCGCGGCGCATGAGCTGCGCACGCCGCTGACGGTGATCGACACCCACCTGCAGGTCGCCAGGCTCTCCGAAGGTGACGACGCCAAGGCCTCGCTCAGCAATGCCGAAGAAGGCGTGAAGCGCCTGCGACATACCCTGGATCAGATGGCGATCCTTGCGCGCACCGAGGCCCCCGTCGCTCCGGCGGACCGCTGTGAGTCGGTGCTGGAGGCCGTAGCCGGCGTGATCATGCAGATCGACCACGCCGCGCCCGGCCGCCTACGACTGTCCACGACCGGCCCGGACGCAGCCGCACCCATGCCCCGCTCGATGCTGGAAACCGCAGTGCGCAACCTGGTGGACAACGCCCTGCGCTATTCCCCGCACGCTATCGAGGTCGACGTGCACGTCGAGCCCGCGCATCACCGTTGTCGTATCGACATCGCCGACCGCGGCCCCGGTTTGAACGCGGAACAGGTGGCACAGATCGGCCGCCGCTTCTGGCGGGGCGATCAGGGCCGCCAACGCCAGGACGGCGCCGGCCTGGGCATCTCGATCGTGCGCGCCATCCTGGAACGGTTTGGCGGCACCCTGAACCTGACGCCGCGCCCGGAGGGCGGCCTGGTTGCGGCACTGGTCATTCCGTTGGCGAGCGATGAACAAGGACGCACGAGTCGGTAATAAGGGCGCGCGCTTATTCAGCGCCGCCGCATATGCCACACACAATACTCCTTTGCTCCGCAGCCAAATATGTAGCCATAATTGCACCGAGAATACCAATAGATGCACTTCCGATAGCAGGATTCAGTACTGCAAGGATGCAGGCTAGTGTGGCAATGATGGCAATTCCGGTAATTCTTACATTGAATATTCCAAAACCTTTCTTCATGTGAACAAAAAATTTTATAAGGAAAATACGCCAAAGCCGACGACGGCTAAGAGAGCGATTCCACGGTTGAAATCTATTTTGAGATTGTCTCGATTAGTTGTTTCACCACGTTCTCGCTTTTGGAATATAATTAGATGGAATGCACGTTAACAGATAACGGTAGCGTTACATAGCTCCGACCTTATTCCACAAGATCAGAAATCTAAATCTTTAGAATTCAAAGCTCTGCAAAAGCGCCGACTATATGAGCCGTATTCGCGTGGCGTCTATCTCACCCTCAGAGGAACGAAAGGGGAAGAGAACAGAGCTCCATTTTTTCCTGCACGAAACGAGCTATTTATCGGATCCTTGCCAGTCGAGGGGCAGCTTCTGGCCCCAAAGCGGCCGGCCAGGAAAGGACAGTCATCCCAATAAATAATCTATCCTCTCCTGTACTTGGTGGACTGCAAACAGACGGACTGGCGGGTGCAAGGGCGACCTTGCATCTCCTCTTCAATACGCCTGAAGAGATCAATGTCATGTTTATTCTTGGCCATGCCGCCTGCTCCCCAGGGTCGTTCAGGCCAATCTTGACCGCATCCAAGGCTGCTAGGGTTACATCTTAAATGCCACACAAGTTAACCCTGCCCTTGGAGCCGCACCATGGAAAAACTCAGACATAGCCCTGAAAACCTTACGTGCCACAGTGAACGGACAGGCTTCTATTCTGAGGGTGTCTGGTGTGCAGCCACGCTGCACCGGCCGGCAGACAACAGCCAGCAAGCAAGGCCAGCCATTCTTATGGTGCACGGATGGGGCGGCATCCAGAACGCACTAACGGTGCCTTTCTATGAAGAGTTCACCCGTGTCGGGTATGTGGTCATGACTTTCGACTACCGCGGCTGGGGCGAGAGTGCCGGGCTTCCCCGGCAGACCATTTCGGTTCGTCAGCGCATGCGGGACGCAGATGCCGCGCTCGCATTTCTCAAGTCCCATCCAAGCATTGATCCCCGCCAGAATCGTGGTTTGGGGGTCTTCGCTCGGCGGTGGAAATGCGGTAGAGCTTGCCGCAGATCACCCCGAACTGGCCGGGGTCATCGCCCAGGTTCCCATGCTGGATGGTAGGGCTGCGGTACTGGCAGTGCCTGCCCTCCGCTTAATGAGATTCGCATTTTGCAGTTTGATCGATCTGATTAAACCTGGGCGCCCGGTTTATATTCCGGTTGTCAGCAAACCTGGGGCTTTTTCTTCAATGGATAGGGAGATGCCAATACGGCACTGCAACTGGCTGAGCGCAGTGTGGGGCGCAAGTATGATAACCGTGTCGCTGCGCGCTCCCTGATGACAATAGGCCCCTATCGCCCGCTCAAACGATTGAAGGAAATTCAGGTTCCAATTTTACTGTTAGGAGCCACTGAAGACACGGTCGCCCCCTTTGTAGCGTCCGCAATTAGCAAAGTAAACAATGCCTACATCACAGTAGAAACGGTCAAAGCCAACCATTTCGAGCCTTACTTTGAACCTGTCTTCAGCGAGGTCATACGCAAGGAACTGGAATTTCTGAAAAGCCTGCATCACACCACGAGTAATAGGCCGCGACAGAGCGTAGCGTCATTGGCGTGCCGTTGACCGCTGTAATGGATTGGCCCCAGTGCTGAGCTTTTTCCTGCTCGAAACGGCTATGTCGGATCACGCCCCTCGTCGACGGGCAGCTTCTGGCCGGTTAGCGACGGCCTGACTTCGACCGTCGCTATACATGGTCAAACCTCGGTCTGCTCTGCCATTTCCAAGGCGTCGTCGACCTCAATCCCAAGATATCGAACGGTGCTCTCCAGCTTCGTATGGCCAAGCAGAAGTTGAACGGCCCGCAAGTTCTTTGTCCTGCGATAGATCAGTGATGCCTTTGTACGTCTCATTGTGTGAGTGCCATACATGGCCGGATCAAGGCCAATGGTTTGCACCCAGCCTTTGACGATACGAGCGTATTGACGAGTGGATAGATGGTCTGAGGTGTGCAGCCTGCTCGGGAAAAGGCAGTCCTGGCTACGGAGCTGGGCTTGGTGTATCCAGGCCGCGAGAGCAGACCGTGTTTGCTCAGTAATTTCGAACTGCACTGGTCGCTTCGTTTTCTGCTGCATAACCATTGCTCGTGATGACACATGCTCGCCATGAGCAACGTCGCATACACGGAGCTTGGTTAAGTCGCAGGCTCGAAGCTTGCTGTCGATGGCCAGATCGAACAAAGCCAGATCCCGGGTTCGTTCTGCAAGCTGAAGCCTTACTCGGATGGCCCAGATATCTCTCAGCCGGAGCGGGGTTTTCTGTCCGACCAACTTTCCTTTGTTCCAGGGCCGGCGGGTGCAGGTAGCAGTGATGTTCATGGCAAGTCCTCCACATGTGGGAGGACAAGCATGGCTAGCCAGAGAAGTGGTCGCTAACCTGTTGCCGCTGACCGAAAACTGACCCAGTAGAGGCTGTTCTGCCGACTGAAAACTGACCCAGGTGTTCAACTGCTTCTGCTCAATTTTTGAGCAGGAGAACACAGGGTGATCAGTATGGAAATGATGGGCAAAATTCGGCGGATGTATTTCCGCGACAAGCTGTCGCTGCATGAGATAGCCAAGCGCACCGGGCTGGCGCGCAACACGATTCGCAAGTGGGTCAGAGCACCTGAGGCCAAGCAGCCGGTGTACCAACGCCGCGCGATCTTTAACAAACTCAGCCCTTTTCACGTCACGCTAGAGCAGGCGCTAAAAGCCGATTCGCTGCGCCCCAAGCAACAGCGGCGCAGTGCCAAGGCGCTGTTGGCGCAAATCAAAGCCGATGGTTATGACGGTGGCTACAGCCAGCTCACCGCGTTTATCCGTGCCTGGCGAGGGGGACAGGGCAAGGCGTCGCAGGCCTTTGTGCCGCTGACCTTTGCTCTTGGCGAGGCGTTTCAGTTTGACTGGAGCGAGGAAGGCTTGCTGGTCGGCGGCATTTACCGGCGTATGCAGGTGGCACATCTGAAGCTGTGTGCCAGCCGTGCGTTCTGGCTTGTGGCGTATCCGAGCCAGGGCCATGAGATGTTATTTGACGCCCATACACGCTCGTTCGGCGCCTTGGGCGGCGTGCCGCGCCGGGGCATCTACGACAACATGAAGACCGCCGTCGACAAGGTCAATAAGGGCAAAGGCCGGGCGGTGAATGCACGCTTTGCGGTGATGTGCGCGCATTACCTGTTCGATCCGGACTTCTGCAACGTCGCCGCTGGTTGGGAAAAGGGCATCGTTGAAAAGAACGTGCAAGACAGCCGCAGGCGTATCTGGCTAGACGCCCAGGACTGTCAGTTTCACTCCTTCGAGGAACTCAATGCCTGGCTGGGCCAGCGCTGCCGCGCGCTTTGGAACGAGCTGACGCACCCTCAATACAGCGGGCTGAGTGTGGCCGAAGTGCTTGAGTTGGAGCGCGCTGAACTGATGCCTGTGCCAGCGCCATTCGACGGTTACGTCGAGCGGCCTGCGCGGGTCTCCAGCACCTGCTTGGTCAGCGTCGGGCGCAACCGCTACTCGGTGCCGTGTGAGTACGCGGGTAAGTGGGTCAGCAGCCGTTTGTATCCGACGCGAATCGAGGTGGTGGCTGACGACGCGCTGATCGCCAGCCATGTCCGCTTGCTGGATCGCGACCAGGTCAGCTATGACTGGCAGCACTACCTCCCGCTGATCGAACGCAAGCCCGGTGCGCTGCGCAACGGCGCGCCCTTTGCTGATCTGCCGGCGCCGCTGCGTCAGCTTAAGCACGGTCTGGGGCGTCATGCCGGCGGTGACCGGATCATGGCGCAAGTTCTGGCTGCCGTACCGGTCGCCGGGCTCGATGCCGTGCTGGTAGCCGTTGAGCTGGTACTGGAGAGCGGCAGCCTGAGCGCCGAACACATCCTCAATGTCGTGGCGCGCCTGGCCGCGACCGAACCACCACCCAGCGTCGAAACCCACTTGTCGCTCAAGGAAGCCCCCGTCGCTAACACGGCGCGCTACGACCGCCTGCGTGGCCAGGCCGAGGAGGTCGGTCATGCGTGATTTGATGGCGGAACTCAAGGAGCTGCGCCTGCACGGCATGGCCACGGCCTGGGCGGAGTTAACTGCACAGGGTGAGTCGAACACAGCCTCGTCCAAGTGGCTGCTCGAACACCTGCTGGAACAAGAGCACACAGATCGCGCCATGCGCTCGGTGAGCCACCAGATGAACATGGCCAAGCTGCCGATGCACCGCGATCTGGCCAGCTTCGATTTCAACGCCTCTAGCGCCGACGCACGCCTGATCAGCGAGCTGGCCAGCCTGGCCTTTACCGACACCGCGCAGAACGTGGTGCTGATCGGTGGGCCAGGCACCGGTAAAACCCACCTAGCCACCGCGCTGGCCGTGTCCGGCATCACCCGGCATGGCAAGCGCGTGCGCTTCTACTCCACGGTCGATCTGGTCAATCTGCTGGAGCGCGAAAAACACGACGGCAAAGCCGGGCGGATCGCCCAGGCACTGCTGCGCATGGATCTGGTCATCCTCGACGAACTGGGTTATCTGCCGTTCAGCCAGGCTGGCGGTGCGTTGCTGTTTCACCTGCTGTCCAAGCTGTACGAACACACCAGCGTGGTGATCACCACCAACCTGAGCTTCGCCGAATGGTCGAGCGTGTTCGGCGACGCCAAGATGACCACCGCCCTGCTGGATCGGCTGACCCACCACTGCCACATCGTCGAAACCGGTAACGAGTCCTATCGCCTGCAACACAGTAGCTTGGCGGCCCAGGCCAAGATCAAATCACGGGAGCGAAAGCGTAAGGGCGGCCAGGAACCGGAGGACGATGAGTCGTTCTGATTTCATGGTGACGACGGCCTGCTGCATGGCTGCATGTGGCAGGTCTTCAACAGCTGAACTGGGACAGCGAGGGAGTGGGTTCAAAAGCAGCTGCGCTGGTAGACTTATCCACAGTTGCTGGTAACAAAATCAGCAATCCGCCCTGGGTCAAATTTCAATCGGCAGGGTGGGTCAATTTTCCATCAGCGCCAACATCGCTAACCGGCCAGAAGCGGCCACTAATTTCTTGGCAATCAACAGCAGAAAAAGCATTATGGAAACAACTGCTCACGCGCAGTCCCATCTTCGGCGGCATGGATGCCTTGCTTATCTCACACAAGCATTCATTCCTGCTAGCTTTGGCGACATGCTGTGAAGCGCGGGCTTATGCCGCATTCGGCTATAACTGGCTTATACCGCGTTCGATATAACGTCGCAGCAGAAGGGAGTGAAAGATGCATAAAACACTGATCCGCAAGAGAAAAGTCAACATTGTTAGCGAAATGTTAGGCTGCGTATTAGTCGAGCGTTCGGTCTAATCACTGTTAGTGGCTTTTCTCCAGGTCATGTCAGGGTCACGAACGTTTGAAGTAATCCAGCAGTAATCCGACAGCTCCAGTGTTCGGCTAACGCCGTAGAAAGCACAATCTAGAGGTTGATTAACGAGATAGTAGATGGTCCGGTGAAACCGACTAAGAGAAAATTGTGAGTCTGTAACTGACGTTGTGACGCGGCCCGGAGAAATTATGATCGAGAGAGTTTTCAGAAGTAGTCGGTTTATGGTGTGGGTGGCAGTCGTTATCTGTGCGGTGTCATCTTTGCTCTTGTATGGTGCCTCGGTTAACATAATCTGGAATACCGCACTGGATGTAGTACGTGATATACCTGTCTCTGCTGGCGACGGCAAGAGCCTCGCGGTTCGCCTCCTGAAGCTGTTGGATCTCCTGCTGATCGCTATTACTTTTCAGATCATGGCGGTTAACCTGTATCGTCTGTTCATCCGTCCGGTGTCTGATGATGACAGAGAATCCCAAAACCCTCTGGACATTAAGAGCTTCCATGATTTGAAGATAACAGTAAGCCAAGTGGCTGTTGTGATACTGGTGGTTCTGTTCCTTGAGCAGGCGGTAGAGATTGGCGCTACGATCGCTACGTTATACTTTGGTGCTGCCATCGGTATCATTATTTTGGCCTCGGTATTCGCGTGGAAGAATATGAAAGACTGATGCACAGCACGCGGTTAGACGTCACCTGCTGGTTGCCTGAACTAGAGAGGCAACCACTCCGCAGAGAATGTAGGCGGCCAACGCTTCATGGGAGCCTGCTTTGGGCAAGAGCCAACGTCACGGGCGTCTGCCACTAACCAATCCAAGCATAGCGACACCATTTCGGTTGCGGCTTCGCCTTCACTACAAAGCTGCGCGTGTTGGCGGCGTTATGCGCATCCATAGAGAGGGTACTCTTATTATTGAAATCAGGAAGGCAGAAAAAGCGGACGTTCCTGCGATACTCGACCTTGTTCGAGGAAAAGCGGAATTCGATGGGTGTTTGAATTCGCTTCAATCTACGGAAGCTGACATTGAGGAAGCTTTCTTCTCCGAACAACCCAAGGCGTTTGCGCTCTTGGCCATGAAGTCAGGCGAGGCCGTGGGTATCGCGACGTACTACAGTATCTATTCCACGTTCATTGCCAAGCCTGGCATCTGGCTAGACGATCTGTTTGTCTATCCGCAGTTCCGGGGAAGCGGTGTGGGCGAAGCTCTACTCTCAGAGCTGTGTATCCTCGCTCAGAATACTGGCTGCGGGCGTATTGACTGGATCGTGGCTACCGACAATGATCGAGGAAGGAGCTTCTACGAGCGCTCGGGCGCTCGGATATTCGAAGAGGTACGGCGTGCCCGGTTAGATGAATGTGCGATCAACGCACTTGCAGAGAAAGCGCATAACAAAGCAATGCACCCGACAAGCGGGTGATTGCGGCGTTAGGCAAACACATGAAGATTTCAGCTGCAGCAAATACTCTCATTCCTGCCTTGCTAGTGCTAGAGCGAAACGGATATAAAATCACATCCTCAGAAGATGGCGAAACCTGGCCCTGCCTTTCGTAACCGCCGCTGTTTTTCCGGGCGGCGGTGACGGCCAGGCGGGGCGGCTTCGGTGGTTTTTTGTCCGTGGCGGCTTCACGTTTCGCGGTGTAAAGTGGCGCTGGGGTTGGTCGCTGTTTCGCCTGTGCGCCCATTCTCCGGCCTAACCCTACATTCGAGAGGGACTGGCCGATAAGCGTTCTTTTACGGCCTGCGGTTTCTTGAACTTTCGGGGCTCCGTTCACGTTTCGTGGCGGCCAGCCCCTCAATTTGAACGTTAGGCACAGTCAAACACGCAACAATCCAATTCTTTCAACCCAGAGGTCTCCCAACTATGAAAGTCAAACTTGTAGCATTAACAGCATTAGTCGCACTTACCTCAAATATTGCGAACGCAAACGAGCCCATCGTTGTAAATCAGGCAGTAATAGAGAAGGAAGCATTAACAGCTCAGCAAGCATGGTGTGCTGCTCTTCTTGATATCAACGCCGCATACGAAAAGGATGGAAAAGTAGCAGCGAGAGCATTGGCCGAGAAAGTCATAGATTCCGCTTACGCCTACCAAATGGGCGCAGTACTCTTTAAGCCTACGCTCACGGTGAACCCTCAAACATTTCGCCCCACACGTGCCGGTGCGCTATCTTATTTCGTTGGCGGTGACCCATCCTTCCCTGCCGACACAGGTTTTGCTCTAAAAGGCTGGAAAAAATGTGAGCCTGTCACTTCTGCTATTTTTCTTGATGGCAATAGCGCAATTACTATGGGGAAAGTTCACTTCACAGATAAAAATGGGAAAGTGACTACCGTTGACAAAACGTGGGGTTACGTTAAAGACGATGCGGGAAATTTGCGCATTAACCTTCACCATTCATCATTGGAGTACCAACCTAAGTAAATCCGCTATAAACCCATAGGCAGTGGAGTTGTTGCCTAACAAGTCATATATGGACTCTCCCCACAAGCAGTGAGCAAAGCTTTTCCTAACCCTGTCGTCAGCGCGGTTGCATTCGTATATCCGGCCTGTTTTGGGCTTTACCGCCCTGGCCACTCTGTAGTTCGCGCAGCGGGGGCCAAGCGTTCAATCGATCACGAAGATCATGATTGTTATCGGCCTTATTCCGTTGCAGGACTCGCCTGTTTCGACAGTGTTGCTGCTCACCACAACCACAAGAAAACCATCACGCCGTGCTGATTACTCCGCCGTCAGGCGGGCTTTACGCTTTGCCAGTCGCCACTGAAACGCCGCTCGTTGCACCACACAGCCCAGCAAATCCTTACCAATTTATTGGCCAGCGCCACAGCTGCTTTGTTGTGACCGATACGTGCCGCTGTCTCGACGGTCCAGCGTTGTAACTGGGTCAGTTTCTCCGGCGTGCGGGCCTTACATCGCTGTGCAGCCAGCAAGGCCGCTCGCGAACCGTGGATCAATAAGGTGCGCACATAGACGTTGCCCTGTCGGCTGATGTGGCCCAGTTTACGTCGGTCGCCGCTGCTGAATTCACGCGGTGTCATGCCCAACCAAGCGCTGAGTTGGCGGCCATTAGTGAAACGCTCAGGCTTGCCTACTGCGGTTTTCAGGGCGCTGGCGGTTAGCAGACCAATACCGCTGACCTCATCGAGTTTACGTACCACTTCATCGTCGGCATGCCAGCGCTTAAGTTGCTGTTCGCACTCGACCATGCACTGTTCGTGCAGGTTAATTTCCGCCAGGACGATATGCAGTTGATGACTCAAAGGCGCGATCTCTGGACGCTCAACTAATTCATGAGCGGCACGGATAAACGCGGCGGTAGCAGTTGGGGCTTCGATACCCGCCTCGCGCAAAATACCGCGTAGTAGGTTGATGCGCTGGGTACGACTCTTCTTCCAGGTTTCGCGCATACCGTGAAGTTGCTGTAACAGCTGTTGCTCCTGGGTTTTCACCGGAACTGGATGAATATCTTTGCAACGCGAGGCTTCTAGCATGGCATCGCAGTCGTTACGGTCGGTTTTGTTGCGACGACGATAGGGCCGTACATAACGAGGATGAATCAGTTTTACCCGGTGGCCCAGCGCTTGCGCGACACGCCCCCAGTAGTGAGCCGTGCCACAGGCTTCCATCACCCACTCGACCGGCTCGGCTTGCTCCTGTATATATCGCCTAAACGCCTCTCGGTTCAGCCGCTTGTGCTGCACCACATGGCCGGAACGGACACTCTCGGCAACTTGGTAAACGGACTTGGCCAGATCAACCGCAATTCGCTTCATAACGTCTCTCCCAATGATCAGTCACCGCAGTTCTAGGTATAGAACCGTGGCGCGGGGAGAGTCCATTACAGCATTCCAGCGGACTGCCTACGGCAGCCGCTGAATTCCAACGTTAGGTTATCCGAGCAAAAGTGACCCGCCCCTCATTCCTCAGTCACTGTGAATGTCCGCTTCTGGCCGTTTCTGCCCGTCACGAATGACTGAAACAGGTCCCAAGCGGACAGTCAGAGGGGGCTGAGTTTGCATCTCAAAGGCTGTACTGGCTTGGCGTGAGCGGCGTGTGCAACGCCGCTTAAACTCGCTGCCTTTTCCAAGCCTGGCTGGCAATTACCAGCAACGTTACCGCTGTCAGCGGTAAAACATAGCCGATCATTGCATCGCCCAAGGTATCGGCGAACGGCCCGTCGGTGTTCGCCATCACCAGGTAGGTCGTATAGGCGACGTAATAGGCCAGGAACAGCAGACCTTCCCACCGGTTGATGCTGTAGCCGGTGAAAAATATAGGGAGACACGCCAGTGCCACTGCAATCATCACCGGAAAATCAAATGCCAGGGCACTGTCCGCCACCCCAATGGCCTGCGGTGCGACCAGCGCCGCCAAGCCCAGCACGCACAGCAAATTGAAAATGTTGCTACCGACGATGTTGCCCACCGCGATGTCCCGTTCACCGCGAATGGCGGCAAGTATTGAGGTGGCAAGTTCCGGCAGCGAGGTGCCCACGGCAATCACGGTTAAGCCGATCACCAGTTCTGACAGTCCCAGCGCACGCGCCAGCGATATGGCACCTGCAACCAGGAAGTTGGAGCCGACCACCAGCAAAACCAGACCAAGGACTACCAAGCCAGCGTTGATGAGACTGGAGTAACGCTTGGGGTGCGCGTCGACAGCGAACTCTTTGGCAAACTCGTCATCCGGAGTGGTTTTGGCGTTTGCACGGCGGCTGCTTATGATCAGAAACAGCGTGTAGCCGATTATTGCGGCAAACAGCAGGGAGCCATCCAAACGGCTCAGCGTGCCGTCCCACGCCAGTGCATAGGTGACCAGGCTGGCGCCGATCATGATCGGCACATCAAGCCGGATCAGTTGACGAGAGACAATCAGCGGAGCGATCAACGCCGTGATGCCGAGAATGAACAATACGTTGGCGATGTTGCTACCGACCACGTTGCCTATCGCAATATCGCCGCTGCCATTCAGCGTCGCCTGCATACTCACCGCCGTCTCAGGCGCGCTGGTGCCGAAGGCAACCACGGTTAAACCGATGATCAGCGGCGGGATGCCGAACTGAGCCGCAAGCTTGGCTGCGCCGCGCACCAGCACTTCGGCACCGGTGACAAGCAGCACCAGACCCGCTATCAAATAAACAAACGTCATCAAGTTCACGGAACGGGTGCTCCAAAAGTGAGGGAGATCCAGCGCTCTGCAGGTGTAGGCACATACTAGATCACCCTATTATAAGGCGCGGTGGCCATCTACGGCTATAGTTACCTAGTCATTACGTGGCGCAGTGCAGCCCCTTCGATTTAATGACCGCCCGCACATAATCTGCACTGGCTGCTTCTGGCCGGTTTCTGCCTCTTACTACAAGAGCGCAGCGCTTGCTTGTCCATCAAAAACCAATGCCATCCATCCTCAGCCGTAAGCAAAGACCTCGAATTTGAGCCTTCTTGACGCGCCTGAGCACCGCTGCTTAAGTCCCTCGGGCAAGCCCCGTCATTGACGGCCAAGCCAGATAGCCACGACCTTCAAGGCTATGCCCGCAAGGGTTGGTCAACCCCAGTGCGAACAGCGCTCGGCAGCTCGCACGGTCACTTCGGTGATGAGCGCCACTTTCATACTGCAGGCCTTTGCCCGCCCTTCTAACACCGCCATGGGATCCGCTTTGGATCTTCGCTTCCTGCTGTCTGCCCCCGATGGGATTCATCCCTACGGGGTGATTCCCCCACACATCCTGGAGAATCGTCATGACACAGAACACCTCCGAAGAACCGAAGTACTTCGATCTGCACGCCCGCGGTATCGGTTACCTGAACCGCATTCGCGAGGTCCAGGTACGTCGTGGGCCTGGTTTTATGGCCTGCGATATCGCCGCGCTGTATGGCCCGGCTGATGCCGCTCAATACACCCGCTTCGACTGCAAGGTATCCGGCGCGGAAGCCGAACGCCTGGTGCGACGCTGCTGGGATGCCGTAAATGCTCAGAAGAAAGTGCTGGTGGCGTTTCGCATCGGCGACCTGTGGGTCGATCCGTTCCTCTATGAGAAAGGCGAGAAGACCCGTCAGCCAGGCGCAAGCCTGAAAGCCCGCCTGTTGTATCTGGGCTGGATCAAGATTGACGGCCAGTTGGTCTACAAAGCCGAGCCGCGTCCTCAGGAAGCGGTTGTCGAGCCCAGCAAGCCTGAACCGGCGGAAGCAATCGCACCACAACCTGAGCAGTCCGCACCGACACCCACCCCGAAACCCAAGCCCGCCCGACAGCGCGCCCGCAGTAGCTCCAAGACCAAAACAGCAGCCACGACGTAACGGCTGAGTCTTACCCATACCCACCCTGGCAGGATCATCACCCTGCCAGGGCGGTGTTTCCTGCCCCCATTCGCAGGAGACTCACCATGAACGCACCCCTTTGTCTGGTGGAAACCGAGGATTTGCAGCGTACCGAGGAGGACCGAATCATCGAGGAAGCCTCGCTGATCTTGGATCGACGCATGTTTACCCGTGGACCGTTGTTGTACTCGCCTCAGGATGTACGGGACTTTCTGAAACTGAAACTGGCCGGCCACGAGCATGAGGTATTCGCCAGCGTATTTCTGGACAACCGCCACCGGGTGATTGCATTCGAGGAGCTGTTTTTCGGCACCGTTGACGGCGCCAGCGTGTACCCCCGGCAATTGGTCAAGCGTGCGCTGCATTGGAATTGCGCCGCGTTGATCATCACCCACAACCACCCTTCCGGCTGCAGTGAACCCAGCCAGGCGGATCGCCAACTGACCGAGCGCCTTAAGGACGCGCTGGCCCTGGTCGATGTGCGCGTGCTGGATCACTTCATCGTCGGCGCAGGCCGTCCCCTTTCATTGGCCGAATACGGCTGGCTGTAACGCAACGGCGCCCACGGGCGCCGTTGTTGTCTGCGTGGCATAAAAGCGAGGTAACGGGTTTCGGTTTTTCGCATGCCAGACCTGCCGGGATCTGCCAACGTCAGGCCTTCCCTACGGATACCTGCCCATGTCTCATCAGCTCATGCTTGTGTCAGTCATCACCCTGCTTGCCGGTTGCGCCGCTCAGTCGGTCCCGGAAGCGAGCAGCGCCCCGACCGCCAACGCCGAAACGCGCGCACCGCTGCGAATTACCCAGGGGCGCTACACCAGGGTCAGCACCGAGCCGCTGCCCGCACAGCACGATCTGATCGCCCAGATCATCGACATCCGCATCCCCGCCAGCCTGAACCCGACCGTGGGCGAGGCGCTGCGGCATCTGCTGCAACGTACCGGCTACAGCCTCTGCGCGGAGCCGAGCGATGGGCCGACACTGTATCGGCATGCCCTGCCGGCAGCTCACTACCAGCTCGGCCCCCTTCCCCTGAAACAGGCACTGCAACTGCTCGGAGGTCCGGCCTGGCAGCTCACTGTTGATGACCGCGAGCGGCAGGTGTGTTTCCACCTACGCGCTGACCTCGATACCCAGGCATCACAGGCATCCACAGGAGACCGCCCATGAAATCCCGGTACTGGGCTGCCGCCCTTTTGGGCGTCGGTACGTGGGTAATGATCGGCGGTGGCTTCCTCTATCACCAGCAGCGTCTGGATGCACTGCAACGGCTGCAGCTGGACGCTACCCAGGTATTAACCCTCCAGGGTGAACTTAATGCGCTGCGATTCACCCAGGCTCAGCTGCAGATCGAGCTGGATGAACTGGCCAACCAGCTGACCACGTTGAACCGCGAACACGCCCAGCTTGATGAGCGCCTCGCCGTCCAACAGGCTCAGCTAACGGCGTTGCTGAACCCTCCCGAAGATCCGCGCTGGCAAACTCTGTTCCGACGCATTGAGCAGTTGGAAACCCGTTCCGCCCAGCCGCCCAAACCGGCCGCCGCCGTTCGCAAGCCAGCACCTCGCCCTGCGCCAGCGCGTTTTGCCCTCGCACTGCCCGCGCTGCCCCTGCTGATTGGTCTTGAGCTGCGCGGTCCCGAACGCTTTCTGGCGGTCGCACCGGCTGGCAGTCAGACGCTCAAGGAGGTGCGTCTGCTGCGCAGTGGCGACCGCTTCGGTGCCTGGACATTGCAGCGCCTCGACCGCCAGGCCGCCGTCTTCGCCTCCCCCGGTCAGCCTGACCAGACCCTGGCCCTGCCCTGAGGTGCTGCCTATGCCCGTTATCTTACTGGTACTGCTTGGCCTGCTTGCCGGCAGCGCTCATGCCGAGCCGGCAGAAACTCAGCGACTCAACAGCACGCGGCTCGATCTGCAACAAAGCGGCAGCGAAGCCGCCGAGACCTGGGGTCTGACCGAGCAGGAATGGTCCCGCTTCGAGGAAATCCAGCGCGGTCCGCGCGGCTTCTGGAGCCCGAACCTGGACCCGCTCACCGCGCTGGGCGTAGAGGCCCATAACGATGCCGAACGCCAGCGCTACGCCGAGCTGCAGGTGCGCCTCGAAGCCCAGCGCGCCGAGCGCGAACTGGCCTACCAGCGCGCCTACGACGACGCCTGGCAGCGTGTCTATCCGGGATTGCTACCCATCCAGGGCACCACGACGCCCCTGCACAGTCCGGTGGCCGGCACTCCGGTGGCCAGCCGTCTCCAGCTGTTCGTCAAACCCGATTGTCCGCCGTGCCTGCAACGGGCCCGGGAGCTGCAGGCGCGCAACACCGACTTCGACCTGCACCTGGTCGACAGCCACAACGATGACGGTCTGTTGCGCGACTGGGCGCGCCAGGCCGGCATTCAGCCCGCCCGTGTTCAGCGCCAACAGATCACCCTCAACCATGATCGCGGCCAGTGGCAGCGCCTGGGCAAAGACACCCAAATGCCGGCCAGCTTCCAGCAGCGGGAGGGGCAATGGCAGCGCCTCGACTGAGCTTGCTCCTGCTGGCCCTGTTCGGCAGCGCCCAGGCCCGGGAAATTCCACCGCCGGCCTACCAACAGATTGCCCGCCAGATCGGCATGCCCGCCGAAGTGCTCTACGCCATCGCCCTGCAGGAAAGCGCCCTTCATGTACGCGGTCAGCTGCGCCCCTGGCCCTGGACGCTGAACGTCGCCGGGAGGCCCAGGCGCTTCGCCAACCATCGCACCGCCTGCCAGGCACTTCACCAAGCGTTGGCATCCACTGCCCCCAAACGCATCGACATCGGCCTGGCGCAGATAAACTGGGGCTATCACCGCCAGCGCTTCAGCAGCCCCTGCAGCGCGTTACGACCTACGATCAACCTGACCGTGGCCGCGCACCTGCTGCGCGAACACCATCGGCACACTGGCGATTGGCTGCTGGCCGCCGGTCGTTACCACCGCCCCGCCGGCGGCACTCCGGCCGCCCGCTACCGAGCTGGGGTGGCGCGCCATCTGGCCAGGCTGCAGTTCCCTCTCCACCTCGCATCGGACGCGCCCCCATGACCTCAGCCCGCACTCTCGCCCACGCCCTTCTTTTAACCCTCACCGGTGGCAGCACCCTGGCCACTGCCCAGCCGACGTCACAACGCTGGGACATACGACACGATGAAAGCAGCATGCTGCCGGTCAGCAGCCCCAGCCTCAGTCCCGGCGAAGTCGAGTCGCGCGATCTGGAGCTACCCGCGCTCACACGTCTGTTCCTGGTTGGCGACGATCCTCGCTCGCTGGCCTGGCTGGCCGAGCATGTCGAGAGCCTGCGCCAACTCGGCGCCGCCGGCCTGGCGGTGGAAGTGGCCGACCTGCCGGCGTTGGAGCGCATCCGCAGGGCCGGCCCGGGCCTGACCATCCTGCCGATCAGCGGCGAAGACCTCGGTCAGCGCCTGGGCTTGCGCCACTACCCGGTGCTGATTCGCGCCAACCGCCTGGAACAGTGAGCCATGGCCGAGCACGCGCTGGAGTCACGGCTGCGCCCGGCCGTTGAGCTGTACAGCGTGGCCGTTTGCGCCGCTGCCGCCCTGCTTTGTTTGCAGGCGCCCTGGGCCGTTGCCTTGTCGCCACAACTGGGCCGCTGGAGTGCGGCGGGCTTTGCCCTGTTCGGTCTGCTTCGCCTGCGCCAGGCCGGGCAGGTGTTGCGTTATCGCCGGCACATCCGCCGTCTGCCGCGCTATGCCCTGACCAGCCGACAGATTCCGCTCAGCCGCCAGCGGCTGTTCATGGGACGCGGTTTTCGCTGGACGCAACTGCACACCCAGCGCCTCGTCGACACCCAGGATCCCGCCGTCGCCCGTTACCTGCGCCAACCCTGGCCGTACCGCCTGGCCAGAAACCTCGAGCAGCGCCTAGAACACAGCCCACCACCTCTGTCCTGGCTGACATGCCTGACCGCCCGCGACAGTCCGTTCAATCCGCTGCGCCCTCTGCCGCCGGTGGGCGGCTCGCCGCTGCTGCATGGCGTGGAGCCCAACGAGGTGAACGTAACGCTGCCCTTGACCGAACGTGTCGGCCATACCCTGGTGCTGGGCACCACCCGCGTCGGCAAGACGCGCCTGGCCGAGCTGTACATCACCCAGGACATTCACCGCGGCGAGGTGTGCATTGTTTTCGATCCCAAGGGCGACGCCGACCTGCTCAAGCGCATCTACGTCGAGGCGCGCCGCGCCGGCCGTGAACGCGAGCTGTATGTCTTTCACCTGGGCTGGCCGGACATCTCCTGTCGCTACAACGCCATCGGCCGTTTCAGCAGGGTCACCGAGGTGGCCTCGCGCATCGCCGGGCAGCTCAGCGCTGAAGGCAATTCGGCGGCGTTTCGGGAGTTCGCCTGGCGTTTTGTCAATATCATCGCCCGCGCCTTGGTCGACCTGGGCCGGCGCCCGGACTACCTGCAGATCCAGCGCCATGTGATCAATATCGACGCGCTGTTCATTGAGTACGCCGAGCACTTCTTCGCCCGCCACGACAGCGAGGCCTGGCCGCAGATCCTCGCGCTGGAAAGCCGGATCAACGAGCGCAACATCCCCCGCCACATGCAGGGCCGCGAACGACGCGTGGTCGCCATCGAGCAGTACCTGGCCACGAAACGGGTGTTCGACCCGGTACTCGACGGCCTGCGCTCGGCGGTGCGCTACGACCGCACCTACTTCGACAAGATCGTCGCCAGCCTGCTGCCGCTGCTGGAAAAACTCACTACCGGCAAGACCGCACAATTGCTGGCTCCGGACTACTCCGATCTTAACGACCCACGGCCGATCTTCGACTGGCTGCAAGTGAGCCGCAAAGGCGGCATCGTCTACGTCGGCCTGGATGCGCTGAGCGATGCCGAAGTCGCGGCCGCCGTGGGCAACTCGATGTTCGCCGACCTGGTGTCAGTTGCCGGTCACCTTTATAAGCACGGCCTCGACCACGGCCTGCCGCCCACCAATAAGCCCCAGCGCCAGGTGCCGATCAATCTGCACGCCGACGAGTTCAACGAACTGATGGGCGATGATTTCATTCCGCTGATCAACAAGGGCGGCGGCGCCGGCATTCAGGTTACCGCCTACACGCAGACGCTGAGCGACATCGAGGCGCGCCTGGGCAACCGCGCCAAGGCCGGACAGGTGATCGGCAACTTCAATACCCTGCAGATGCTACGTGTGCGCGAAACCGCCACCGCCGAACTGCTCACCCAGCAACTGCCTAGGGTCAACGTACTGACCAAGACGCTGGTGTCCGGCGCCACAGACACGGCCGACCCCAGCGCCAGCACCGACTTCACCTCCTCCTCGCAGGATCGGGTCAGCAGCACAGGTGTGCCACTGCTGGAGCCGGCGCACCTGGTCAGCCTGCCCAAGGGCCAGGCGTTCTCCTTTCAGGAAGGAGGCCAGCTGTGGAAGGTCCGCATACCGCTGCCCAAGCCGGCCCCCGACGACGCCATGCCGGATAATCTGCAAGAACTCGCCCGACTCATGCGCGCCAGCTACAACGACAACGCCGGACAGTGGTGGCGAGCAGCAAGCAGCTCCACAATTCAGCAACCGGATGCGCTGGATAATCCCGCCGCGCCGCAAGCGCACTGAACATGGCCAGCCCGGCGACTACCGCCCAGCCAACGCAACGCCAGAGCCTGCTCGGCAAACTGTTCAGCCTACCCGGCAAAGTCATCGGTCTGCTGCTGGTGTCGCTGCTGTGTTCACTGCTGATCGAATACGCCGGCATGCTGTGGTTCTGGCCAGACGAAGGCTGGCGGCACAGCCAGGCCATGCTGCACGCCGAACTCGGCTGGTTGGGCGAGCAGTTCCAGCGCTCGCTGCTGCTACAAACTCCCGAAGCCAGCACCCGAGCGGCCCTCGACTGGCTGCACAGCACTCTGTTTGAGCGCAGCGGCCTGCTCGACTACGCGCACCAGGCGCGAGCCAAAAACCAAGAAAGGAGCCTGACCGGCCTACTCACGCAGCTTTACCTACTTATCGAAGACTTCGTGCTGGCCAGCCTCTTCGTCACCCTGACATTCGCCGTGAGAATCATCATCCTCACCCTGGCGATGCCGCTGTTCGCCCTGGCCATGTTCACCGGCCTGGTCGATGGCCTCATGCGCCGCGACCTGCGCAAGTTCGGCGCCGGGCGCGAAAGCAGCTTCATCTACCACCGCGCCAAAGGTGTGCTCACCCCGCTGCTGGTGACGCCCTGGATCCTCTACCTGGCCTTGCCAGTGAGCCTCAACCCGCTATGGATCCTGCTGCCCTGTGCCGCCATGCAGGGTGCAGCTGTGGCAATCACGGCGGCGACGTTCAAGAAATATCTGTGAAGCGTACCTGGTTGAAAGCTCTGGTGATGAAGAACAGAAAAGCTCGATTGCATGGCTGGGCTTGTTAGATGGGTGGTGCGATTATCAAAGGCAAGGAACCGCTGCGCTACGCAACGGTGGGAAAAATCAGCGCGTCCCTAAGGAGTAACCAATGAAAAAGCTTATTTCGGTAACCATGCTGGCGTCCTGCCTATTGGCCGGGGCAAACGTTTCACAGGCCTCGATGCGCTGTGGAAACAATCTGATAAATGAGGGAGACAATAAATTTGAAGTGATTCAGAAATGCGGAGAGCCAGATAAGCGAGAAACCTTTGACCCTCTCATTGGTAGTGACAACCAGCCTGCTAACAAGTCCGTAAGCGTGGAAAACTGGATGTACGGCCCCAACAACGGGATGTACCGCTACCTGAAATTCATCGACGGTATTCTGGTGAAGATCGAAAGCCGTCGCCAGTGAGTGTCACAGGATTGTCTGCGTTCTCCCTGAATAGACGCGCCAAGCCAAAACGGTGGACACGGCCTCTGCCCTAGCGGCTTGCAAACTTTATCTGCTCAACGATCACCATCCTGCCTTGTCGGGAAAGTATTATCGCTGAGTTTGAGCTAACGCTTGCTGGCTGACTGGTAGACCGCGCCACGCTCCCGCTTGCCCACGGCTACTACCACTACAACCACTCGCTCATCCTCGACCCGATAAACCAGGCGATAACCCGATGCACGCAGCTTGATCTTGTAGTGGCCCGGCATATCCCTTAAGGCATCGGCCTGTACCTTGGGCGCTTCCAAACGCTCCCGTAGCTTTTTCTTGATTTGCTCGCGCACCGTATGGCCAAGCTTTTCCCATTCCTTGAGCGCAGAAGGAAGGAACTCAAGCTTATAGGTCATCCAGACTTACCGGGACGGCCTTCTCGCCGGAGCGGGCTTTAGCAATTTCAACCAAATCCAAGTCATCCAGGCGCTCCATCATCTGCTCATACAGATCAGCCGGAA
Source organism: Pseudomonas sp. B392_1p (assembly GCF_052245235.1). Classification (NCBI taxonomy): domain Bacteria; kingdom Pseudomonadati; phylum Pseudomonadota; class Gammaproteobacteria; order Pseudomonadales; family Pseudomonadaceae; genus Pseudomonas; species Pseudomonas sp. B392_1p. The sequence goes on from NZ_JBQPXM010000011.1 coordinate 30,776, forward strand.
CCATGTAGCCCATGACACGATTGTGGTTGAGCACAGCGACCGGCATCCCAGCGGCGCCGGCCATGACGCCAGATGGATTTTTTTTCAGTTCGGAAACGCTTACCGCAACGTCCGCTAAAATATTCTGCATATATAAGCCCTCTATTTAGCGCCCGATTCTGGTCTTTTTATACATTAAGGGCAAGCTCAAAAGCCCCCTCTGTTGGCTGATCAAGCCCCGCATAAAGCGAGTCTTTCTCTTTCAGTTTTTCGACTGACAACCTCCTCATGGATGCCAATGATGCCCGCACACTCAACGGGGCATCGTCATGCACAACCTCTTCACCCTCGCACTGCTCGGCCTGCACATCGTCGCCAGCACACCCATGGCGCTGGCCACTTCCGCTGACGAGCACACGCGGCTTGCCCTGCTGCTTGAGCAACTGCGCCAGGTAGAAGCCCTGAGCGATGAAGCCAAAGACAGTGCCTCTCAAGTGCAACACGAGCGCTACGCCTTCGACTACCCCCGCTTCACCCACGACCTCGAGCGCCTGCGCGAAGGTATCACCGACTACCTGCACCCTTCCCGCGCACAGCCGCGTGATCCCGTCGAACTGAGCGGCAACTACCGCCGCGAATCCCCCGAGGCCCAGCCATGAGCATGAGCCCCGCCCAGACCAGCGCCTTCGAAATCGCCAGCGGCTACTCCGCCACTGATAGCGCCAGCCTGTGGCTAGCTTTGGTCTCCACCCTGGCCTTGCTGTGGTGCGCCTGGGTGTTATGGAGCGGCTATCGCGGCTGGGCAACCGGAGCGCTGTCGTTCGGTGCCTTCGGCGGGTCGGCGGCGCGGGTGCTGCTGGCCTGGCTGGTACTGATGTTCTTCATCCTTTCCTGACCCCCACGGAGATCCACCCATGCGCCCTGCCCCGTTCGATGTGCAACGCAAGCTGTATGACCGGCTCACCCTGCGCCTGTTGGCGGCCTACCTGCTGCTGATGCCCGGCCTGTCCTTCGCCGACCTGCCCACCATGGAGCCGCCGTCGCGCGGCGCCGGTACCGGCCTGGTAGAAACCATCAAGAACTACGCCTATGACGGCGGCATCCTGCTCGGCCTGATGATTGCGCTGCTGGCCTTCCTCGGTGTGGCCTGGCATTCATTAACCGTGTACGCCGACGTGCAAAATCAGCGCAAGACCTGGAAGGACCTGGGCGCGGTGGTCGGCGTCGGGGCCTTGCTGGTGGTGGTGATCATCTGGTTCCTGACCCAGGCCGCCGAGATCCTTTGAGGAACGCCCCATGAGCGACGAGATCGAACGCCTGGAGGACGGCACGGTGCGATTCCTGCCCGAGCGGTTGAACCGTGATCCGGTGGTGTTGCGCGGCCTGACCAGTGACGAGATGTGGCTGGCCCTGGGCATCGGTGCCGCCGGTGGTCTACTGCTGAGCATTCCAATCGCTGTGCTGTTCTCCGCCCTGGCCTTGGTGCCCACACTGGCCATCGCCGGGGCGGCGCTCAGTCTGTTTAGCGCCGGTACCCTGCTGCGCCGTGCCAAGCGCGGCCGACCGGATACCTGGCTGTACCGCCGCGCCCAGTGGTGGCTGGCCCGCCGAGGACGCTTCAACCGTTCCAGTTTGATCGTACAGTCCGGCCCCTGGACGGTGCGCCGTGCGCGACACCAGACACGGAGACGCCGCCCATGAGCCGCTATCGCAACCGCGTCGACGCGCAGCAAGCGCATATCCTGAGCCTGCGCGTGGCGGTCGGGCTGCTCGCTGTACTCTGTTTGGGGCTGTGGTTCGGCTGGCAGGCGGCGCCGCGCGACCTGACCGTGCATGTGCCGCCGGACCTGCGCGCCGGCAGCACCCGCCTGTGGTGGGATATCCCGCCGGAAAACATCTACGCCTTCGCGCTGTACATCTTTGGGCAGCTCAATCGCTGGCCCTCCAATGGCGAGCAGGACTATCCGGCAGCCATCCAGGCACTGCGCGCTTACCTGACGCCGGCCTGCCAAGCCTTTCTGGAAGGTGATTACGCCTACCGCAAGTCCGCCGGGGAGCTGCGCCAGCGCGTGCGCGGGGTATACGAGATTCTCGGCCGAGGCTACAGCGACGATCCGCAGCTGCGCGTGCAGCAGCTCGACCATAACAGCTGGCGGGTCAACCTCGACCTCAACGCCGATGAGTACCTGGCCGCCGAGCCAGTCAAGCGCGCCCTGGTGCGCTACCCGCTGCGCGTGGTGCGCTTCGACCTCGATCCGCAGCGCAACAAGTGGGGACTGGCCCTGGACTGCTATCAGGACGTGCCGCAGAAACTCCAGCTGCCGGGAGACACGCCATGATCCGCGCCCTGCTCTGCCTGACCCTGGGACTGCTGGCCAGCGCCGTCCAGGCCGTGGAGATCCGCCACTGGCAGCGCTTGCCGATCAGCGTACCGTTGGCGGTCGGTCACGAACGGGTGCTGTTTCTCGACCAGCCAGTACGCGTCGGCGTCCCTGCGGCTCTCACCGGCAAGCTGCGTGTGCAATCCGCCAATGGTGCGCTCTACCTGCTAGCCAGCACACCCCTTACCTCCACGCGCCTGCACCTGCAACTGCCCGACAGCGGCGAGTTGATCCTGCTGGATCTCAGCGCCGAGCCTAGAGAGCAGGCACTTGAGCCGCTGCGCATCATGCATGAGAGCCAGCTAACAAACGCCGAACCCGTCCCCACAACACCACCCACACCGATCCCCGTCGCCCTGGTGCGTTACACCGCCCAGCAGCTGTATGCGCCGCTGCGCACGGTCGAACCGTTGCCCGGCGTGCGCCCCGTGCGCCTGTCCCTGCCTGCGGACTTGAATCATCTGCTGCCGAGCGACCCGGTAAGTGCCCGCCCGCTGGCCGCCTGGCAACTGGCCGAGTACACCGTGACGGCCGTGCTGCTACGCAATCAAACTACCAATCCGGTCGAACTCGACCCTCGCCGCCTGAACGCCCAGCTGTATGCCGCCAGCTTTCAGCACGACCACCTGGGCGCCCAGGGCAGCCCCGAGGACACTAGCGTCGCTTACCTGGTAACGCGCGGCGGCGGCCTGGAAAACTCCCTGATCTCGCTTCCTGACTTGGGGCACAGCGATGAACGCTAACGTGCTGTTGAAATGGCTGGTCCCTGCCGCCCTGCTGCTCGTAGCTGTGATCATCAGCGGTAAGTGGATGGGCCGTGCGCCCGAGCCGGCCGCAACTGCAGCGCTCGATCAGCGCGCGGCGCTTTCGGCAGCCGAAGCCCAGGCGCTGGGCATCGCCGGCGACACTCCGCATGACACCCTGGCCACCCTGGTCGGTCAGGTCAAAGCCATGCGTAACGAGCTGCAGTCCCTGGAACGCGGCAACGCCACGCTCAGCGAAGAAAACCGCCGCCTACGCGCCCGCGAGAGCGGCATCGATTCACGCATTCAGTCGGCGCTGGGCGGCATCAGCGAATCCACCCAGAGTGAACGTCGCCTGGCCGAAGAGGCTCGGCGCCTAAGCGAAGAGAACAGCCGGGAAGCGCGCAGCCTGCTGCATAGCCTGCAGGACCAATTGGCCACCTTGCAGTCGGGTGCGAACGATGACCTGCCCATCGGGCTGGGCCTGCGCCCTGAAGACGCACTGTCCTTTCAAACCAGCGCCGGGAATGACCTGCTATGGATCGAACCCCTCGACACGTCCCCCACTCCAAACACCGCCACAAAAGCCCCCGCACCCCTCGCCTTGCCGAGCAGCTTTACCCTGCCCGGCACTGCCCTCGAACGCGGCCCGCAAGCGCTGCGCGCCGCAGCCAAGGGCGAGCGCGAGCTGCACGACGCCAGCGCTGCCACGGAGCCGGTCTACACCCTCCCGGAAAACGCCACGCTGCTCGGTTCGGTGGCCATGACCGCGCTGATCGGTCGCGTCCCCGTGGACGGCACCGTCAACGATCCCTACCCGTTCAAGGTGCTGGTCGGCGCCGACAACCTGGCCGCCAACGGCATCGAGCTGCCCGAAGTGGCCGGTGCGGTGATGAGTGGCACCGCCACCGGTGACTGGACCCTCTCTTGCGTGCGCGGGCAGATCGAATCAATCACCTTCGTATTTCAGGACGGCACCATCCGCAGCGTGCCACCGCCGCACACCGTCACCAGCCGTAATCAGAGTACGACCAGCGGCAACAGCCAGCGCCTGCGCGGCGGTCTGGGTTATCTGTCCGATCCGCAGGGTATTCCGTGCATCAGTGGCCAGCGGCGCTCCAACGCCCAGCAGTACCTGGGTACCCAGAGCCTGCTCACCGCTGCGGGCGCCGGGGTGGCCGCGCTGTTCGACAGCGAAGAACACAGCAGCGGCCTGTTCAGTAACGCCAACGGCACGCTGGGCATTTCCAGCAGCGCCGGCAACAGCGCTGTGAACAGCATCCTCAGCGGCGGCGTCAGCGATATCCGTACCTGGGTCAACAAGCTGTATGGCGAGGCGTTCGCCGCCGTGTACGTGCCGCCGGCCGCACAGGTGGCCGTGCACCTGGACCGGGAAATCACAATCGACTATGCCCCTGCCGGCCGGAGAGTCCGCCATGCCCATGCCGCTCCACCACCACCTGATCTGGATTAGCCTGCTGGCCCTGCTGCAAGGGTGCGCCAGTGATTCGCACGAATTGCTGCCGCGCGGCGAGCGCGACATGCAGCAGATCTGGAGCGGCGCCACCACAGGCCAGACCACCCTGCAGGAAGCGCGACTGGCCCTGCGTCGGCCAGTCGACGTATCACCGCACGCCGTGAACACCCCTTACACGCGCACCGCCGCCAATGAGATCCGCAGCCAGTTTCAACGCCTGCCCAACCCCGACCTGGTGCTGTATGTCTTTCCGCACCTGACTGGTAGCGAGCAGGCCCCGGTGCCGGGTTACAGCACAGTATTTCCCTTCTATAAACAGGTGCACTACGCCCTCCCCGGTGAACGCCTGGAGGACTTCTGATGTCCCGCCCGCGCCGTCCCGCCACCCTGGCCGACGAGGCCCGCAGTTATGCCCACGGCCCGAGCTTCGCCGACCACCTGCCCTGGGTCGAGTACCTGCCGGACAGCAAGTGCTTTCTGCTCGAGGACAACCACTCGGTCGGCGCGATTTTCGAGCTGCAGCCCATCGGTACCGAAGGGCGCGAACGCGACTGGCTGATGCAGGCCCGCGATGCAATCGAAGATGCGTTGCAAGACAGCTTCGAAGAACGCGACAGCGAACCCTGGGTGGTGCAGTTCTTCTGCCAGGACGATTGCGACTTCGCCCCCTACCTGCAGCGTTTGAACAGTTATGTGCGCGAGTGCGCACGGGGCAGCGCGTTTACCGATGCCTATCTCGCACTCATCGACAAACACCTGGCTGCCATCAGCCACCCCAGCGGCCTGTTCGAGGATCGCGTGGTCACCCACCTGCCCTGGCGCGGTCGCCAGCGCCGGGTGCGCCTGGTGATCTACCGGCGCAGCGAGGCCGAAGCCGAAGCGCCGGAACAAGCCCTTAACCATGTCTGCGAGCGTTTCACTGCTGCGCTGCATTCAGGCGGCGTGCGAACCCGGCGCCTCGATGGCCGCGCGTTCTTCGCCTGGCTGCTGCCCTGGTTCAACCCGGCGCCAACCCTAACCGACGAGCCGGCAAACGATTTCTACCGGCGCATCTGCCAGCCCGAGCCGCAGCCGGAAATCGAGAACGGCGACACGTTGGAGTTGCCCTTCGATCACGACTTTGCCGAGCGGCTGTTTTTCAGCGAACCGCGCGCCGACAGCGAACAAGGCCTGTGGTACTTCGATCGCCAGCCGCACCGGGTGATGGTGGTCGATCGTCTGCGCCGCGCACCGCGCATCGGGCAGTTATGCGGAGAACTGCCAAGGGGCGATGCCCTCAACGCGCTGTTCGATCAATTGCCCGAGGGCTGCATCCTCAGCCTGACCCTGGTGATCAAACCGCAGGACGTGCTGGAAGCGCAGCTCACACGCCTCTCCCGCAAAGCCATGGGCGAGAACCTCGCCTCGACCCAGACCCGTGAAGATGTTGAGACCGCCCGCGCCCTTCTCGGCCGCCAGCACAAGCTGTATCGCGGCAACCTGGCCTTTTACCTGCGCGGCGTGGACGAGACCGAAATGCGCCAGCGCTCCACCGCCCTGGCCAACGTGCTGCTCGGCGCCGGACTGGAACCCGTCCAGCCAGCCGATGAAGTGGCCGCCTGCAACAGCTACCTGCGCTGGCTGCCCATGGTCTACAACCCCGCCCAGGACAAGCGCGACTGGTACACCCGGCTGATGTTCGCCCAGCACCTAGCCAACCTGGCCCCGGTATGGGGACGCGCCACCGGCACCGGCCACCCCGGCATCACCTTCTTCAACCGCGGCGGCGAGCCGCTGACTTTCGATCCGCTCTCATCCCAGGACCGCGCCATGAACGGCCACCTGCTGCTGTTCGGCCCCACCGGCGCCGGCAAGTCCGCCACCCTGGTCAGCCTGCTGATGCAGGTGATGGCCGTGCACCGCCCTCGGCTGTTCATCGTCGAAGCCGGAAACTCCTTCGGCCTGCAAGCCGATTACTTCGCCACCCTGGGGTTGAGTGTGCACCGCGTCCAGCTCAAGCCTGGCAGCGAGGTCAGCCTGGCGCCCTTCGCCGATGCCCGACGCTTGATCGAGCAGCCCGAACTGCTCGCCGCCACAGGCATCGAGACTGAAGGGGACGAAACCACCGCAGGCAGCGATGAACAGCGCGACATTCTCGGCGAACTGGAAATCACCGCTCGACTGATGATTACCGGCGGTGAAGCCAAGGAAGAAGCGCGGCTGACCCGCGCCGACCGCAGCCTGATTCGTGAGTGCATTCTCAATGCGGCGCGGCTAGCCGCTGCCGAGCAGCGCCAGGTGCTGACCCGCGATGTGCGTGCCGCCCTGCAGACCTGCGCGACCGACCCGCAATGGCCGGCGCGGCGGCGCGAGCGCGCCCAGGAGATGGCCGAGTCCATGGACCTGTTTTGCCAGGGCTTCGAGGGCCAACTGTTCGACCGCCCCGGCACACCCTGGCCGGAGTCCGACGTGACCCTGGTGGACCTGGCCACCTATGCCCGCGAGGGCTACGAGGCGCAGCTGTCGATAAGCTACATCAGCCTGATGAACACCGTGAACAACATGGCCGAGCGCGATCAGTTTCTCGGCCGGCCGATCATCATGGTCACCGACGAAGGCCACATCATCACCCGCAACCCCTTGCTCGCGCCCTTCGTGGTCAAGGGCACCAAGATGTGGCGAAAGCTGGGCGCCTGGTTCTGGCTGGCCACGCAAAACTTGGCGGACTTTCCGGACGCGGCGCAGACCATGCTCAACATGATCGAGTGGTGGGTGTGCCTGAACATGCCGCCAGCTGAAATCGAAGAAATCGCTCGCTTTCGCAAACTCACCCCGGCGCAGAAAGCCCTGCTGCTGTCCGCAAGCAAGGAACCCGGCAAGTTCACCGAAGGCGTGCTGCTGTCGAAGAAGCTAGAAGCCCTGTTTCGCGTCGTGCCGCCCAGCCTGTTCCTCGCCCTGGCGATGACCGAGGCGGAGGAAAAGGCAGAGCGTTGGCAGCTGATGCAGGAGCATGGCTGCAGTGAGATGGAGGCGGCGATGCGGATGGCTGAGAAAATGAAAATGAGATAGTGATTTGAGCACGCTGACTGATGTCAGCGTTGCAGCGCTTCGAAAGGGCTCCCCAAGCAGACATTCGAAACAGGCAGAAACGGCCAAAAGCGGCCATGAGAATGTTGATACATAGCGTTCGTTGCCCTTGTTTGCATAGCATTCGAAGCCATTCAATCAAGGCAGCTGGTGTCAATATGCCCGCGAAAGCTTAAGGCCGTCTCTTGGCGTGAAGGACGCCTTCTGCAACCCCACACAGTTTGATTTGCATGGACTCTCCGTCGGAGCTTCGAGCAGCTCTCGTTGTGGTGTGCTTCATGTCACATAACGAAATCCGCATATGCAAATTCCTCAATAATCATCAAGCCTTTTCGGCGCATCTTCCGTCCTGAACGTCTGAGCTCGCTGATGGCTTGAGAAATCATCGGATTTCTATTTGCATCTCATGCGAAAAATCGTATATTCGAGAAACCATATCTATGGATGAGTTCAACATGGCCTCGAAAACTCGCGTCCTGTTTGTGTGTACAAACAATGCCGCCCGCTCCCAACTGGCGGAAGCGTTGCTTCGATTCGCTGATTCTGAGCGATTCGAGGCCTTCAGCGCAGGCACCCAGCCAGGGGAGATTGACCCACGCACTTTTGCGGCCTTGGATCATCTTGGTATCGAAACCAGCGGCCTGCGCAGCAAATCGCTTGATGAGTTTGCCGATCAACGCTTCGACTATGTCATCACGCTGTGTGACAAGGCTGCTCAGGAGTGTCAGGCCCTGCCCGGAGCAGGGGAGCTGCTGGCATGGAATTTTGAAGACCCCGTGACCAGCGACACGCACGATGCCTTCCGTCACACACTTCACGAGATTCATGAACGTATCAAGATGTTCGTCCTCGTGAAAACCAAGCGCTGAGTGCTGTCATGACACAACACCTGACCCCTACAACGGTTTTCAAATGCCTCGCCGACGAGAATCGCGTGCGGATGATGCTACTGATCGCCCGCGAGGAAGAACTCTGCGTCTGTGAGCTGACCTGTGCGCTGGGCGAGAGTCAACCCAAGGTTTCCCGCCATCTGGCTCAGCTTCGCACCTGCGGTCTGCTGGAAGATCGCCGTCAAGGGCAATGGGTGTACTACCGCTTGCACCCGAATTTGCCAACTTGGGTTCACTCGATTCTGATGACCACGCTGGAAGCTAACCGCCACTGGCTAAGCACCAGCTCGAAGCGCCTGGACAACATGGGTGACCGCCCCGAGCGTGTCATCGCCTGCTGCTAATCCCCACTAAGACGATTCGATGAAAGTTTTATTCCTCTGCACCGCCAACAGCTGCCGCAGCATCCTATCGGAAGCGGTATTCAATCACCTCGCCCCGGACGGCATGCAGGCGTTCAGCGCTGGCAGCCAGCCCAAGGGGGCCGTAAATCCGCTGAGCCTCAGTGCCTTGCAACGCGCCGGCATTTCCACGGAAGGAATCAGTAGCAAAGCCATCGATACCCATGCCGAGCTGGCTCCGGATTTCGTTATCACCGTCTGTGACAAGGCCGCAGGCGAGACCTGTCCGGTTTTCTTCGGCCCAGCCGTGAAAGCGCACTGGGGTCTCGCTGATCCATCCGACTTGCAGGGCAGCGCTGCCGAGCTGTACGCCGCGTTCGACGCCACGCTGGAGCACATCAAGCATCGCATCGAGGCTTTCATCGCTTTGCCTTTCGACCTACTTAATGCTGAACAGCTCAAGGCCGAGCTGATACGCATCGGAACGCTCTGAAGTACAGGAGACCGCACCATGAGCAAAAGCCGTCTTTCATTTCTGGATCGCTATTTGACGGTCTGGATCTTTCTCGCCATGGGGCTCGGTATTGGTCTGGGCAGTGTCTTTGAAGGTCTTCCGAGTTGGCTGAATAGTCTCTCAGTGGGTTCCACTAACGTCCCCATTGCCATTGGCCTAATCGTGATGATGTATCCGCCGTTGGCCAAGGTCAGGTACGAAGAACTGCCAGAAGTATTCAAGGACAAGCGCATTCTCGCGCTGTCGCTCATCCAGAACTGGGTGATTGGCCCAGTCCTGATGTTTGCACTGGCCGTAACCTTTCTCTCCGATAAACCGGAATACATGACCGGCCTGATCCTCATCGGTCTGGCACGCTGCATCGCCATGGTGCTGGTGTGGAACCAGATCGCCGGCGGCAACAATCATTACGTGGCCGGATTGGTGGCCTTCAACAGTATCTTTCAGATCCTATTCTTCAGCCTGTATGCCTGGATTTTCCTCGGTCTGCTGCCGCCGCTGTTCGGCCTTCAGGGTAGCGTGATCGATGTCAGCTTCGTCAGCATCGCCGAGTCCGTGCTGATCTACCTGGGCATCCCATTCCTGGCTGGTTTCCTGACCCGCAAGATCCTTATCAGCCGCAAGGGTGAGGACTGGTACAACACACGCTTCATACCGCGTATCAGCCCTCTGACCCTGGTCGCGTTGCTGCTGACCATCGTGGCGATGTTCAGCCTCCAGGGCGACATGGTGTTGCAACTGCCACTCGATGTACTGCGTATCGCCATCCCGCTAACCATCTACTTCGTAGTGATGTTCGCCATCAGCTTCTGGATGGGCAAGCTACTGCAGGCTGATTACCCCCGGACTACCGCGCTGGCCTTCACCGCCGCCAGCAACAACTTTGAACTGGCCATTGCCGTAGCAATTGCCACCTTCGGCCTCGCTTCCCCGGTGGCTTTCGCCACGGTGATTGGCCCCCTGGTCGAAGTACCGGTGCTGATCTCCCTGGTTGGCGTCGCCCTGTGGCTCAAACGCCGCTGGTTCGATCAGCCCAAGGGCGTACTCGCTCAGGAATCCATCCATGACTAAAGACCTCACTCCCAACCTTAATGCCGAGCTGGTTGACCTGCCGTCGCCGGGCAAACTCGCCATTGAGCAGACGTTCAGCCACAAGCCGCGCATCCTGCTGCTCTATGGATCGACGCGTAAACGCTCCTTCAGCCGATTGCTGACTGAAGAAGCTGTGCGCCTGCTGGAGCATTTCGGTGCTGAAACGCGGATCTTCAATCCATCCGGCATGCCGCTCCCTGATGACGTTCCCGACGATCACCCAATGGTCAGAGAGCTGCGTGATCTGGTGCTCTGGTCAGAAGGCATGGTTTGGTGCTCTCCGGAACGCCATGGCTCTATGACCGGGGTGTTCAAAGCGCAGATCGACTGGATTCCCCTTGGCATGGGTGCGGTGCGTCCGACCCAGGGCAAAACCTTGGCGCTGATGCAGGTTTGCGGCGGCTCGCAGTCGTTCAACGCGCTAAATCAGATGCGCGTCCTAGGCCGTTGGATGCGCATGTTCACTATTCCCAATCAATCCTCCGTGCCGAAGGCCTTCTTGGAGTTCGACGAAGCAGGCCGTATGAAGCCATCGCCCTTCTACGACCGCGTGGTTGACGTCATGGAGGAGCTAGTGAAGTTCACCCTGTTACTGCGTGAGCGTTCCGACTACCTGGCTGACCGCTATTCCGAGCGTAAGGAATCGGCGGAAGAACTTTCCAAGCGCGTTAATCAAGGTTCCATCTGAAGGGCTTGTGATCATGCAGCAACACCCGTACTCCGTGCTGGCCTCCGAGCAGGTCAAGGGCCAACTGATCTTCACGCCGTGCCCTGGCACAAAAGACACCTCGGTCGCCGAAGCGCTGGACACCCTTAAAGAAGCCGGTGCCTCCGCCTTGCTGACGCTAATGCCCTCTGATGAGCTGGCCCAGCACGAAGTCGAAAATCTGCCTGAGCAGTGCCGACAGCGCGACATCGAGTGGTTTCACTTGCCGGTGGAGGACGACCAGGCACCTGGCGAGCTGTTCCGGGCGGCGTGGGACGCCAATCGCGAGCGGATCAGGCGACTGCTGATGGACGGTAAGAGCATCGCCATTCACTGCAAGGGCGGTTCTGGTCGCACCGGCCTGATTGCTGCACAGCTGTTGATCGAGTGCGGCGTTCCATTCCGCGATGCGATCAGCGACGTGCAGATACTGCGCCCCCGTGCGATTCAGCACCCGGCGCATATCAACTACATCGGCCAGTTCGACATCGCCAAGTCGTAATCGCCCGCAGACAGCTGCCTTAAGAGAACAGAGCATGAGCATCAAAGTAGGTATCAACGGTTTCGGTCGTATCGGGCGTCTTGCCCTGCGTGCAGCCTGGAGCTGGCCAGAGTTTGAGTTCGTACAGATCAACGATCCGGCTGGTGACGCCGCGACTCATGCCCACCTGATTAACTTCGACTCGGTGCATGGCCGTTGGAGTCAGGAAGCCAGCGCCGAGGCCGATCATGTCGTGATCGGTAGTAAGCGCATCAAAGTCACCGCCAACAAGGCTATTGCCGATACCGATTGGTCGGGCTGCGATCTGGTGATTGAAGCCAGTGGCAAGATGAAAACCGTCGCAGTGCTCCAGGCGTACCTGGATCAGGGCGTGAAGCGTGTCGTGGTGTGCGCGCCGGTCAAGGAGAAAGGCGCGCTGAACGTCGTCATGGGCGTCAATCAGCACCTATTTGACTCTGCGCAGCACCGCATCGTTACTGCTGCTTCTTGCACCACCAACTGCCTGGCCCCCGTGGTCAAGGTGATCCATGAGAACCTGGGCATTCGCCATGGCTCGATCACCACCATCCACGACCTGACCAATACTCAGAGCATTCTCGATCAGCCGCACAAGGATCTACGCCGCGCTCGCGCCTCGGGCATGAGTTTGATCCCTACCACCACAGGTTCGGCCACTGCGATTGCTGAGATCTTTCCCGAGCTGCGTGGCAAGTTGAATGGCCATGCCGTGCGCGTACCGCTGGCCAACGCCTCGCTCACCGATTGTGTGTTCGAAGTCGAGCGCGCCACTACGGTGGATGAGGTCAATGAGCTGCTCAAAACTGCCGCCGCTGGCCCGCTGAAAAACATCCTTGGCTACGAAGAGCGTCCCCTGGTTTCGATTGACTACCGCACCGACCCGCGCTCCTCGATCATCGATGCGTTGTCGACCATGGTGGTCAATGAAACTCAGGTGAAGATTTACGCCTGGTATGACAATGAATGGGGGTACGCCAATCGCGCTGTCGAGCTGGCCAAACTGGTCGGCTTGGCCGGTTAACAGGAGCGATCATGAAGGCGTTGTCAGCTCTCCCCCCGACAGTGCGCCAGTACCTGCTGGTCACCGGCAACTATTGGGCCTTTACCCTCACCGATGGCGCGCTGCGAATGTTGGTCGTGCTGCACTTCCACACGTTGGGCTACACGCCGCTGCAAATCGCAGCGCTATTTTTGTTTTATGAGATCTTCGGTGTTATCACCAACCTAGTCGGTGGCTACCTCGGTGCTCGTCTGGGCCTGAATCGCACCATGAATATTGGTTTGGGCCTCCAGGTAGCTGCTTTGCTGATGCTCACGGTGCCCGCTGCCTGGCTGACCATCCCTTGGGTTATGGGCGCACAGGCGCTGTCGGGTATCGCCAAAGACCTCAACAAGATGTCTGCCAAGAGTTCGATAAAGCTGTTGGTGCCTAATAACCAGCAAGGCACGCTCTACAAATGGGTGGCGATGCTGACGGGTTCGAAGAACGCGCTCAAGGGGGTGGGCTTCTTCCTCGGGGGTGCGCTGCTGGCTCTGCTGGGGTTCACAGCTGCCGTGCTGGCGATGGCTGCTGTATTGGCTGTGATCTGGCTGGCTAGCCTGATCCTACTGAGGAAAGATCTGGGTAAGGCTAAAGCCAAACCCAAGTTTCGCGACATTCTCTCCAAGAGCCGGGCGATTAACATCCTCTCGGCGGCACGGATGTTTCTCTTCGGTGCCCGTGATGTCTGGTTCGTCGTGGCCTTGCCGGTTTACCTGAGTACCGTGTTCGGATGGGACTTCTGGTTGGTTGGCGGCTTCCTCGCGGCCTGGGTCATCGGCTATGGCATCGTCCAGTCGTTCGCCCCGAACATCACCGGGAAAAAACGTGATCACCTACCCGATGGGCGCGCCGCTTTTTTGTGGGCGGGGCTACTGGCGGGACTGCCTGCTGCCATTGCTCTCGGTCTTTCGGCGGGATGGTCGCCTCAGGTTGTGTTGCTGGGCGGCCTAATGATCTTTGGTGCGCTGTTCGCGGTGAACTCTTCGCTGCACAGCTATCTGATCGTTTCATACGCCAAGGAAGATGGCGTGTCGCTGGACGTAGGCTTCTATTACATGTCCAACGCGCTGGGGAGACTGCTCGGCACTGTGCTGTCAGGCTCGATTTATCAGGCTTACGGGCTTGAAGCCTGCTTGTGGGTTTCCACGGCATTTGTCTTGTTGGCCGCCATTATTTCTATCGCCTTGCCCAGGCACCCAGAGGTGGGCGTGACCCCGCAATAGCAGAGGGAAAGCGCGTTAACTGCCTAACCTGGGCAAGCTTGCCTGAGGGAATAGCTGCCTAGGACTGATCGCCTACGAATGACCGGATTCGACCGATTCTGTTGAAAAAGTCGGATTTTCAGCTCGCCTGAACTCAGGCGTGACCACCCCCGGAGAACCTACTCACCACATTGAGTGGTTTTTCGGCCCTTCGTTGACCTTTGCTGCTCTGTTATTGGTTGATTTGAGGTTTTTTGCTTAGTGCAGGCGCACCTATCCCGTGGCAGGCGGCCCTTGAGATGCAAGTTTGGCCAGCCGTCGCAGGTTTTGCACCGCAGCGGCCAGCGTGAACTCATCGGTCGCGCCACTCATGCCTCGTAGTCGCAAACGATCCAATTTCAGGATGCGCTTGAGGTGGGCAAACAACATTTCGACCTTCTTACGTTCGTGGCGAGAGCGCACGTATGCGGGCGTCGCTGCGATGCGTCGAGCCACATCACGAGCGGCTTCATGGACGCTGCGGGCAATCTTGCGAATCGAAGTGTTCGGGCAGCACCTGGTTTTCATCAGACACGTTGCGCAGTCGGACTGCCGGGATCGGAAGATAATGGTGTTGGCTTTCGTGACGTGCGAACGCTCATTCTTGAAGGCTCGCCATTCGCTGCGCAATGCGTTGCCGGCTGGGCAGCGGTATTCCTCAGTCTCCTCATTCCAGTGGAAAGCGTTGCTCGAGAAACTGTCGTTTTTACGCTCTGTTTTGTCCCACACCGGCACATGCGGCTCGATGTCTTTTTCCTCCACCATCCAGGCCAGCATGGGCGCTGTACCATAAGCGGTGTCGCCAATGAGGCGCTCCGGCGTAATGCCGAACTGCGCTTCGAACCGGTCGATCATGGTCTTGGTGCTCTCAACCTCAGCTGTTCGATGAGCGGGGGTTGGTTCCACATCCACGATTACGCCGTGCTCGGTATCGATCAGATAGTTCGTGGAATAGGCGAAGAATGCTGGACCACCTGGAGCGGCTGTCCAGCGGGCTTGAGGATCTGTCAGCGATAGGCGCTTCGGTAGCGTTTCGGCCAAGGCCTCCTCATCGAGCGCTTCAAGGTATTCGCGTACGGCGCGGGTGCTGAGGGACGGATCGCTCCAATTGACCTGTTCATCCCCCGGTACGCCGCGCTGCCGACTCGCGTCCGCTTTGATGATGCTGGCGTCCACGGCAAATCCTTCGCCCTTGACCAAGCCTGCGTCCATGCAGCGACGCAAAACCTCATTGAACAACCAGCGAAACAAATCACTGTCACGGAAACGGCCGTGTCGATTTTTGGAAAAAGTAGAGTGATTGGGCACTTCATCTTCAAGGCCCAACCGGCAGAACCAACGATATGCCAGGTTTAAATGGACCTCTTCGCACAACCGCCGCTCTGAGCGAATGCCGTAGCAATAGCCCACGATCAGCATGCGGATCATCAGTTCAGGATCAATCGACGGACGCCCAATCGGGCTATAGAAATCGGCGAGGTAATGGCGCAGGTCGCTCAGATCGAGACACTTATCGATGCTGCGCAGAAGGTGATTAGCCGGGATGTGATCTTCAAGATTGAACGAGCAAAACAGTCGCTCCTGCCCACTCGATAATTGGCCCATCATGCTCCGTGCTCTCCTGCTGGCCGATGAGGTGATTTTGCCGTAGGCCAAGCGGAGGAGCTACTTTTTCAACAGAATCGGCCAAAAGCTGCCATTCAGGAGCAGCAAGTGCTCACAAATTTTTTAGGTGAAATCACTATTCGCACCTCGACCAAGGGTAAGTTTCGATGCGCAATGCGTGAGAGAATCTGACGATTCAGACTCTGCACACACCTCGCTATGCCCTTTATCACAAGTGATTTTTACGAATGCGCCGCCCGCCTGCGCGCCGGCCACCTGGTCGCCATGCCCACGGAAACCGTCTATGGCCTGGCGGCCGACGCGCGCCAGGATGCAGCCATCCAGCAGGTGTTTGCACTCAAGGGACGCCCGAGCAGCAACCCGCTGATCGTTCATCTACAGCGCGCGGAGCAGGTCGTCGAGTGGGCCGCAGAGGTTTCTCCGGCCGCGCAGCGCCTGATGCATGCCTGCTGGCCGGGCCCTCTGACCCTAGTCTTACCAGCTCGTGAAGAGGTTTCGCGCAGCGTCACCGCCGGCCAGGACAGTGTGGCACTAAGGGTGCCGGCCCATCCGAAGGCGCAGGCCCTGCTGGCGGCCTTCGGTGGTGGCCTGGTGGCGCCGTCAGCCAACCGCTACATGTCGATCAGCCCTACCAGCGCCGCGCATGTGGCGCAGCAGTTTGCCGACAGTGACCTGTGGATTCTCGATGGCGGCGCCTGCCCGGTGGGCCTGGAGTCGAGCATTGTCAGCCTGCTGCCCGGTGACAGCCCGCGCCTGCTGCGCCGCGGCATGCTCGGCCAGCTTCAGCTGGAGGCTGTGCTCGGCGAGCCGCTGGAAGGTAAGGACGGTGGCGTGCGCGCCCCGGGCCAGCACCATCGCCATTACGCCCCCAGCACTGTGAGCCTGGCTTTCGACCAGGCACCTGCAGAGGCGCTCGCCTCGCCACTTTACGGCTGGCTCTGGTGCGGTCAGGCGCAACCCAGCCAGGGTCCGGCACTAAACCTGGGGAACGAGCCGCAGGCCTATGCGGCCGGTCTCTATGCGGCGCTTTATCAACTCGATGCACTGGGGCTGGAGCGCCTGTATATCCAGCTGCCACCACATCAGGATGCCTGGGCGGCAGTACACGACCGCCTGGCCCGCGCCAGTCAACGGATTTAAGGCTTCACTCCGGCAGTGTTGGGGTCTCCAGCGGCACTTCGGCAAAGCGACTGAAGGCCTGCGCCGCCGGTGACGGATTCTTGGTCCGCCAGCGCACCAGGTACCAGCGGTTGGGGATCGGAAACCCCTCTACATCCAGCTCGACCAGATTGCCCGGTGCTGTGTGAATCAGGGTATGTCGCGACAGGATGGCAATACCCAGCCCCGCCGCGACGGATTCCTTGATCGCTTCGTTGCTCTCGATGGTCATCTGCGGCTTCAGCACCCAACCAAAGCGGGCAAAGTGCTCCTCAATGGCCAAGCGCGTACCGGAACCTGGCTCACGGCTGAGAAACGGCTCCGCAGCCAGTTGCTCCCAGCGAATACGCTGACCGGTGAAACGATGGCCGGCCGGCGCAATCACCACCAGCGGATTATCGGCCAGCGGCATGGCGTCCAGATCCAGATGGCGCGGCGGCTGGCTGAACACATAGAGGTCGTCCCGATTGTCTTCCAGGCGGCGGATCACTTCCGAGCGGTTTGCGATGTTCAGCTCGACCTCAACCTGAGGGTACTGCCGGCAAAAGGGCCCCAGCAGGCGTGGCACCAGGTACTTGGCCGTGGTCACCGCTCCCAGCCTGAGCTGCCCGGCAGTCAGGCCATTGAGGTGAGCCAGGCGCATTTCTAGGTGATCGAGGGCATCGAAGATTTCCCGAGCCCCGGCCTGCACCTCGCGCCCGGCATCGGTCAGGTGTAAGCGCTTGCCCAGTTGCTCGAACAGGTTCATGCCCAGCGCCTGCTCAAGTTTGGCGACCTGCGTCGACACTGAAGGCTGGGCCAGGTGCAGGGCACGGGCTGCTTCTGTCACGCTGAGACGCTCGGCCACGGCGAGAAAGGTTTCCAGCTGGCGAAACGTGGTCTGACGGGTATGGAAGCGCGGTCTCTGCATTGCTAAATACCGATGGTTTTTAGGCTGATAATCTATTTTTGACTATATCAAGTACTGGAGAAAATGCCTGTGTCGTCATTTCAGGGATTCTCGCCATGTCTGCCGCTCTCGCCCCGCATGGGCACCCCGCTGCGTTGAACCAGGTGCAACCCGTTGCCTTCCTCACCTGCCATGACAAGGGCCGGTTAGTCACCGACGCCTTGGCTCCTCTGGGCTTGTGCATCGAATCGATCAGCAGCTACGACACCGACCACTTTGGCACCTTCAGCCGCGACGTCGCGCGTACGGGCAGCGCCCACGACACTGCGCTTAGCAAAGCCAAACTGGCCTGTGCACTAGGCGGGGTGCGCTACGGGCTGGGCAGTGAAGGCAGCTTCGGCCGTGATCCGCACCTGGGCTGGATGCCCTGGGACTACGAAATTCTCTGCCTGTGGGATGCAGAATTGCAGTACCCGGTCTTTGCCTTGGCAGGCTCGGGAGCGACCAACTATTCCCAGGTCGAGGTCGACAGCCTGGAAGGCGCCGAGATTTTTATGCAGCGCGCCCGCTTTCCCGAACATGCCCTGATTCTCGGGCGTCCCGGCGAAGCTTGGTTCCGTAAGGGTATTCGCGAGCGCGACTGGCTGCTCGCTCAACTGGACTGGCTGCTGGCGCGCGAACCGAAGATCTGGCTGGAGACCGACATGCGCGCCCATCTGAACCCGCTACGCCAGACGGTGATCCGTGATGCCGCGGGGCAACTGGCGAAGCGCCTGAGCAGCCACTGCCCGAGCTGTCAGGCATGCGGTTTTGCCGTGGCGCGCAGCGAGCCCGGCCTGCTATGCGTGGACTGTGGTCTGAGCACCCCATTAGCGGCCGCACACATCTGGGTGTGCCCGGCCTGTCAGCATGAAGAACGACATCCCGTGACCCAATTAGCCAGTGCCGGCCAATGTGAGCTATGCAACCCATGAATGCTTTCGTCCCTGCAAATCAGCGCTTGAGTCACCTGCGCGCGCTCGAAGCCGAAGCCATGCACATCCTGCGCGAGGTGGTGGCCGTGATGCGCACCCCCTGCCTGTTCTATTCGATCGGCAAGGACTCCACCGTGCTGCTGCACCTGGCGCGCAAGGCATTCTTTCCGGGGCCGCTGCCCTTTCCGCTGCTGCACGTGGACACCGGCTGGGAGTTTGCCGAAATGGGCCAGTTCCGCGACCGCCTGGCCGCGCGCCTGGGGCTGGACATGCGCGTACACATCAACCCCGATGGCGAGCGCCTGAACATCACCCCGTTCTCCGTGGGTTCGGCCAAGTACACCGACATCATGAAGACCGAGGCGCTTAAGCAGGCGCTGGCGCAGTACGGTTTCGATGCCTGTTTTGGCGGGGCGCGCCGCGACGAAGAGAAGTCACGGGCTAAGGAGCGCGTCTGCTCGTTCCGCGACGCGCACCAGCGCTGGGACCCCAAGCAGCAACGGCCGGAACTCTGGCAGCTGTACAACACGCGGATCAACGCAGGCGAGAGCCTGCGGGTATTTCCCCTGTCGAACTGGACCGAACTGGACATCTGGCAGTACATCCACCTCGAAGGGATCGAGATCGTCGACCTCTACCGGGCGGCGCCGCGCCCAGTGGTCGAGCTGCATGGCACGCTGATCTGCGTGGACGACGAGCGCCTGCTGGCGCACCTCACCCCAGAGCAGCGCGCGAGCATCCAGACACGCTGGTTACGTTTCCGCACCCTCGGTTGCTACCCACTGACTGGCGCTGTCGAGTCGAGGGCGCAATCGCTGCCGGAGATCATCCAAGAAATGCTGCTGACCCGGACCTCCGAA
The DNA here is from genome assembly GCF_052245235.1 of Pseudomonas sp. B392_1p. Lineage (NCBI taxonomy): Bacteria > Pseudomonadati > Pseudomonadota > Gammaproteobacteria > Pseudomonadales > Pseudomonadaceae > Pseudomonas > Pseudomonas sp. B392_1p. The sequence continues at coordinate 50,275 of NZ_JBQPXM010000011.1, forward strand.
CGTCAGGGCCGCATCATCGACCATGACCAGGATGGCTCGATGGAAAAGAAGAAAATCGAGGGGTACTTCTAACCGGCTCGCAGTACTGAATAAAAAGCCGCCTGAATAAACAGGCGGCTTTTTGTTTGCGCTACGCGAAGCCGGCGGCGCGGACTGACCGAGATGTGACAAGGCCGTGCCCTATAGGCGCGGCCATTATCGATCAGGCTCCCGGCAGCGGTTGCCAGCCTGTTGCGGTGCGCCGCTCCAGCTGGGCGGGTTGACCATCCATGCGCAGCAGGTACAGCCAGCCATGCAGGACCAGGTCGCGCACCACGGGGTGGTTGTCGATGACCCGGTCGATCATGGCCTGCGGCGCCTCGATCACCACATGCAGGCGCAGCGGGCGATGCCTCCACTGCTGGCCATCGTGCAGCGACTGGCGGGCCAGGCCGATGCGCAGATCGCCGCCGTTGCCCTCGAACACGCCGATATGCCCGCCGACCACGTTGTGCAGCAACTTGTTGCCACTGCCGAAGCGCGCATTGTCGGTGGTCGAGGTGAAGTACTGCAGGTTGATCCAGTGCGCCACCACCATGGGCGCGGTCATGATCAGCTCCAGCACAGCGCCCTCGGCATCCTCGCGCCAGTCGTAGTCGTGCAGGAAGGCGCGGCCCTGCAGGTCGACACCGCGAGTACGCGCCCGCGGCGCGGCGATAAACGCGGCGTTGTTGGCCAGGCCCCATTCGGGCCGGGTCTGCGACCAGTCACGGGCACGCCGGCGCAGCCGATCGAGCAATTTGACCGGTTGCGCCTGCAGCGCCGTCAGGCCCAGCCCGGTGGCGCGCTCCTGGCGCACCTGGGCAGCTGCCTGATCAAGCGCCTGGCGCACGCGCAGCCAGTCCGCTTGCAGGGTGGCCGGAATAGCCTCGTGGGCAAACACTTGCACCTCGTCGGTGGTGGTGTTGTGCAGGCCGGCCAGTACATGGCAGTGAGCCGGCAGGTCATGGCCGCGCTGGCGCAGTTCGGCGCGCACCTCGCGGTCGTTGAGCAGGCCAGCCAGCAGGCGCGCATTGACCTCGCCGCTCTGACCGCAGCAGGCACCGCAGTCGAGCCCCGCCGCCTGGGGGTTGTTGGCACTCTGGCTGCCGTGCCCGAGCAGCACCAGCAGCGCCGGGACCGGGCCGTTGAGCCCCATAGCCTGGAGAATGCGCGCGGCCAGATCGGTCTTCTCGGTCAGCGACAGGGCTGGCAATTGCGGGTGCAACTGCTGCCACTCTGCAGGACGCAAGCCGCTGCGATGTGCTTCTTCAGTACCCGAGGACAGGCCACAGGTGCGCCCGAGCAGCGCTCCCGCATAGCCCAAGCCAATACTCTCGACCAGGGTAAAGGTCGAGGCCGGCAGGCGTTCGAACTGACGCCAGCGTCCCTGACGGGCCAGCCGCGCCTGGCGGCGCTGCGCCAGGTGGTCATCCTGCGCGGCATCACCGCTGCTATCGCTGACCTGCAGCTGTGGTGCCAGCAACCCTGGTAACTGCGGGCGAGTGGCGGCGGTGCCCAGCGGCGTGTAGGCAATGGGCAGACCGAAGAAGCCGGCGAAACCACCGGTCTCAAGCTCGGGGCAGACTTGCTCCAGGGCCCGGCGCAAGGGTTCGGAGCGCACATCGATGCAAAAGAACAGCTTAGCCAGCGGCGCCTGCAGCGGTGCTGCCGATTCCGCCCGGCAAAGTTTCTGTTGCAGCTGTTCCTGCCAGGCCAGCTCGTCGGCACGTTGCCACACTTGCAATGCCTGCCAGGCGGCTGAGGGGAGCTGCTGCAAACCGTTCTGCCAGGCCGAGCGCCAACGCCGCCAGTGGCTCTGCGCATCGCGCTGGCGATCGTCCACCAGCCACTCCCAGGCGGCGCGGATAGCCAGCAACTCCAGAGTGGTATGGTCATCCTGCCCCTGCAGGTTGGCCTGCCAGCGCTTGTACGCACACCAGGAGGCCCACCCCAGGCTGCGTAGCAACAGGCAGTCGAACCAGGGCGCCCAGTCATCAGCGCTCAGCCCAAGGCGCTGCACCACGGCCTCAAGCGCCCCGTGGGGCTGCAACGGCAGCTCGGCAATGCGCCCATGCAGGTCGCGGCAGTCACTGAGTACGCTCAACCCTCTGTCTGCCAGCATGCTGCTGCGCCAGGTCTGGTACAGCCCGGTGCCGGCTTCCGGGCGCCAGTCGGCCTGTTCGTGGTCGAACCAGGCGGCGCAGCACTGGCCAATCTGCTGGGTGATCAGCACCCGCCAGCCCGGTAATGTGATACCGGGATCGGCCAGGTCTTCCAGCAGAGGCAGCCCGTTTTTTACCTCCGGCGGCATCTCCAGGGCCTGTAGCAACTGCGCGGTTGTCCAAGTGTCAGCCTGTTCCGCCAGGGCCTGCTGTAGGTGATGTGCGCCAATGCGGCCCTCCTGCCAGGCGTTCCGGTAGTCTGCGGCGCTTAGCGTCAGCGGGCTGCCGGCACGTTGCCAGAGTTCTGCGGCAACGGTTGACCAGGCGTGTTCACGCCGCTCCCACAGCGGGTTGACGGCGATCATGCGGTCCAGTGGCCAGGTCGGGGCGATACGCGCGCAGGCCTGACGCGCAGCCTCGTGCAGCGCATCCCGGTCGAGGCTGGCGAAGTGTTCGAGCGCAGTCATGGGCGATCTCCAGTAGGCGAAGTCAGGGGCTGGGGCGAATGCACCGGCCACATGCGGAAGGTCAGACGGGTGAAGTGCTCATCCAGGTAGAAGCCGGCAAAGGCCAGCGGATACAGGCGCCGCGCCAGTGCGCCCTGAGGGCGCGCCAGGATCAGCGCCTGCAGCAGGTACAGGCCGACAAACAGCAGCAGCGCCAGCCCGATCAGCAACAGCGGCGCCTCCGTTAGCGGGGTATCTAGAATCCAGGCAGCGGCCTGGTGCCAGAGCAGGTAGGCCGCCAGCAGCAGCATGAACATGCTCAGCCCTTGCAGCACTTGCCCGCGGCGCATGCACCAGGGGGCCAGGCCGATGGCGAGAATGGCCAGGGCCACCAGAGGCAGCTCATGGCCCGGCTGTAGCCAGGTCCACGCACCCTGCAGCAGCGCTAGCGCCAGGCCGGCCAGCAGCAGGGCCCAGAGCAGATCGCCTAGGCCTGGCTGCGGAACAGCGGGCTGCAGGGCATGTTGGCGCGCCTGGGCTACCGTCTCGCCTGCGGCGAGGAAGGCATGGGCCTTGTACAGCGAGTGTGCCAACAGGTGCACCAGGGCCAGTTCGTAGAGCCCCAAGCCGCACTCCAGCAGCATCAGGCCCATCTGTGCGCAGGTCGACCAGGCCAGGCGGACCTTGATGCTGATGCGCGTCATCATTACCAGCGCGGCGAGCACTGCGGTCAGGCCGCCGACCACGACCAGCACACTTTGCGCAGGCACGGCGGCGGAAAACAGGGGGGCAAAACGCAGCAGCAGGAAACCACCCAGGTTGACCAGCCCGGCGTGCAGCAGTGCCGACACCGGCGTCGGCGCTTCCATCACCTGGATCAGCCAGCCATGCACCGGCAGCTGCGCGGACTTCAAGATCACTGCCAGGGCCAGCAGCAACGCCGCCAGTTGCAGGTCCCAACCGAGCTGGCCGCTGGCCTGCAGGCGGCTGTTCACGGCGTCGAGAATCACCGCGATGCTGCTGTCACCGCCAGCGCGCACTAGCAATCCGGTAGCCAGCAGCAAACAGACATCGGCCAGGCGACTGGCGAGGAATTTCTTGTGCGCCACCACCAGGGCCTGCGGGCGGTCGCGGTAAAATGTGAGCAGCTGATGCAGGAACAGGCTGGAAAAAATCCAGGCCCCGACCAGCACAATCAGATCAGTGCTGGTGACAACGGTGGCCACTGCCGCCAGCGTACCGAGCAAGGCCAGCACATAACGCTGCTGCCCGAGCTCGCCCTCCAGGTAGCGCCGGGAATAGTCGATGATCACCAACGCCAGCAGGCTGATCAAACCCGCCATCGCCAGGCCCAGTCGATCATCATTCTGTTCGTTAAGAGCCGCCTGCAGCCAGGCCGCCAGAACCAGGCTCAAACCGAGGTAGCCGGCACCCCGGGCCGACCACCAGAGGTGCTCGCGAGTGTGTAAGAGGCTGGCTGGAATCAGCGTCAGGGCATACACCCAGGGCAACAGTTCGACCAGGGGCGGGAGAATGATCGGCACGGGCGTAGCTCCTAATCCATCAACTGGATCTAGTCTCCCGTAGCGCTTGAAGTATTAAAAATAGATTGATATGAATGGATCATTCTCTTTTTAGGAATCCAGCGTGCGCCGACTCAACTTTCACCACTTGCACTACTTCTGGGCCGTGGCAAAGGAAGGCAACCTCACACGCGCTGCCCACTCGCTGCATGTGTCGCAATCGGCGCTGTCCACACAAATCCGCACCCTGGAAGACGAGCTGGGCCACGCGCTGTTTATTCGCAGCGGTCGCAGCCTGACGCTGACCGAAGCGGGACGACTGGTGCTGGACTACGCCGAGAGCATCTTTGCCCTGGGCAGCGAATTGCAGATGACCCTGCAAGGCGCTCAGCAGGACATCCAGCCTTTACGAATCGGCGCCGTTGCAACCCTGTCGCGTAACTTTCAGGAAAATCTGCTGCGGCCCTTTCTCGGCCGTGCGCAGGTGCGTATCACCCTGGAGTCCGGTAGCCTGGAGGAGTTGCTGGAGCGTCTAGCCTTGCACAAACTGGATGTGGTATTGACCAACCAGGCGGTCAGTGGAGATGGCCAACGAGCCTGGCGTTGCCGCCTGCTGGACCGGCAAAGCGTATGTCTGGTGGGACCGCCCCGAAAGGGGCTAGCGCCGTTCACCTTGCCAGCTGACCTGCAGCAGGCACGCCTGATTGTGCCGGGACGCAGCAGTGATATTCGCAGCCAGTTTGAGGTCTACTGCAACAGCCACGGCCTGAGCCCGCACATCTGCGCCGAGGTTGACGACATGGCCATGCTGCGTCTGCTGGCACGTGACTCCGGCGACATCGCCCTGCTCCCCGCCGTTGTTGTGCAGGACGAGCTGCTCAACGGCACCCTGCAGCTGTATGCCGAGCTGCCAGACATTGCCGAGCAGTTCTTTGCGGTCACGCTCCAGCGCCACTTTGGCCTTGGCATTCTGGATGAACTGCTGAATCCGTCATGATTGTTAGAGATGAAATATCAACCCGATCTCTAATGTCATTGGGTCCTGGTTCATTCACAAATACTTAACGGCCGCTTCTGGAACTTTTGAGCCAAACTATGCCCTCCAAAACTGAAATGATTTGCAAAACTTGAGTGATTGAGAAGGTCCACACACACCTCTAGATTCGCGTCCGCAACGCCGGGCCCCTCTGACAGCTAACCGCTGCCATGTCGGAGTTGCAGTTTGTACAACTTCGACACTTAGAGGAGGGGCTCATGACTGCCCTAGAACCGTTCTTCCTAGCCGAGTTCCTCGGCACCGCCACCTGGTTGTGGCTCGTTTTTATCAGCATCGTCATCAGCCTGTTGGTCTTCGACCTCGGGGTGCTGCACCGTGAGCATCGAGAAATCGGCGTTCGCGAAAGCCTGTTGCTGTCCGCCGGCTATATCAGTGCCGGTTTGCTTTTCGGCCTGTGGGTCTGGCAGGTCAAGGGCGGCGACGCCGGCATGGATTTCTACACCGGCTTTCTGATCGAGAAATCGTTGTCGATGGACAACGTATTCCTCATGGCGATGATCTTCAGCTTCCTGGCCATCCCGCGTAAGTACCAGCACGAGGTGCTGTTCTGGGGCATCCTCGGGGTGATCGTGCTGCGCGCGATCATGATTGGCTTGGGTGCGGCGCTGATCGCCGAGTTCAGCTGGATTCTCTACGTGTTCGGCATCTTCCTGCTGCTGACTGGGGTGAAGATGCTGTTCAGCAAGGTCGATGCCCACCCTGACCTCAGCGAAAACCCACTGGTAAAGTTCCTGCGTAAACACATGCGGGTGACCGATCGTTTGCATGAAGGGCGGTTCTTCGTCCGCCAGGCGGATGCCAATGGTAAATCCGTGCTTTGGGCAACGCCGTTGTTCCTGGCCCTGGTGCTGATCGAGTGTGCCGACTTGGTGTTCGCGGTAGACAGCGTGCCGGCGATCTTCGCCATTACCCAGGATCCTTTTATCGTCTACACCTCGAACATCTTTGCCATCCTTGGTTTGCGTGCTTTGTACTTCGCCTTGGCGGCGATGATTCACCGCTTCGCTTACCTCAAGTACGCACTGGCGTTAGTGCTGGTGTTTATCGGCGGCAAGATCTTCCTGGTTGGCATCATCGGCAAAATTCCAGCTGTCATTTCCTTGAGCGTGACTCTGGGCCTATTGCTGGGCGGTGTGCTGCTTTCACTATGGAAAACCCGTGGTCAGCCCCCAGCTAGCCCGCAGGTGTGAATCCATATGGGTGGCGGCCGTCAGTCGGCTGCCACCATCGAATTGGATAGCCACTGATTTAAAGGCACCAGATGACCGCTTTTGGCCGGTTTCTGCCTGTCACGACCGCCCGCTTTAGGTCGAAGGAGTCATTTAAGTAGTCGCTGGATTTGCACACCCTGGAGTTCAAGTCGTCACCGGCAGCTCACCCCACCGGCTAATATACCCCGGCGATTTCAACTGCTGCTTCATCGCCCAGCCTGCCGCGTGCGGCACCCGCGCCAGGCGCAGGGTGCCTCTGCCCAGGTTGGTGTTGACCTTGTCCAGGACGGCCATGAGTTCTTCGCTGCGGGCGGGGCTTGGGGGCGAACAGATCGCCCTGAGTGTGGCCGGGGCTGACGAAGTTCATCAGCTGCACACCGGCTTTCTGGTAGCGGTACCCGGGCAGGTAGATCGCCTCCAACCCGGCCAGAGCGGCTTGCACCAGGTCGCGGCTGTCATTGCTGGGATAAGGCAACGGCACGCTGGCCGTGCGCGCGTAGCGCTTCTTCAGGGGATTGAACTCACCGGTGCGGATGTATACCTGCAGCAGCTGGCAGAAATCGCCCTGGACACGCAGCTTCTCCCCTGCCCGGCTCGCATAGGTGGCCACCGCTTCGCGCAGCGGTTCAAGTTCGGTCACCCGCTCCGAGAATGAACGGCTGCAGATAATCATTTGTTTGGGTTCTGGGCCATCGTCCAGGCCGTAACAGGCCTCGCCGCGCAACTCGCGGATGGTCTTCTCCACCACCACGCTGAATCGCTTGCGCATGGTCTTCGCATCCTGCTGAGCCAGATCCCAAGCCGTGCGCACGCCCATTTCGCCCAGGTGATGCTGTAGCTTGCGGCCAATGCCCCACACCTCGGCCACTGGCGCATCCTTGAGCAATATCGCCTGTTGCTCTGGCCGTGTGGCTACGACTACACCGCTCTGGCTGCGTCGCTTCGCGGCCCAGTTGGCCAGCTTGGACAGCGTCTTGGTGGTGGAGATGCCCACCCCTACCGGGATGCCGGTCTGCCGGTACACCTCGGCCTTGATCATGCGCCCATACGGGGCCAGCGGCTGATGAAAGCCCGTGAGGTCCAAAAAACTTTCGTCGATTGAATACACCTCGATGCGAGGCGCCATGTTGCGCAGCACACTCACCACTCGCGCGGATACGTTGCCATACAGTGCGTAGTTGGAGCTGAATACCTCGATCCCGTGCGGCTCGATCAGCTCACGCATCTTGAAGTACGGCTCGCCCATGCCGATGCCCAGCGCCTTGGCCTCGTTGCTGCGACTCACCACGCAGCCGTCGTTATTGCTCAGCACCACCACCGGCAGGCCGCGCAGATCCGGGCGAAACAGCCGCTCGCACGACACGTAGAAGTTATTGCAGTCCACCAGTACACCGGGCGCATGTCAGAACACCGGCAGTTTGTGGATGCAGAAGACGACTACCCCGAATACTTCCAGCTCCTCGCCCTCCCCCAGGCGAATATCCGGGTAGTTCGGGTTGGCGGCGCGCAACACGGGCAAGCCCCGCTCCAGATCCAGCCGCTTGCAGGTGAAGTCCCCGCGCACTATTGCCACCACCACCATGCCGGGCAGCGGCGGCACTGAGCGATCCACAACCAGGATGTCGCCATCGAATATGCCCAGGCCGGTCATGCTGTCGCCGGACACGCGCAGGAAAAAAGTCGACGCTCGGTGACGAACGCACAGCTCATCCAGGGACAACGTAGCCTCGATGTGGTCATCCGCAGGCGAGGCAAACCCAGCCGCGACGGTGCAAGTAAAGAGAGGCAGTGGCGTATTGGACGGCTCGACAGGGCCAATAAATGCGACAGACATGGCAAACGCCCGGACTACTGTATAGATAAACAGTATTCTGCCATGCACAGTATGGCAATGGCATCAGGACAGGAGGCATTCCATGTGTGGAGGCGTCGAGATTGCAGGCCAGTACACCAACACAGGCCTGCCGGTGCGGGTTTATTTTCCCAACCCCAAGGCCGCCCTCCCCGTACTGCAGGCGGACGGCAGCGTCGAATGGATTGCCTGGGGTCGCCGACGGGAACAACCGGGACGGCTGCCCGCCACAGGCTGGGCGCGGGTGGATTCGATTACTGCAGGGAAATGGGCACGCTACCAGCCGCAGGAGGTGCGAATGCCAGCGGTGCGCTTTATGGAGAAAGACCCAGCGCGGCAATCGCATTGGTTTGATCTGCGGCCCGGCCAGATGCTGGAAGGGCTGTTGTTGGAAGGAGGAGAAGAACGGCGGGTGTATGTGGTGACGTCGGACCCTCCGGAAGGATTGGAATGGGTGCATGATCGCTGGCCGAGACTGGGATAGACGCGCCTGTTGGCCAAGCAAAAAATGCGCAGACATCAATTTCAATTTATGAGCTGAATACATTTTTGATCTCGGCTAAAGCTGTGCGCGTTTCCTTACGGATGACGCGCCCATGGCCAGTCTTGCCTTTAGCTCACGAGCTACCCAGCCTCACCCTGCACATCCGCAACGATATTGGCTCCTCAGTCTGGGGGCATTTTCGCTACCGGCCTTGGCACTCAACACCGCCAACCTGACCCAGTCGGCTCTCTCCCCCGCCTGCCTCGCCTACAAGATTATCGGCATGTGCTTCTGGCTGTCCTGCTCCCCGTTCAGCTGTGAAATCGAAACCTCCATTCGCGTTCAGCACTTCAATCCCGACCTGGTCGTGGCCAGCTACGCCACCACGGGAGAAAACCCCTGGACGGAAATGGCCGCGCTGTCTGCACCTCTGCCTGGTGCCGAAGGTGGCGGCAACCTGATTACGCCGAATACCCGTCGCGACAACCTGCTCCGTTTCAAAAACGTCGATGCCATCGGCCATCCCGGCGGCTGGGCGGTTTCGCAGTTGGCGTCGCAGTCGGGACTGGCGTGCGCCAGCGGCGCCCTGGCCTTCCAGCCCTACTTTCTCAGCACGCTGGATACCCTGGCCTGGCGCCACGCCATTCCGGAAAGCCTCTACCCCGAGGCGCTGACACCCGGGCTGCGCGAGGTGGGCAGCCAGCTCGCGGGCGACATGTGGGGCAACGTCTACCCGCGCCACGGTTTTCTGGTGCAGCCCGATGACTTCAAGGCCGCAGCGGTGATGGCGCAACGAGCGGCCGACTTGGTCACCCGTAACGGACAGCCGCATGTCTACCTGCCGCTCACTCCCGCTGCACGCGCCGGCTACTGGCCACCGCCGCCAATACTGGAAAACGATCCCGCCACGCACCGCTGGCAGCCACTGGCTCCCGAAGTCCAAGACAGCTGCGCAGTGTTCCCGACTGAAACCGTGCAGGCCGAAGACGGCGCCTATGCCTGGGCGCTGTGGCGTCCCTACAGCTGCTGCGAGCGCAAGGGCCAGGTGTTGCTTGGCACCGTCGCTTTTTAGGAGAACCCGACATGGGCCGACTTGCCCGCACCCTCCCCTTGGCAGCCATCATGCTTTGGCCCGTCGCAAGTGCGACCGCCGATGACTACCGTCTCGGCACCCGCGGCGAAGTGCTGGATGACCGCGTGCTCTATACCCTGGGTGGCGGCTCGGCGGTGGGTGCCCCCACCTCGCTGTACCGCCCCGACGGACTCGGGGTTGGACTCACCTGGCGCGCCAACCTGATGTGCGGAAACATGGACCTGCAAACCACCCTGCGTAACCAGCTCAATGGCGTCACCGAAGGCTTTCAGCAGATCATGGGCAGCGTGGTGCAGAACGCCACCCAGGCGGTGATGTCGCTGCCCGCACTGATCATCCAGCGCGCTAACCCCGGCCTCTACGAGCTGCTCAGCAACGGTGTGATGCAGGGCCGCATTGATTACGATCGTTCGCAACTGACCTGCCAGGCCATGGCGCGGCAGATGGCCGAGGCCATCGATCAGGGCGCCTGGGGCTCTCTGGCTAAGGGTCAGGCCATGCAGGCGAACCTGCAGCAAAGTCAGGACGCGATCAGCGTGGTGAGCGCCACCGAAACCACCAGCGGCAATCAGGGCGTTACCTGGGTGGGCGGACAACAGGCCGGCGGTAACGGCCAGCCGCCGATTCGGGTCACCCGCGACCTGGCGCACTCCGGCTACAACCTGCTGCACCGTCGTTCGGCCAGCGATACGCAAGGCATCATCGACGCGGACTGTAACGGCGCTGCCCTGTGCAGCACCTGGAGCACACCGCAGCAGGCGGCGGACTGGGCCGTGCGCGTGCTGGGGGAAACCGAGATCGCCACTTGCAATGACTGCGAGACCCTGCGCGCGAGCGCCGGCACAGGCCTGACGCCACTGATCCAGGAGACCTATCACGAGCACCTGCAAGCGCTGCAAGGCTTGGTGGACGGCTCGCAGCCGATCACCGCCGACAGCCTGGCCAGCGCTTCCAGCCCACTGCTGATGATTAGTCGCGGCGTCATCGAGGCACTGCGAGACGATCCCGACCAAATAACGCTGGCTCGGCGCCTGGCCAGCGAAACCGCCCTGTCCGACGTGATCGGCAAGGCCCTGCTGCTACAGCGTACCCTGCTGGCCGGCCAGCACGAGCCGCACATCGAGTCCGCCACGCCGGCGCACACGGCGGTGCAGCGCCAGCTCGCCACCCTGGAGCGGGAAATTCAGGCTCTGCAACTGGAGATGCAGCTGCGCCAGATGCTGGCCGGCAACACCGCAAGCCTCATTATCGAGCGTCAGGAAGCTGCGACATCCGCCGCGCGCGTCGTTCACCAGGGCGACCCCGAGCCGGGCCGTTTGCGCGAAGCGCAGTCCGGGTCGAGTGGCCAACCGTGAGCCGGCGCGGGCTGACGGTTCTGGGTACCAGCATGGCAATGTTCGTGCTGGCTGCAGCATTGCTAAAGGCCCCACTGGGCAGCCTGGCGGGCATGCCGAACCCGCACAAATTCCTCTCACCTTACTCACCCTTTCTGCTGGCCTGGCGCGTCCTGCTGTACGTCGGCATCGCCACGCTCTGGTTGAAGGTGGATCAGTTGCAAACGAACCCAGCGGCGCGGAGCCAGTGGCGCCGACTCGGAGTCGTCTGTGGACTGTTGATCCTGGCGGTCGAAATCGCGCGCTGTGGGCAGGCATAGGAGACAGCCATGAGCACCAACAGCTATTTGGAGTTCTACCTCACCCTGCTCGGCTGGATCATCAACAACGGCCTGTGGAACGTGCTGCTGGACACCGGACTGTTTGCCGCACCACTGGGCGCGATCATCCTGCAGGAATGGCTGTCGGCGCGGCAGCAAGGCGCCGATGAAGGCAACAAGGGTCTGCTCTCGGTGGCCCGCGTCGAGAACCGCCTGTGGCTGGCCTATCTGGTGTTGATGTTCGCCTGCGCACCGCTGTTGCCAGTGAACCTGACCAACCTGCGCCTGGATGCCCAGGCCAGTCAGCGCTGCGGCATCAGCGTGGCCCAGCCCAACGAAACCGCCTGGGGGGTGACCTTCGACACCCTCGGCGAGCAGTCCGCCAACGTGCCGGTCTGGTGGTACCTGGTGCACACCCTCAGCAAAGGCGTCACGGCGGCCGGCACCGCCGCCATTCCCTGCACGCCGGACATCCGCCAGATCCGCATGGAGATCGACGAGACGCGCATCCATGACCAGGTGCTCTTGCAGGAAGTCGCCGACTTCACCCGCGACTGTTACGGCCGCTCCCGCGCTCGGCTGTTCACCCAGCATCCGGTGCTCAGCAAGGAGGAAGATTTCGCCGCCTCCTGGATCGGTTCGGCTTATTTCCTCGACACCGCAGGCTTCTACGACCGCGACCGTTCTCGCGCACCTCGTCCCAGTTGGCCCTACGATGACGTGCGGGACGCCACCCTTCCCCGTCTCGACAATGGCGCGGGTTATCCCTCCTGCCGTCAATGGTGGGCGGACAGCGGCATCGGTCTGCGCAGCCGGTTGGTCGAGCAGGTCGACCCCAGCCTGTGGACACGCCTGAGCGGATGGCTGAGTGGCCGCTCGACGGCTGAGATTCAGTACGTCACGCTACGCGAGTTGGTCAGCCCCCGTCTGCAATCGCTGACCATGTCCCCCGGGCAGATCTATCAAGAGTACGGCGGTAGCAGCCGCGGCGACTCGCTGGGCCACCGCCTCAACAACCTGGCCACCAACAGTGGCCTGGCCCTCGGCGCCCTCGGCAACTACGCCTCGATGAATGCCCTGCGCACCGCTTTGCCGATGGTGCAGGCCTTCCTGATCCTGGCCACCATTATCTGCGTGCCTCTAGTGCTGTTAATCAGCACCTACCAGCTCAAAGTGCTGATGACCCTGACCTTCGCGCTGTTCACCCTGCACATGCTGACCTTCTGGTGGGAGCTAGCCCGCTGGGTGGACTCGAGCATGCTCGACACGCTGTACCGCAACGTGTCGCTGGGCGACCGTCTGCTGCTGTCGATTCCGCCGGCGGGCTTCGAGGATGGCACCCTGTCGGCGCAGGTGATCATGTATGTGATGGGTGCGATGTTTATCGTGCTGCCGATGTTGTTTCTCGGAGCCATGAGCTGGGCGGGGTATTCGGTGGGGTCTGCAATGCAAAACGGGCTGACCCGTGGAAGCCAAGCCAGTCACGACGCCGGTTCCCAGGGAATAAGCCAGAGCATGGCTCTCTTGAAGGGCGGAAGAAAATAGCGCGATTAACGACATCAATCGTCATGAAGTTCAGGCCAATAAATTCGATGGTTTGGATGATCTATTTCATCAATAGATGGGCCTGACGCCTCAAGCTCATCCGCAGGCATACGGGTCGCCATATAAACGAACCCTATAACCAACACTACGGGCAGCAGTACCCAGTACCCCGCCAGCAGCAGGCCGGCCAGTATCAGTAGATCACCGCCTCTAAATGCACAGCGGACCAACAGCCTGCCATGGCGCATGCCGCTCACCTGAACCCGTTCCAGCTGACGCGCTTCAAGAGCGCGCCAGCGCCGCCACCACGACCCTGCCCAGGCACCGAAGCGATGCGCCTGGGTTGCCTTACCCTGCTCAGCCATAAAGCCCCTCCAGAGCGCCGACTCGATTCATTCCCGCAAGCTTGGCCGGCGCGGCGAAACAATCCATGGCATACCGCGCCGTTGGTCGCTTCGCTTTCAAGTATCAGAACGCAGTGGAAGCCCATGGATTTGAGCCTTCTTCGCCGTCTTGCCAAGGCTGTCGATCCCAACTAACTACCCCTAACGACTCGCTGCCGCTGCAGCACGTCCCAGGTAGCCAGGATCTTCAAGGCTACGCCCTAACCGGGTGATTCGACCCAAGTGCGATCAGCGTTCGGCGGCTCGCACAATCACTTCGGTGATGAACGCCACTTCACCAGCAGTCTTCGCGGCGCCATAGGCCGCTTCCCTACCCACCGGGCACCCATTCCCGGTCGGGCATGGGCATGCCTTCGCCGAGGAAAACAGCATGAGTGATATTTACCAAGAGGTGACCCACAAGATCGTCGAGGCTCTGAAACAGAAGGTGGTGCCCTGGATCAAACCTTGGCATCCCGGTCGGCCTGTGAGTTCTCCCTTTCCCAGCAACGCGGTCACCGGACGCGCCTACCGGGGCGTGAACATTCTGCTGCTCTGGGCCGAAGCACGATTGCAGGGCTATAGCCAGGATCGCTGGCTCACTTACCATCAGGCAAAAGAGGCTGGCGGTCATGTCCGCAAAGACGAACGCAGTACCCTGACCGTCTTCTACAGCTACAAGGAGCGCGAAGCTCGAGATCAGTCGGGCAACATCATCAGCGATGTAGATGGCCTGCCCAAGCTGGAGCGCATTCCGGTGCTCAGACGCAACTTTCTGTTCAACATTGAACAGACCGAGGGCGTGGAAGCGTCACCGGAGGAGATCACGGTTCCGGCCGACTTTTCACCCCACGATGAAGCCGAAAGCCTGATGCGTCGCTCCGGGGCATGCATCATCCACCGCAGCGAAAACAAGGCTTTCTATTCACCCACGCAGGACTTCATCCAGCTGCCCTGCCAGCAGCAGTTCAGCTCCACCGGCGGCTATTACGCGACGGCCCTGCATGAATTGACCCACTGGAGTGGTCATGCGCGTCGTTTGAACCGCGAGGGGATTGTGCTGCCCACCCCGTTTGGCTCGCCGGAATATGCCTTCGAGGAGCTGATCGCGGAAATCGGCGCGGCCTACCTGTGCGCCCTGACGGGCATTCAGGGCGAGCTGCGCCACGAAGGCTACATCGAGTCATGGCTGAAGGTTCTGCAAAGCAACAAGCAGGCGATTTTCCGCGCCAGCGGTTATGCGCGCGATGCCAGCGAGTACCTGCTGAACCTGAAGGCTGACTGTCTCACCGCGTAACGATTGCCCCGGTTCTGCCGGGGCTTTTTTACATAATGCGATGACATCGATTTCAATTTAATCGATGCGGAGTCGGGCAGCAGCTGATAACCGTTGCATTGTTCAACAACATGGAGCGTGACCGACATGGAAAACCAAATCCCTTCGCTGCAGCACCCAAGGCCTCAGTCTCGATCCGTAGCAGACGCGTCGGCCGCGAACGAGCCAAGAAGAGTTGATCCGGATGAAGCGGTGGCAGATTCGAGCCCGAGATCCTTCGGCTTTTTCGCTGCCGACGACCTGTCCGTGCAGCCCATTAGATGGCTGGTGGACGGCTACCTCGAACAGAACACCATGGCGGTCTTGTACGGCGGATCCGAGACGGACAATTGGATCCTTGCCCTCGATCTGTCCTGCTGTGTGGCAACCAACACGCTGTTTCACGGCCAGACGGTGCACCAAGGCGCCGTGTTCTACATTGCCGGTGCGAGCCACGGGGGCATTGCCCGACGTTTGCATGGCTGGTCGGAAAACAACGACGTCAGCCTCAAGAATGCCCCCCTTTATATCTCCAGCCATCCGGTTGATCTGACCATCGCGGCTCATATCACACAGGTTGCCCTGGAAATTACTGCGCTATCCGAAGCTACCGGTCACGCACCCGCGTTGATCGTGATCGACACGTTGTCCCGTCGTTTCAGCGGGAACGAATACAGCGCAGCCGATATGGGTCGCCTTGTGCGCCTGGTGGATGAGTTGCGCAGTCGCTTGAATGCGACCGTCATGGTGCTCAGCGACCTGAATAGCACTCGTGGCTCCTCGACGCTCGATAGTGCGGCTGATGCCGTGTACGAGCTGAGCCGGACAACGGGCGACCGGTTGATCACCCTTAATGCGCGCAAGATGAGAAACACCCCGGAGCCCGCGCCCAAGACCTTCGATCTGGTCAAGTTTCTGGTGGAGACGTAAGTCAGGATTCTCCGCTTGGTGAGGCTCATGGCTGGCTTCCAGGACCCCAGCAAAACCGCCCGGTGCTTCATCACCGCAGCCCCCGGCAATTGCCTTCGGTTCACTGGAGGCAGGCCGCAGGCCTCCCCGATTGCGATACCAATCGCCCCCCGCAGCCAACCCGGCTCTTGCCTGAATATAAGAGTCTCATCGCGTAACGGCTGCCCCGGTTCTGCCGGGGCATTTTTCCTGCTGGGGTACCCATGCGCTGGCTTCGCAGGTTCTCAATAGCAAGCCGATCCCGGTTGCTCACCGCCTCCTCAGACGAAAATGAGCACGTCGCTGATAGGGCGCTATGGATAGCCGACCGCGGTGATCACCTGGATCGCATCTATCAGCAAACCTCACTGCCGAAAGCATGCTTCGAACAGCTCTTCCTGGTCCCCCTCACACGCTACGCGGCACGGGTACAGCAGATGCCAGCCCAGCAGAAAACCTACGCCTACCCGGGAGGGTTTCTGGACCACAGCCTGGCCTTGATCGAGAGTGCCCTCTGCCTGCGCCGCTCACGACTGCTTCCCGCCGGCGCAGCCCCGGAAGAGCAGGCACACCAGACCGAGGCCTGGTCCGCGGCGCTCGTGTATGCCGCGCTGCTCGATGAACTGAATACGCTTGCCCAGGCAGACGTTGGAAACGGCCACGGTTTGGCCCTGCTTGTCGACCAAGGCATCTGTAACTGGCTTCAGGGGTTCCCTGAGCTATGGAACCAACTCGCTATCGCCTCCATCAACCCTCGCCCCCAGGCAAGTGAGCTGGGCGAGCTGATTGACCTGGCGCGACGGGCGCTGGACGGTTCCCCACCCGCAAGCCAGGGCCAGACAGACGTCGCTTCCGCATCCCGGGACGCGATGGTCAATGATGACCATACCCCTCAAGCCCCTGCCGTCGCGCACCACGAGGAAGACCGCACCGCTGAAAACCCCGGGCTGGCGTTTCTCCTCTGGCTGAGGAGGCTCATCGCCCAACAGCAATTGTCGGTGAATGAGGACAACTCAAAGGTGCATGTCGTTGATGGCCAGGCATTCCTTTGCAGCCCCGCCCTTTTCCAGCGTTATTGCCGCGACCTGAAAGCAGACAGCCTGCCAGGGTCAGGCAGGTTGGAGTGGCGAAACCTTCAACGCCGCTTCGAGGCACTGCAGCTCCATCGCAAAGGCCCGGACGGAATGAGTCTGTGGAACGGCTCATTGGCGCGGCCAGGCCGCACGTCCCGTCGGTACAGTGGGTATCTGCTGAAAGCAGATGCGCTCTTCTCCATCACCCCACCAGACAACCCCAACCTTTGTTTAATTCAAGATATGAAAGTCGATTAGCTCGGCACTCATATTAATCGGCTGGATATACATATAACACTAAACCACCCAAACGCTTGGCTTGTTACCCACTAAACTTCGAAACCGCTCACGTTCCAAACCAAAATAACCGCAATACACTTTCAGCCTTCCGTGCATCTGCTAACAAATACTCCCGAACCATTCGCTCAACCGAACGACGATGTCACAAGGAATTGTCATCGTAGAAAAGGATATTCGACTGATGCCATACAATCCCGATTCTAAAATCTATTACCGTCCTCTTGAAGCCGCTCTGCGTTGGTGCAACCTGTCCGAGCACGAGGAGCACATACTCACCGAAGCGGCAAAGTCACCTGCCTTCCAGCCCTGGAGCTGTTTTGCGAAGTGGCCATGTCTGCAGGTCAACAACGAGAAAATCCTCGATGCCATCCATAACGGCGAGCTGCGCTACGGTTGTATGGGCACTACTGTCACCGCTGGTTCCTGCGTCGAATCTCACTACCTGACGGTCCGGCATACCGACCTTAAAAACTGGATGTCCGATTATTATCCGGATCAGAAACCAAGTTTTCTTTTTGATGCCATTGAAAGAAAGACTCACAGCCGTATTACCTTGAGCGCATTTCAGGTAATCAAGGCCGAACATGATTCGTTGCTTAGAAAGATAGAGTCGCAATGCGCAGAGTGTCAGTTTAAAAATTCAACGATTGCCGATATATCTCTGGAAAGTGGCATTATTAGTGGAGCTTCAAGAGTTCCCAGCGAACGCAGCGAAAAAACCAATCTGAATATCATCGGCTCCCTCCTCAACTTGTTACTCGGGAAATCCCCGTCGGGCATTCCCTACTCCAATTTTGAAACGCAAACCGCCGTGATTTCTTCATTGCTTGCGCATCACACCGGGCGCCTGGGCATCACGCAACGAACCCTTGAGCGGAAGTTCGCCGCAGCTCGGCAAAGTCTCGGGGCGGGCAGGACGCCCTTACCGCCAATACGGTAAGCCGTACCGCCAATACGGTTTACCGTTGGGCAATGCTTGTCTTTCTTCAGGTCACCATCACACGCCACAAGGCGCCAAGGAGTGACCTCATGCAAGATCTCAAGCAGGCTTTCGCCCACCCACGCCATATTCTTCGCCTCAATGAAGTCATGCGCCGAACCGGTTTCCGGCGGGCGCACATCTACAACCTGATGAAACTCGACAAATTCCCGCACGCCAGGCGTATCGGCCTGCGGGCAGTGGGTTGGGATTCACAAGAAATCGAGCAGTGGATCGCCGCCCGCCTGGACAGGAGCTGATCGCATGTACGTGCTTTCGGTCATGTCCACCAAGGGCGGCGTGGGCAAAACCACTATCACGGCCAACCTGGGCGCCATGCTCGCCGATGCGGGCTTGCGCGTGCTACTGATTGATCTGGACAGCCAGCCGACCCTGTCCAGCTACTTTCCCCTGAATAACCGGGCGCCGTGTGGGACGTTCGAACTTATCGCCCAGCACCAGTTGGATCCGCACCAGGTCGTATCACGCACCGATGTCGCCGGGCTGGACCTGATCCGCTCCAATGATCCGACCAGCCAACTGTCCACTCTCCTGCTCCATGCCCCCGATGGTCGGGTCCGTCTGCGCAACCTGCTGCCCCGGCTGGCCAGCGCCTATGACCTGGTCCTGATCGATACCCAGGGTTCGCGCAGCGTCGTACTGGAGATGGCAGTGCTGGCAGCGGATCGGGCGCTTTCGCCGGTGCTCCCGGAAATGCTCGCCGCCAGAGAAGTACATGGCGGCACCCTGCAATTGCTGGCCGACCTGCAGCCGCTGCAACGGATGGGCATCCGCACGCCACCGCTGGCCCTGCTGCTCAATCGCACGGAAAGCATCAGCAACGACGGCCGCCTGATTACCGCTGGCCTGCGCCGTTCGTTCAGCAATACACCGCCCTTGCTGCTCCTCAATACCAGCATCCCCGGCTTGGTCGCCTACCGGCAGGCCGCCACGCTCGGGCTACCGGCCCACCGTTTCGAGCCTCGCCAGCCCCACGGCCGCAAGGCGCCATCCTGCCTCGCCTCGCTGCAGGCGCTGGCCGTCGAGCTGTTTCCACAGTGGCACCGGCAACTGGCTCAGTTGTCTCCGGATGCGGGAGACTCACAATGACGATCACTCCCGTTTTGCCGCCCCACTCCGATGAGGCGGAACAGTCCGTCCTCGGCGGCCTGCTGCTGGATAACAATGCCTGGGACCTGGTTGCCGACCTGCTCTGCGGCGACGACTTCTTTCGCGCGGAGCACCGGCTGATTTTCCGCGCCATGGAATCACTCGCCCAGCAGGCCTTGCCGTTCGATGTGGTCAGCCTGGCTGAACAGTTGAAGAGTCAGCCGGAAGCGGGAGGGTTGGCGTACCTGGGTGAACTGGCCAAGAACATTCCT
Source organism: Pseudomonas sp. B392_1p (assembly GCF_052245235.1). NCBI lineage: Bacteria > Pseudomonadati > Pseudomonadota > Gammaproteobacteria > Pseudomonadales > Pseudomonadaceae > Pseudomonas > Pseudomonas sp. B392_1p. Next base: position 69,703 of record NZ_JBQPXM010000011.1, read on the forward strand.
TCGGTGGCCAACATAAAGACCTATGCAGGGATCGTTCGCGACCGCGCCCATCGGCGCCGCTTGATGCAATTCGGCTTCGCCTGCTACCGCGAAGCCAACGAGCCCGACGGGATCGCCACCGCGTTGCAGGAGCAATTCGAGCAACGTTTGTTCAGCCTGGGTCAGCACCTTCAAACCCACGACTTCATCGATTTGAACCAGTGCTTGTCGATCGTCATCGATGAAATCGACACACACTTCAATGCGGGCAGCGCAACCACCGGCCTTCCCAGTGGCCTGGCAACCTTGGATGAGCACACGGCGGGTTTCCAGCCGGCCGACCTGATCATCGTCGCGGCGCGGCCGTCGATGGGCAAGACCAGCTTGGCACTGAGCCTGCTTGAAAGCGCCCTGCTCGCCCGCCCCGAGCACAGCGTGCAGATCTATAGCCTGGAGATGCCGGCGCGCGCACTGGTCTATCGCTTGCTGGCCATCCTTGGCCAGTTGTCGCTGTCCAACCTGCTCAAGGGCGCGTTGCAGGATGACGATTGGCCACGCCTGAGTGCGGCGGTGGGCAAGCTCAGCCAGTTCGGGGAGCGGCTGATTATCGATGACACGCCCGCGCTGAGTTGCACGGCCCTACGCGCCCGGGCACGGCGGGCCAGCCGGCGCTTCGGCATGCCAGCGCTGGTGATGATCGATTACCTGCAGCTGATGCGCTCATCCCCACGGGAAAACCGCAACCTGGAAATCACCGAGATCACCGGCGCACTCAAGGCCCTGGCCAAGGAGCTCAACTGCCCCGTGATCGCCCTGTCCCAGCTCAACCGTGCCCTGGAGCAGCGCAGCAACAAGCGCCCGCTGCTGTCCGACCTGCGCGAATCGGGGGCCATCGAGCAGGACGCCGACCTGATCCTGTTCGTCTACCGCGACGAGGTCTACCACAAGGACAGCGAGGCGCGCGGCACGGCGGAACTGATCATCGGCAAACACCGCAACGGCCCGACCGGTACGGTGTACTGCGCGTTTCTTGCCGAACAGGCGCGCTTCGCGTCACTGGCCACGCCATCCAGCTGGAGGCCGGAATAATGCAGCCTCGCCATGCCCACCCCTCCCTGGACAGCATTGCCCAGCAGTTGCGGTCGACCCAAGGCGAGGCGTCCCGAGAGATTATTCTGGCCGACCCGCTAAGCGACACACCCATCCGCGTCAGCCTGGAGCAACTGCGCCCCTACGAACACAACCCGCGCATCCTGCGCAATCCGCTCCACGATCAGCTCAAAGCCTCGATCCGCGAGCGCGGGCTGGATCAGCCCCCCACCGTTACCCGACGCCCTGGGGAAACCCACTACATCATTCGCAACGGCGGCAACACCCGTCTGGCCATCCTCAACGAGCTCTGGACCGAAACCGCCGATGAGCGCTTCTTCTACCTCGATTGCCTGTTCAAGCCGTGGACGGATGAATCCAGCGCGCTCCTCGGCCATCTCGCTGAAAACGACCTGCATGCCCAGCTCAGCTTCATCGAACGCGCCCTCGCCGTGGGGCGCATCAAGTCCCTCTATGAACAGGACGGTCCCGCACTCAGCCAGCAGGAACTGGCCAGACGCCTGTCCGCAGGCGGCTATCCGGTCTCGCAATCGCACATCAGCCGCATGCTCGACACGCTTGAACACCTGCTGCCGGGACTACCCCTGGCGCTGCGAGCAGGCTTGGGAAAACCCCAGATCGCACGGCTGCTGGCCTTGCGCAAACAGGCGCAGGCTCTCTGGGAGCAGCAAAAGAATGCTGGAGAAGACTTCGGCACATTCTGGACACGCACCCTGCAAGCGTTCGACACCGCGGGCATCCCGCCCATCGAGGCGCTGAGCGAGCATCTGCTGAGCCAACTGGAGCAGCCGGACACTCCGCCTGCCGAATCGGCCCCCCTGCTAACCTCCACAGAACGCCCAGCCGAGACGCAACCGGACAGAGAGCCGTCCAGCATCCCCCCACCGCACCGCGTCGAGCACATACGCCAGCACCCCAGCCAACCTGAGGCCGATAGCGAACGCGCCCTCGGTACGGAGTTGTGGTCCATCAATCCTGAACTCGACAGCCCGGTGCGGCTGCGCGCGGACATCCACCGCCTGGCCAGCACCCTGGCCACAGCCGCCGGCAGCGCCGAGGCAGTCTTCCCCACCGACTACGGCCTGGGGTTTGCCTGCCGGCCCAGCCCCAACGAGTCGCCTCTGGCGCTGTCCGTGCAGTTGCTTCTGGGCGCCTTGCTGCGTGCACATGATGCTCTCGACTGGCAGGACCGCCGTCATCTGCCGGCCGCGTTGTTCGGGCAGGTGCTGCTGGGCATTTATCAGTTGCCACTGCCCGACCAGCCCGCCGAGGACATCGGTCTGGCCCGCCTGCCGGATACGCTGCTGATGCAGCTCCTGCGCCTGATCCGCCTGAGTCGCCGCCTGATCGACCTGGAATCCCCGCCTGCCATCTGAAAGGAGTACCGCGATGAGTCTCTCCTTCAACATCCTCAACAACGCCATGCTGATCCAGCTTCTGCATGACCTGCGTGCCGGCAACCTGCAGCGCTGCAAGACGCTGGGCCTGAGTGAGGATGACCTGCAGCTTCTGCAAACACTGCCCTACAGCATTATGGCGAGTCTGGCGCACGCAGCGGTGCCCTGGGTGCACGTGCGCATCGATGTACAGACGTTCCGGCGCATCATTGCCCAGGGTGAACGGGACGAGCAGCTCGAGCGGCTGATCAACCGGGCGATCCGCCTCGGCGCCAGCAGCGCCATCATGTACGAGTGCTTCGGCCTATTGAATTCGGAAACCGCACTGCGCAGGCGGCTGCTGAACGTCCCGGTCCGCAAGGGACGCCCCCAGCAACTCAGCGAGGCCCAGCAACATGCCCTCTGGCTGAGATGGCGCCAGTTGCGCCCCAAGGAGCACAGCAAGGATTCATTGGCGCATTTTGAAGCCATGCTGTTGCTGGCCGAAGAGCAGCAGATCAGCGTGTCCCACATCTGGCAGCAAGTGGCATTACACGGCGAACGACAATGAGCACCGCGCGCTGGATGCGGATTATTCAGCACGCCACCCGACTGCCTGCCACCTGGGAGCCGCACCGATCCGACGCAGGCCATTCCAGCGACAATCAAAGCGACAGGCACCGCGTCATCCTTTACAGCGGCAAGCCCCACGGCGCTGTGCCACGCGCCCTGCTGCTCGACAGGCGACTGACCCCACTGGAGCGCAATGCTTGGCTGGTCATTCACCTGCTGGCCCACGAGTCTGAAACGGCCACAGAACGCCATGGCGATCTGCAGCACTATCTGTCCAGCGTGCCAGGCGGCACATGCGCCTCGCGAGAAACCGTGGCGCGCGTGCTGTCCCTGCTGCGCCTGACCCGCTGGCTCAGTCGGGTATCACAGGGGCGTGACGCCCACACAGGTCAGTTACGCAAGGCGGTGTACGTCCTGCATGATGAACCGCTGAGCCCTGCCGAAGCCCTGAAGCTTGATCCTCAGTACGCTGAGCTGATCGGCAACAGTCTGGTGCATGCGGCCAAGGCGGTACGCCTGGTGGCCGAACAGGTGCTCGACGAGCTGAAACAGGACCCCGCCGTTGGCCCCTCACAGGTGCCAACACCTCATGCAAGTCGGCCACTGCGTCCTCACCAACGCGCCAGACCAAGCATACTTATGCCACCGCACGAATCCGAACCAGGTGATTTTGCTCAGTTCGGAATCGCGCAAGCCCTGGTTCGGAATCGTGCAGCGCCCAGTTCGGAAACCGAACCAAGCCTGAAATCAAGGACTTACCACCCAGTTCGGAATCCGAACTCACCCAGTACAGTACATACAAATACAAGTATTGATATCTGTACTGTACCGCGCGCGCAGGAGGACGCAGCGCTTGGCTTTTGCCTCGATGGGCTGAATACCCTGAAGCTCAGCCCCAGCGCACAGCGGCAGGTCATCCCGGCGTTGATCAGCCTGGCACCGGCACAACGTCAGGCCGTGCTGGACGAGGCCGCCGCACGCTGCAGGGCCGGTGGCATCCGCGAGCCCGCGGCCTACCTGACGGCACTGATCCAGCGGGCCAGGCGTGGCGAGTTCATGCTGTGGGCCGGCGCCAGCGAGACAAGCACAGCGCCCCCTGCTAAACCGCCCGAACGCCCTTGCACTGCACAGCCCAAACGCCAACCCGGCGACCCGGTGTCCGCACAGGTGCAGGCCTGCCTGGATGAACTTCGCCAACACAGCCGATTAAGGCCCGAGACCTGATGCGTTATGCCAGTGGAATAAACCCGCCGCCCGGCGCAATGACCGTTATGTCAGTGACATAACGGTCCGTATCTCAAGCGGTAATAACCGAACAAAGCACTTTCGGTTTTGTGGCTGCATGGGCTTTCGGCATTGCGCATCATCCCACCACTTACGCCGCCGCGAGGACCTGCCAGTGGACGCGTTCCATCCGCTCGAATTGGGCGCTTTGCGCAGCAACATCAGTCTGACCCTGCACACCTTCCATGCCGCCCTGATCTGGCGCGGTCGCACGGCGCGCCCCGGCGCTCGGCCAATTCTCGGCATGGCCGGGTATATCCAGGTCACCAATCGGCTCAAGCAGGCGGCGGCCCGCGATGATCCCTATGCCGACTGGGCCATGTGTCAGCTCGAAGCAAAACTGGAGTCCGCCAAGGCCAGTATCGGCGAACTGATCCAGCACCTGAAGCGCATCCACGAGGACAGGCCCGGACAGGTCTACGTGGGTGAAAATCTGAATCAGCACCCGGTCATCCTGCCGTTGTTCATTGGCAGTCAGTTGGGTTTTCTGGGTGTTTACCTGCTAACCGATTACGACGTGCTGGCTCGCCGCGCCCTGCTGGCCCATCACACCGCGCTGATCACTCAGCAGGACATGGCGCGCATCCTGGACAGTGGCGGCCGTCAGCTACGCGGCCTGTTCGACCTGGCGCAGCGCTGCAAACCATCGGGATTGAGCCGCGAGGACTTTCAGGCCAACCACGCCGAGGCGCAGGCGGTCCGCGCACGCCTGGGAGCACTGCCGGAAGACATCCTCAGCGGAGTGCGGCGCTCGCAGTACGCGCCGAGTATTGTGAGGGCTCGAGCCAGCCCTATTACCAACCTTCACCCTGGCGAGAGTGCAACTTGACGCTTACCAAACATCGTCGAGCTGAATCGCTGCATCACTCGGCGTGACCAGACTGGCATGGTGCATGCCGCAACATTGCTTTTCAGAAAAGCCCCCCCGGCTCGGGAGGCTCCGCATCCCGGGCAAGTGGGGGCTGGAAAATGGCGCATAAACAGCGCAGGGCTCCATTCCCTTACTTCAATCAATTGGTTTGAAACCTCAACTACACCATCGAGCATGTAAATTACAGAAATGTAATTTAACCCTCATGCTTTCGTCAGCGGAACTCACTTATATTAAAAATAACACTTCCCGTTTAAACCTGAACAACAAACAAAATAATGAAGTTTTATTTTCGACCTTACCTTTTCCTTCTACTTTTATTCTCGCTAAACATAAATGTATTAGCGAAAGCAATGCATGAGGAAACCTCCAAACACGATGCGGACATCCGCGTGATGGATGCGCTGAATAACTGCCATAAACAGCAAGATGGGGGATCAGACAAAAACTCTTGCAAAACCAACTTTGAATGCAAGGCCAACCATCTCTTTCAACTTCCCGTTAGCCCATTGTCAACCCTTACTGCGGCTGGCCCCGTTTACGACTTCCCGCCATCCTGCTTTCTTCTCCATGCAAATAACGCCGTATGGCGTCCTCCCATGTCCTGATTCCTGTTCCAAATAAATGCGTCTCGCATAGACGCTCTATGCGCGCCCCTTATGGCGCAGCAGCGCTCACAGGAATCGCTCCCATGTTTTTCCGACAGCTACGATGCGGCCGGGTGCTAATGGCCTTTTTTGCGGCTTGTGCATTAAGTATTCCGACCGCGCTTCATGCCTTGAGTCTTGACGAGGCTCAGCGACTCGCTACCCAAACACCTTCGTTGAAAGCCGAGGCGGCCAAGATAGAAGCCGCTCGTAATGCCGCAATCCCGGCGGCTGAGCTACCCGATCCGAAACTCGTGCTCGGCCTACAAAGCGTCCCCATTGAGGGTGACCAGCGCTGGAGCGTGGACCAGGATGACATGACCATGCAAATGGTCGGCCTCATGCAAGAGGTGCCCAACCGCGCTAAACGCCGCGCCCGAGCCGAGACAGCCAACGCGGCAATCAAGGTCGCTGCGGCCCAGCAACGCGTCGAACAGCTCAACGTGCGTCTGGAAACGGCCAAGGCCTGGATCGCCACCCATACCGTTGAACGGCAGCTCGCACTATTCGATGAGTTATTCGCCGAGAACCGCCTGCTCACCGAAGCCGTGCGCGCGCAAATTGCCGGTGGCCAAGGCCTAGCTGCGGACGAAGTGGCGCCACGGCAAGAAGCCGCGCTGCTAGCCGAGCGCCAAGATGAACTGGAGGAACGTCGCACCCAGGCGCGCACCGCGCTCAGACGCTGGATCGGACCTGCGGCGGACAACCCGCTTAGCGGCAGCGTACCGAATTGGCCGGTAGACGCCCAACGCTATGCACAGCGGCAGACACAGCGCCCTGAACTTCAGCTCTACGACCCCATGCATGACGAAGCCAGAGCACGCATCAGCGAGGCGGTGGCGCAAAAAAAGTCTGACTGGAGTTGGGAGGTCGACTACCTGCGCCGAGGTCGGGAATTCGGTGACATGGTCAACCTGTCGGTGAGCTTCAGCCTGCCCGTGTTCCAGGGCTCACGTCAGAATCCGGCCATTGCCGCTCAATACGCCGCTCTCGATCAGTTGGAAGCCGAACGCGAGGCCGCCGAACGTGCCTACGCCGCGCAGCTTGCCAGCGAACTGGCGGAACAGCAGCGCCTGAGTCGCGCCTTGGAACGCTACCGAAACTGCCTGCTGCCGCTGGCCAGGGAAAAGATTGTGCTGAGCATGGCCGGCTACCGCGCCGCAAAGGGCGAGCTGAATGCGGTACTCACGGCACGCCGGGAACTTCTGGAAACCCGCCTGAAACAGACCGACCTGGAGGGCCTGGAGGCGATTGCCCGCGCCCGCCTGCACTACGCCTATGGGGAGATGAGCGAATGAGCCGCAAGACATTAAAAGGCGTTGCAGTTGTCAGCCTGGCAGCTGTGGCCGGACTGGGCGGCGGTTACTGGCTTGCCCAGCACAATCAACCCGCCGTGGCGCAGACAAGCGCTATGGCGGCAAATGTTCAGCAGGAACGCAAGGTGCTCTATTGGTACGACCCCATGAGCCCGCAGCAAAAATTCGACAAGCCAGGTAAGTCGCCCTTCATGGATATGGACCTGGTGCCGCGCTACGCCGATGAGTCCGGAGCCACCGCTGCTGTAAGCATCGACCCCGGCGTGAGCCAGAACCTGGGAGTGCGTGTTGCCCGCGTGGAACTCGGGAAACTGGACCTTTATGTAGAGGCTTCCGGTGTGCTGGCCTTCAATGCCCGGGACGTCGCACAGCTGCAAGCCCGAGCCGGCGGCTTTGTCGAGCGCGTCTATCGGCGTGCCCCAGGCGATGTACTCGAAAAGGGCGCGCCGCTGGTAGATATGTTGGTGCCGGAGTGGATTGCGCTGCAGGAAGAGTTCCTGGCGTTGCGCCGCATGGGCGATGCTCAGCTGATCGGCGCCGCCCGCCAGCGGATGCGCGTGGCCGGGATGCCGAATGGCTTGATCGAACAAATCGAGCGCAGTGGTCAGTCCCTGCCGATGCTGACCATCGTCAGCCCCATCCACGGCTCACTGGAAGAGTTGAATGTGCGTGCCGGCATGTCCCTACTGGCTGGGGCGGACCTGGCCAAAATCAACGGTCTGCAATCCGTCTGGCTGGAGGTGGCGATACCCGAAGCCCTGGGCGGCGCGATTCGCCCCGGCCAGGAGGTTGAAACCCGTCTGCCGGCGCTACCCGGCGAGCTCATACAGGGTACCGTGACCCAGGTACTCTCTGCGGCCGATGCGGCGAGCCGCACGTTGCGGGTTCGCGTCGAGTTACCCAATCCCCAGGGGCAATTGCGGCCGGGTCTGACGGCCTATGTGAAGCTCGCTTCCGGAAGCAACGAGCCGGTACTGCACGTACCCAGCGAAGCGGTGATCCGCACCGGAAAACGCTCCCTGGTCATGCTTGCCGAGCCCGTGGGCCGCTACCGGCCGGTGGAGGTTCGCCTGGGCCAGGAGGGCAACGGCCGTATCGCCATTCTCCACGGTCTGGAAGAAGGTCGGCAGGTGGTCGCCTCTGGCCAGTTTCTACTCGACTCGGAAGCCAGCCTGAGAGGCATCGTTGCAACCGAGCCCGACATGGCCGGGCACCAACATGCCACAGCGCCGGCAACCGACCCCGTCCTACCAGGACACGAGCCTTCCCACCACTCAACCCATGCCAGCCACTCCATGACCCATAACGGCCATGGAACTGATCCCACTCATGCGGCCCATACCCAACCGAACGCCGTTACCTCGGCTCTGCATGAGGCCGAAGGACACATTCAGCATCTGGGATCGGACAGCGTGCGCATCGCGCACGGCCCGTTTCGCACCTTGGGCATGCCGGGTATGACCATGACGTTCCGAGCTGCCACACCCACGCTCTTGCAACCGCTGAAAGTTGGCGATGCGATTCATTTCGCCGTGCGGGAAACCGATAACGGCCTGCTCATTGAGCGGATTCAACGCAAGGAGCAGCAGCCATGATTGCCGCCGTCATTCGTTGGTCGCTGGCCAACCGTTTTTTGGTCTTGTTGGCCACCGTTTTCGTGACCGTACTGGGTATCTGGTCGGTGAAAAACACGCCAGTCGATGCGCTACCGGACCTCTCCGACGTTCAGGTCATTATCCGCACCACCTATCCTGGCCAGGCGCCGCAGATCGTGGAGAACCAGGTCACCTATCCGCTGACCACCACCATGCTGTCCGTACCTGGAGCCCAAACGGTACGCGGCTATTCTTTTTTCGGCGACAGCTTCGTCTATGTGCTGTTCGAGGACGGCACCGACCTTTACTGGGCGCGTTCCCGTGTCCTGGAGTACCTGAGCCAGGTACAAAGCCGCCTGCCGTCAACAGCGCAAGCCTCGCTGGGACCTGATGCCACCGGCGTCGGCTGGATTTACCAGTACGCGTTGGTCGATCGCAGCGGACGTCACGATCTGGCCCAGCTACGTTCGCTCCAAGACTGGTTCCTGAAATACGAGCTGAAAACCCTGCCCAACGTGGCCGAGGTGGCCACCATCGGCGGCATGGTCAGGCAATATCAGGTACAGCTCGACCCGCTCAAGATGGCAAGCCTGGGCATTACTCAGGCACAGGTCGTCGAAGCGATTGGCAAGGCCAACCAGGAAGTCGGCGGGGCCGTCATCGAGATGGCCGAAACGGAATACATGGTGCGCGCCTCCGGCTATCTGGCGACGCTGGCCGACTTCCGCGCCATCCCCTTGCGACTTGAGTCTCGGAGCGTGCCCATCACCTTGGGCGATGTCGCGCATATCCAGCTTGGACCGGAAATGCGCCGTGGGATTGCCGAGCTGGATGGCGAAGGGGAAACAGTCGGTGGCGTGGTTATCCTGCGCAGTGGCAAGAATGCTCAGGAAACCCTGTCGGCGCTGCATGCCAAGCTCGCTGAGCTGAAGAAAAGCCTGCCTGCCGGTGTGGAAATCGTCACCACCTACGACCGCAGCACGCTCATCGAGCAGGCCATCGAAAACCTGGGTTTCAAGCTGCTCGAAGAATTTATTGTCGTGGCGCTGGTCTGCGCGCTTTTCCTTTGGCACCTGCGTTCTTCACTGGTCGCCATCGTTTCGCTGCCTATCGGCGTGCTGATCGCCTTCGCCGCCATGCATTACCAGGGTATCAATGCCAACATCATGTCCTTGAGCGGCATTGCCATCGCCATTGGCGCCATGGTGGATGCCGCGGTGGTGATGATCGAGAACGCTCACAAGAAAGCCGAGGCCTGGCGGCATGCCCATCCCGGCAAAAAACTCGAAGGCGACGAACATTGGCGCGTGATGTCCGAGGCCGCCCAAGAAGTGGGACCGGCTCTGTTCTTTTGTCTGCTTATCATCACGTTGTCATTCATTCCGGTGTTTACCTTACAGGCCCAGGAAGGGCGTCTGTTTGCGCCTTTGGCCTTCACCAAGAGTTATGCCATGGCGGCGGCGGCCGGCTTGTCAGTGACCCTGGTTCCGGTGCTGATGGGTTACTGGATTCGGGGACGTTTGCCAGATGAAAAACAGAATCCACTCAACCGCTGGCTAATCCGCCTCTACGGGCCCGCATTGGACAGCGTGTTACGCCATCCGAAAATCACGTTGGGCATCTCCCTGCTGGTCTTGCTCACGACGTTATGGCCGATGGCCCGACTGGGTGGTGAGTTCCTCCCCCGCATGGACGAAGGCGATCTGCTTTACATGCCTTCGGCTTTGCCCGGCCTCTCCGCGCAAAAGGCAGCACAACTGCTGCAGCAAACCGATCGGCTGATCAAGAGCGTGCCCGAGGTCGCCCATGTGTTCGGCAAAGCCGGGCGCGCCGACACCGCGACCGACCCGGCGCCTCTGGAAATGTTCGAAACCACCATCCAGTTCAAGCCGCGCGAGCAATGGCGGGCGGGCATGACGCCTGAGAAATTGGTGGCTGAACTGGATCGCACAGTCCAAGTGCCGGGTATTACCAACATCTGGATACCACCGATCCGCAACCGTCTCGACATGCTGGCGACTGGCATAAAGAGTCCAATCGGAGTCAAGGTGGCCGGCAGCGACCTGGCCGAAATCGAACGGGTCTCCCTTGAAGTGGAAGCCGTCGCCAAGAAAGTGCCAGGGGTCAGTTCGGCGTTGGCCGAGCGCCTGACCGGCGGCCGCTATCTGGATATTGATATCGACCGCCAGGCTGCGGGGCGCTATGGGCTGAACATCGCCGATGTGCAGGCCATTGTCTCCAGCGCTGTCGGTGGGGAAAACATCGGGGAAACGGTGGTAGGTCTTGCACGCTACCCCATCAGCGTTCGTTATCCCCGCGAATGGCGCGACTCCCCCACCGCCCTCGAACAACTGCCGATTCTGACCCCTGAAGGCAGCCAGATCACCCTGGGTAGCGTGGCGCGGATCGGCGTCAGCGATGGGCCGCCGATGATCAGGAGTGAGAATGCCCGGCTCAATGGCTGGGTATATGTCGACGTCAGAGACCGCGATATCGCTTCAGTAGTGGCCGACCTACGCCTGGCGATCAGCGAGCAGGTTGAACTACCAGCAGGCATGAGCCTGGGCTATTCGGGCCAGTTCGAATACCTCGAACGCGCCAATGCCCGATTGAAACTGGTGGTGCCGGCCACGCTGCTGATCATTTTCGTGCTGCTGTTCCTGACCTTCAGCCGCTTTGACGAGGCCCTGTTGATCATGTTGACGCTGCCCTTTGCCCTGACGGGTGGCGTCTGGTTCCTCTACCTGTTGGATTTCGATTTCTCCATCGCCACCGGGGTCGGCTTCATTGCCCTGGCCGGAGTGGCGGCGGAATTCGGGGTCATCATGCTGCTCTACCTCAGGCATGCCTGGAGCGACCGCATGCAAAACGGGCGCAACGACGACGGCGCGCTGCTCGAAGCCATCCACGATGGCGCAGTGCAAAGGGTGCGCCCCAAGGCGATGACGGTGATGGTCATCGTTGCCGGCCTTCTACCGATCCTCTGGGGCGACGGCGCCGGAAGCGAAATCATGCGCCGGATTGCCGCGCCCATGGTGGGCGGCATGCTCAGTGCGCCGTTGCTATCGCTGTTCGTTATCCCGGCCGCCTATCGCCTTATGCGTCGCCCCCAACAACTTCCACTTCCCACCGAAAGAGGAAATCAGCAATGAAATACGCACTGATCGCGTCTGTAATGCTGGTCGTAAGCCAAGGTGCCATTGCGGGCCAGCAAAACATGCCCTTGACGTATACGGGGACAGCTAATAACGCCTATGTGGCCCAAAACACCAGCACTGCACTGACTGCAGAGGCAAGAGGTACTGTCAAAGCCGTAAACACCCGGCAAGGTACGGTTTCAATTGCCCATAACCCAGTACCTGGCCTGCAGTGGCCGGCGATGATCATGGATTTTGACGCCACTCCAGAACAACTGAAGAGATTGTATGTGGGAAGTGTGGTGGAATTTGAATTCATCCCGAATGGTTTGACAGGAAAAATTAGCACCTTGCGATCAGTGCGAAAAAAACATCAACATAAGAAATGGTAACGCCTCATAATTAAAAAATGCCCGTCACTGAAAACAGGACGGGCATTTACTGACAGCATTTAGTTTACGTCATAGTAAAATTTTCAGAATCCCAAGGCCTTACGTTCCTGAACGTCACCTAACTGTTGCCCCTTCCCTCCTGCTCAATAAATCCAGCCAACCTGATAATAATGTAATGTTCTAGTCAGCATTACGACAGCTTCCTCTGCCTATTATTATAGGACCCCTTATCTTCCCTACAAGGTTCTTCATGATTAAGTCAATTCCCTTCATTGCTGCTTTTGGTTTGATTTTCGGCACTACGAGCGCGCTGGCCAGCCCTAGTCATAGTCATGGAACTGCGGGTATCGGGCATCCAGGAGATCCTCAGAGAGTAGACCGCACCCTTGAGGTACGAATGGGAGACCACTTTTTTGAGCCTAAGGCAATGAATTTTAAGCCCGGCGAAACGGTCCGTTTTGTTCTGAAGAACGAAGGTGTCGTCTTACACGAATTTAGCCTTGGTGAAGCTGCGGCGCATGTCGCTCATCAAAAGGAGATGGCGGCCATGTTTCAAAATGGCATGTTGTCTCTGACTGGAGCACATGACATGAGCAAGATGGGGCATGGCGCGGGAGACGAGACAATGGCTGATATGGTTCACGATGATCCAAACAGTGTTCTGCTTGAGCCGGGCGCTGACGGCGAACTGATCTGGACTTTCTCAGAGCAGACCGAACTAGAGTTCGCCTGCAACGTTCCCGGGCATTATCAATCGGGGATGGTCGGTAAGTTGACTGTGCGCTAAAACAGCGTCAACTCTGGCAGATCATGGATTCAACCAGTCCAATGATAATTGAAGCGAGGCTAATATATGGTTCACTCCCATCATCCCAACACTAAAGAGCGCTTTTTTGGAAAAGGCAGAATTGTGATCGCGCTGATCATGGTTGGAATAATTGGTATCTTTTATGTGGCGCGGGAGCATTACGGTCATCTTTCTCAGGCTCTATTCTATTTCATACTTCTACTTTGCCCGTTGATGCATCTGTTTGGCCACAATCATGGCGGGCATTCCCATTCCCAAAGCACCAATGACTCCAAAGAGAATCAAAAGCCTTAGGCATGCTTCGACAAAAAGCGTCTATAGCGCCCCCAGGCAGTACCGAGCACGCCGACCGCTGCAGTCCATCTGGGGCAATTATGTTCAGCCGCAGAGCCCCTCTGAGGCTGAGAAATCAAGAACATTTTCTCTAATGGTGTGCAGAGGACTTTCACTTATTAGTCATCGGCTCACCACAATAGAGAACCGGACAGCGCCACTCACGGCGCACGATAAAAAAAGGCGCTTTTCAGCGCCTAAAGGTACACCTCAATGGGAGCATGAGCATTACTTCAAAGAGGTGAACAACCAAAGTTGAAGACTATGAGCTTTTATCCACCAGTTTTGCTTCATCCTCATTTTTAGCCTGATCGCTCTGATCAGTTATTTTTGTCCCTGCCTCCCACAGCAACCCTTGGTTAGCGCGGAGCTTCTGGTTCATTTCTATAGATTTGGTAGACCCTTCCTCTGCTATAGCAGCACCGCTTGCCAGGAACATAGCCAAAATTGAATATTTAAGTATTTTCATTTATCAGCCTCTCAACTTTCTATGGATTGTTTTCACTATAACAACCCGCAAATTACAAGAGACTGAACCCAACATTACTTATTTGAAATGCGATAAAAACGGAATTTTATGGCAAATACTCTTTTCGGCCCACCCTTGCCATTCAACGTGCCGCTGGCTTCCTTACTTACCTCTGCGGCTGAGTCCCGCTTTGCAGGGCGATCATCAGAATCCATAGAAGGCGGTATAGGCGAGCCACGGAGGTGGAAAAAATCAGACCACCCACGTTAAACGCGAAATGCCAGTTCGAATGTGGTACAGCCCTCGGCGCTGCGGCACTGGATGCTCCCTTGATGGGCCTCGACGATTGAACGGGTAATGGCCAAGCCCAGACCGGCATTTCCGGGCTGGCCCTCACGCCGAGCCTTGTCGACCCGGTAAAAACGGTCGAACAGACGCTCCTGGTGTTCAGGTGCAATGCTCTCACCGGGGTTGCTCAGCGTCAGTCGCACTTCGCCCATCTCCTGTCGAATCGACACGAGGATCGCCGCACCCTCCGGGGTGTAGCGCAGCGCATTCGACAACAGGTTGGACAGCGCGCGGCGCAGCATCAGCGCGTCGCCGTTGAGTGTTGCTGAACCGGTGAGCACGAAACGGACTTTCCACTCCTCAGCGACCATTTCGTAGAATTCCAGCAGACTGGCGCACAGCCGATGCAGGTCCACCGGCTGGCGCTCGGGAATAATCAGCCCGTTGTCCGCCTTGGCTAGAAACAGCATGTCGTCGATCATCCTCGACATGCGCTGCAGTTCTTCCAGGTTCGAATGCAGGTTTTCCTGATAGTCGTCCAGACTTCTTGCGCGACTGAGCACCACCTCGGTATGCGTCAGCAAGTTGCTGACCGGCGTGCGCAGCTCATGGGCGATGTCCGCCGAGAAGTTGGACAGCCTGACGAAGGACTCTTCCAGACGAGCGAGCATGTCGTTGAAAGCCAGCACGAGCGGTATCAGCTCAACCGGCACGTTCTGCGTGGGGATGCGTTCGGTTAGCGATCTGGCCGACACCGAGGCCACCACCTGGGTCACGTCGCGCACGGGTCGCAAACCGCTTCTGGCCAGCATCCAGCCGAGCAAGGCGCTGAGCAGGGCGAACAGGATCAGAACCGCCCACAGCCAGCCGGCCAGAACATGGAAAAATACCTTGTGAGTAGTCACATCGAGCATCAGCAGCACGCTCAAGCGCTGGCTGCCTCGCTCAATTACTCGCGCCGCGCCGCGCAAAACCTGACCATTGAGATGCCATTCACCGGCTTCTCGCGTGGCCAATTGCCGATACTGCTCGGGCACCACGTTCAGCGACGGCATGCTGAACAGGATGCGGCCCTCGCCATCAAGGATTAGTACGGACAAGTCGCGATGCCCGCCAAGCATGGCGTGCAGCTGTGGTCGCACTGGATCGAGGCGCTGCAGGTCGCCGAGTCCGAGCAGCAGTTGTTCGGCGGCAACCAGCTTATCAGCCAACACCTGGCGATCCAGCTCGTCGAAATGGTGCTGGCTGAGCTGATTGAACAACACGCCGGCCAGCGCCAGCACGCTGGTGACGGCCAGCATAAATAGCAGGCTCAAGCGCGTGGTCAGGGACAGGCGGCTCACGACTGCTCGGGCTCGTCGAGCATGTAGCCCATGCCGCGCGCGGTGTGGATCAACTTGGGCTCGAAGTCGTCGTCGATCTTGGCCCGTAATCGGCGAATGGCTACCTCGATCACGTTGGTGTCGCTGTCGAAATTTATATCCCAGACCTGCGAAGCAATCAGCGACTTGGGCAACACCTCGCCGCGCCGGCGCATTAACAGTTCCAGCAGGGCGAATTCCTTGGCGGTCAAATCGATGCGCCGACCGGCGCGTATGGCGCGGCGCTTGAACAGATCGACTTCCAGATCGGCGATGCGCAGGTGTGTCGCGATCGCAGCCGTGTTGCCGCGCCGCAGCAGGCTGCGCACCCGGGCCAGCAGCTCGGAGAACGCGAAGGGTTTGACCAGGTAATCATCGGCCCCCAGTTCCAGACCCTTGACCCGGTCCTCCACACGGTCCCGCGCGGTAAGAAACAGCACGGGCATGTCCTTGCCGGCCGCTCGCACCAGGCGCAGTACCTCCCAGCCGTCCAGACCGGGCATCATTACGTCAAGGATCAGCAGGTCATAGGGTGTACTCAGCACATATTGCAGGGCATCGATGCCACTGGTGACGCGATCGACGGTAAATCCGGCCTCGCTGAGCCCTTGCTGTAAGTAAGCGCCGGTTTTCGGTTCATCTTCCGCGACCAAAAGTTTCATGGGCAGGACTCAAATGACAGAGCGACTAGTGTGCCCCGCAGAAAGGACGCGGACCAGAAGCTGACAGCAATGTAATCCTGATGTCAGGATGACGTCAGCCCCGCGCAGGTAAATTATCGAAAATGCCCTTGCTCTCCAGGATGCGCACAAGGGTCTATACAGGAGCGGTTAATGTCCAACGCAATTCAACCCCCCTCGCTGCACCAACTGCCCAGTGATCGGGATCCGGTCTGCGGCATGACGGTGAACTCCGACAGCCCCCACCAGGCCAGCCACGACGGCCATCGGCTGCACTTTTGCAGCAAGCACTGCTTGGACAAGTTCAATGCCAAGCCGCGCCAGTATCTACCCGCGCCGGGCAAAACCTCCAAGTGTGCCGAACATGTCCATCATGGCGACCACGCCCATACCGCTGCCCAGGCGTCGGCCGCTGTAGCCGATCCCGGTGCCGAATACACCTGCCCGATGCACCCGGAAATTCTTCAGATCGGCCCTGGCACTTGCCCCAAATGCGGCATGGCCCTGGAGCCGGTCATGCCCGATCTGGAAGAAGAGGAAAACCCAGAACTCAAGGACTTCACCCGCCGTTTCTGGTGGACGCTACCGTTGACGGTGATTGTCACCGTGCTGGCCATGGGCGGTCATGCCCTCAGTCTGTTCCACGGCGTTACGCAGAACTGGGTCGAGCTTGTATTGACCACTCCGGTGGTGCTCTGGGCTGGCTGGCCGTTCTTCGTGCGCTGCGTACGCTCGTTCCTGCTGCGCAGCCCGAACATGTGGACGCTGATCGGCCTCGGCACCGCCGCCGCCTACCTGTACAGCCTGGTCGCCACCCTGGCGCCGGGCGTGTTTCCCGCCGACTTCATCCAGGATGGGCGCATCGGCGTGTACTTCGAGGCGGCCGCAGTCATCATCTCGCTAACCCTGCTCGGCCAGATTCTCGAACTCAAGGCGCGTTCGCAGACTTCGGCGGCGATCAAGTCGCTACTCGGCCTGGCGCCCAAGACCGCGCGGCGCATCAATGCCGACGGCACGGAAGAAGACATCCCGCTCACCCATGTGCACAGCGGTGACAAACTGCGAGTGCGACCAGGCGAGAAGGTGCCGGTCGACGGCCTGGTGTTGGAAGGTGAAAGCGCAGTGGACGAGTCGATGCTGACCGGCGAGCCGGTGCCGATCATGAAGCGCGCTGGCGACAGCCTCATCGGGGCCACCCTGAACGCCCATGGCAGCCTGGTGATGGAGGCGCAGAAGGTTGGCAGCTCGACCATGCTTGCGCAAATCGTGCAGATGGTTGCCCAGGCGCAGCGCTCCAAGGCGCCAATGCAGCGGCTGGCCGACGTCATCGCCGGTTACTTTGTGCTGGTGGTGATCGGTATCGCCATCCTGACCTTCCTCGGTTGGGGCCTGTGGGGGCCGGAGCCAAGCTGGGTGTTCGGCCTGATCAACGCGGTGGCGGTGCTGATCATTGCCTGTCCGTGCGCCCTTGGCCTGGCCACGCCGATGTCGGTCATGGTCGCCACCGGCAAGGCGGCCGGCAGCGGCGTCCTGTTTCGCGATGCCGGCGCCATCGAGAACCTGCGCAAGATCGATACCCTGATCGTCGACAAGACCGGCACCCTGACTGAAGGTCGCCCGGCCTTCCACAGCGTGGAAGCGGCGCCCGGTTTCACCCACGACGAGGTGCTGCGACTGGCTGCCAGCCTGGATCAAGGCAGCGAACATCCCCTGGCCCACGCGATCGTCGATCATGCCCGAGCACAGGGCTTGGTATTGAGCACGCCCGAGGCGTTCGAATCGGCTTCCGGCATCGGCGTGCGTGGCCAGGTTGACGGCCACCACTTACAGTTGGGCAACACCGCGCTAATGAATGATGCCGGCGTGGATGCCAGCCCCCTCAAGGCACGTGCTGAACAGCTGCGCGGCGAAGGCGTGAGCATCATGTTCCTGGCGGTGGACGGCGCGCTGGCCGGCCTGCTGGCGGTTGCCGATCCGATCAAACCGACGTCGAAACTGGCGGTCCAGCGCCTGCAGGCAGACGGCGTGCGGGTGATCATGGCCACCGGCGACGGCCTGACCACTGCCCGTGCAGTGGCCCGCGAGTTGGGCATCGAGGAAGTGCACGGCGAGGTCAAACCGCAGGACAAGGAACGCCTGGCCGCCTCCCTGCAACAGCAAGGTCACCGCGTGGCCATGGCCGGCGACGGCATCAACGACGCCCCAGCCCTGGCGCGCGCCGATATTGGCATTGCCATGGGCACCGGCACTGACGTGGCGATGAACAGCGCCCAAGTCACGCTGGTCAAAGGCGATCTGCTGGGCATCCTGCGCGCGCGCAGCCTGTCGGTGGCCACCGTGCGCAACATGCACCAGAACCTGACCTTCGCCTTTCTCTACAACGCCCTGGGCATTCCGCTGGCGGCCGGCCTGCTGTACCCGCTGACCGGCCACCTGCTGTCGCCGATGATCGCCGCGCTGGCGATGAGCATGAGCTCGGCCTCGGTGGTGTTTAACGCCTTGAGGCTGCGCAAGGTAGCAATCGATTGACACGCTTGACCTTGCCAGTCTGGCAAGGTTGAAGATTGGCACAACCCTAACAGCGACCCCCCGCCAGGAGATTGTCATGAGCACCATTGAACTGAGTGTCGAAGGCATGAGCTGCGGCTCGTGCGTCAAGCATGTCACCGAGGCGCTCAACACTGTGGAAGGCGTCACCACGGTGGATGTCGACCTGCAAGGGGGCCGTGTGCGGGTCAGTGGCCAGAGCGACAGCCATGCACTCATCGCCTCCCTGGCTGAGGCTGGATATCCCGCCCAGCTGACCAGTCCGGCCGCCGCGTCAAGCAGCGAGAAAAGAGCTGGTTGCGGTGGCAGCGGTGGTTGCTGTTGCAATTGAACACGCGATTCAAGAAAGAGGTTCTTTATGTCAAGAAAACTGACTACCGCAGCCCTCGCCGTCCTGCTGATGAGTGGGACTGTCCAAGCCGCCGAGCGCCTGACCATTGATGTGCACCGCGACGCCAACTGCGGATGCTGCAAGGACTGGATCACCTACTTGAAGGACAACGGCTTCGAGGTCCGCGACCACGTCGAACGCAACATGAGTGCGATCAAGCAAGATCTGGGGGTGATGCCGCGCCTGGCGTCCTGTCATACAGGCCTAATCGATGGCAAGTTCGTTGAAGGTCACGTGCCTGTGGCGCAAATTCTGGAACTGCGCAAGCGTCCCGACCTGCTGGGAATCGCCGTGCCTGGCATGCCGGCCGGCTCACCCGGTATGGAGTACGGCGACGTCAAACATCCCTACCAGGTGATCGGGTTAGCCCGCTCTGGCCAGGAGGAGACCATCGCCCGTTACCCGTTGGATCGAGTTCCGCGCCGCTGATAGCGGCTGGGCGGGCCCGGCACTGGAGTGCGTAGTAGACGCAATCCGCCGCCGGCCCGCATTCTGAAGGACAGCTCCCGCGTAAGGGCCGAATCCTGTTATCCCCTGTTCACACGCTTTTGGCCCGCGAGATGCCCATGTCCCGCCTCCTGTTCTGTCTGCTTCTTCTGCTCTCCATGCCTACCAGTGCTGGGATATTTGATCTGCCGCGTGCTCAGCCGGCGTTGTCCAGTGTCCCTCTGAACAACAGCCAGGATTTCCTTCCGGTGGATAAGGCCTTTGGCCTCGACCTGATAGAAGCCGGCCAGGACAGCCTCCATCTGCGTTTCATAAACGCTGATGGCTATTACCTTTACAAGCATCGTTTCGCCTTCACTAGCGATCACCCGCAAGTGTCAATCGGCATCCCCCAATGGCCTGCGGCCGAACCGAAAACCGATGAGTTTTTCGGCGATGTCGAGGTGTTCTACGGCATAACCGACTTGCTGTTACCGATTGACAATCCTCAGAACAGATCATTTACCCTCCAGGTGAGCTATCAGGGGTGTGCTGATTTGGGGCTGTGCTATCCACCGGAAGTTCGTACTTTTCAGGTAAGTGACCCGCCTACTATTGCAGCCCTGCAACAGCGAGTCCCCGTAGACTGGGGCAGTCTGGTGTTGTTTTTCCTGGCTGGCCTGGGCCTGACTTTCACTCCCTGCGTGCTGCCGATGCTGCCGATTTTGTCTGGCGTGGTATTGCGGGGGCAGCTCGGTGGAATGCGAGGCTTGCGCCTGTCGCTTGCCTACGTACTCCCCATGGCTGTCTGCTTCGCTCTGCTTGGAGCACTGATGGGCGTGTTTGGTGCCGGCCTCAACCTGCAGGCGCGCCTGCAATCTCCCTGGGTGCTGGTGCCCTTTGCCACGTTCTTCACTGTGTTCGCCCTGGCCATGTTCGGCGCATTCGAGTTGCGCTTGCCGCGCTTTATCAGCGAACGATTGGATCGTCTGGCCAGCCGAACCCGCGGGGGTTCAATGATCGGTGCCGCCACGCTCGGCGTGCTGTCCAGCCTGCTGGTTTCACCCTGCGTGACAGCACCGCTGGTTGGTGCGCTGCTGTACATCAGCGCCACCGGCGACGCCTTCGGCGGGGGTCTGAAGCTGTTCGCCCTGGGCTTGGGCATGGGCGCGCCGCTGGTCCTGTTCGCCACCGGTGGCGGAGCCTTGCTGCCCAAGTCCGGGACCTGGATGGTCGGTGTACGCAAGGCTTTCGGCGTGATGCTGCTCGCCGTCTCTGTATGGCTGCTGGAACGTGTATTGCCCCCTGCAGTGACTCTGGCTTTGTGGGGCCTTTTGGCGGTTGGCACTGCGCTGTGGCTCGGTGCTCTGGAATTCACACCCAAGTCCGGCCAGCAAAGGCTCGCCCAACTGCTCGGTGTGGCTCTGCTGGTTTACGGTGTCAGCGCCTGGCTCGGCGCTTTGCAAGGTCAATCCGATCCAATGCGACCGCTGGGTCGCTTAGACGCCCAAGTCGTACTTCCGTCCAACGCAAACGCCGGCTGGCAGACTCTGGACACACCGGCCGCCCTGGATGCGGCACTGCTGTCAGCGAAGAATGCCGGCCAACCCCTGCTATTGGACTGGTACGCCGACTGGTGCATCAGCTGCAAGGTCATTGAACGAGAAGTGCTGGAAGCACCCGCCGTGCGCGAGCAACTGATCGGTTACCGACTGGTGCGCTTCGACATAACGCGTAGCGATGCTGAGCAACGCGCCCTGCTCGATCGCTACCGGCTGTTCGGCCCACCGGCGCTGCAATTGTTCGCGCCCAGTGGCGATGAATGGCAAGACCTGCGCACGGTAGGTGAAACCGACGCCGAAAGCTTCGTCGAACTTCTGCGCCAAGCCAACGGCCGAATTCAAACCCTGTAATTCGGTCTTTCCCGGAAAAAACCCTGCTCCTCTCGACCCAGAGCCAACTGACAGAAATGTAATCGCCGCTTCAGCCTGCCGACAGCCAGAGGTCGTTAGGCTGCGGCCTATCGAAAATGCCGGTTCACGCCACAGGCCGGCTTATTGCCAGCCCTGAGGTTGGCAAAGGGTGCCTAAGGCGTGTCCATCGCAATCCGACCGACGCCGGCCCGAATGGAATTGTGGCGCACTGCCCTGCCCTCACCGAATAACGCTTAAAGAGCGGCCTGAGTTTCCTGACGGCGAGCGCGGCTTTGCAAAGCGCGTCGACACGTTTCGTCCAAACCTTTGACAGTAGGGATATCCCAGATGCATTCCACTCCTTCACGTCGCACCGTGATCAAGGGCATGGTCGCCGGCGGCGCGCTCGCCGGCTTCGGCCTGTGGCGCCAACCGGTCTGGGCATTGACCAGCCCAGGCCAGCCGACCGTACTGGCCGGGACCGAGTTCGACCTGACCATCGACGCACTGGATGTCGACTTTACCGGCAAGCGGCGTACCGCCATGGCGATCAACGGCTCGATCCCTGGCCCGCTGCTGCGCTGGCGTGAAGGCGACACCGTAACGCTGCGCGTGCGTAACCGCCTGCCGGTAGACACCTCAATCCATTGGCACGGCATCCTGCTGCCGGCCAACATGGACGGCGTCCCCGGTTTCAGCTTCGCCGGCATCGCGCCGGACGGTATGTACGAATACCGCTTCAAGGTCAAACAGCACGGCACCTACTGGTACCACAGCCATTCCGGCTTCCAAGAACAGCTGGGGGTTTACGGCCCGCTGATCATCGATCCGCTGCGACCCGAGCCCTACCGCTATGAGCGTGACTATGTCGTGATGCTCTCTGACTGGACCGATGAGAATCCGGCGCGCGTACTGGCCAAGCTGAAAAAGCAGTCGGACTACTACAACGAGCATCGTCGTACGGTCGGCGACTTTATCAAGGATGTCACTGACAAGGGCTGGAGCGAAACCCTGAGTAACCGCTGGGCCTGGGCGAAAATGAACATGAGCCCCACGGATCTGGCCGACGTCAGTGGGGCTACCTACAGCTTTCTGCTCAACGGCCATACACCGGCAAACAACTGGACCGGCGTGTTCAAGCCAGGCGAACGCATTCGCCTACGCCTGATCAACGGCTCGGCCATGACCTACTTCGACTTCCGCATCCCCGGCCTGAAACTGACGGTTATCGCTGCCGACGGCCAGCCCGTGGAGCCGGTTGAGGTGGATGAACTGCGTCTGGCAGTGGCGGAAACCTACGACATCCTGGTGGAGCCCACGGACCAGCAGGCCTATAGCTTGTTCGCCCAAGCCATGGATCGCAGTGGGTACGCCTGCGGCAGTCTGGCGACACGTGAAGGGCTACGCGCGCCGGTACCCGCGGTGGATCCGCGCCCCGAACTCACCATGGAAGACATGGGCCACGGCAATCATGGGGCCCATGGCAACTCCATGGATCACGCCGCCATGAGCGATATGGATCACGGCTCAATGGCCGGCATGGACCACAGCCAGATGTCCGGTATGGATCATGGCTCGATGGCAGGCATGGATCACGGCGCCATGATGGGTATGGACCATGGCTCAATGGCAGGCATGCAGCGGCATCCGGCCAGCGAGGCCGGCAATCCCTTGCTGGATATGCAGACCATGATGCCGGTACCCAAGCTGGCTGATCCCGGCATCGGGTTGCGCGATAACGGGCGCCGCGTACTGACCTATGCCGACCTGCGCAGCCGTTTCGCCGATCCGGATGGCAGGCAGCCGAGCCGCACCATCGAACTGCACCTGACCGGTCACATGGAGCGCTTCGCCTGGTCCATCGACGGCGTGGAGTTCGCCCATGCCGAGCCGATCCGCCTGAAATATGGCGAGCGCATCCGCATCGTGCTGGTCAACGACACCATGATGCACCACCCCATTCACTTGCATGGTATGTGGAGCGATCTGGAGGACGAACAGGGCAACTTCCTGGTGCGCAAACACACCATCGACCTGCCGCCGGGCGCCAAACGCAGCTACCGCGTCACCGCCGATGCCCTTGGCCGCTGGGCCTACCACTGCCACCTGTTGATGCACATGGACCTCGGCATGTTCCGCGAAGTCCGTGTGGACGAGTAAGGAGAGACACGATGAATGCCACCCCACGCAGTCTCCTGACTTCCGTATTGGCCCTTGGCCTGGCGGGGGCACTGCAACTGCCGCACGCCATGGCCCAGGACGAACACCAAGGCCACCACCCGCAGGCTGCTCCCGACACCAAAACGACAGATAAGCCACGCGGCCCCGCAATGGATCATGGCCAGCCGATGCAGGAGATGCATCGCCAGCACATGAAGGACGGGGGAATGGACCATGGCGACATGGACCAAAAGATGATGCAGAGGATGCAGGAAATGCATCGTCAGCACATGAAAGATGGGCAAATGAACCACGGCGACATGGACCATAAGCAGATGATGGAACACATGCGCCAAATGAAGCCTGGCGCGATGCACCCCGGTTCAAAAACATCCATACCGCGACACACTCAAACACCAGCCGGCCACCCGGTTCCGGCGTTAACTGACGCCGACCGGGCCGCCGCCTTCCCCGAGTTGCCACCACAGGCCATGCACGAAGGTGGAATGAACTACCTTGTGCTCGCTGAGCAACTGGAATGGCAGGACGCGGACGACGGCAACGCGCTGGCTTGGGACATCAACGGCTGGATCGGCAGCGACATCGATCGCTTGGCGTTCCGCTCAGAAGGCGAGCGCGTCGATGGCCACACCGAAGAGGCCGAACTGCAGTTGCTGTGGAGCCACGCCATCGGCCCCTGGTGGGAAACCGTGGCCGGTGTACGCCAGGACTTCAAGCCCGGCTCGCCGCAAACCTGGGCGACGTTCGGCGTACAAGGCATGCCGCTGTTTGGCCTGGAAACCGAAGCGACCGCGTTCCTCGGCGAAGGCGGTCAAAGCGCTGCTCGGCTAACCGCCGACTACGACATCCTATTGACCAACCAACTGATCCTACAGCCCAGCCTTGAGGTCAATCTGCATGGCCGCAACGACCCGAAACGTGGCGTGGGAGCAGGCCTTAGCGACACTGAGCTGGGCTTGCGCCTACGTTATGAAATCAACCGGCAATTCGCGCCCTATATCGGTGTGAATTGGTATCGCGCCTATAGTGATACCGCTGATATGCGACGAGCCAACAATGAGGACAGCAGTGAAAGCCGCGTAGTGGCCGGGGTCCGTTTCTGGTTTTGAAATGACTTAATTAACGACACGGGCATGCGGTACTGGAGTGCGCTTGGACTGTCACTCCGTCTTTTCCGTCGCGAGGATCTGGCCGAGGACTCCACGTTCGAAGTGGATGCATTGCGCAGCAAGATCAGCCTGACCCTGCACGTAGGAAGGCTGGATATGGTCACCTAATCAGTTCAAACAAGTGGCCAGCCAGCGATGGCTCTATACCGACCGGGCCGTATCAGCTCGAAGCGAAACTGGATACCGTCAAGGCCTACATAGGCGAGCTGATTCAGCACAAGGATCGCACCCACCAGGACAGCTCCGGATCGGCTGTCCCATTTGAAAATCTCAATCAGCCGCCGATCATCCTGACAGAGTTTCAGCATCCGGTTGGGTTTTCTTGGCGGGTAAAACACCCAGCGAAGCAGAAACTCACCAAGCGATAATCAACACTGCGAGCGGGCAATGCCCACCGTTTCCTTGAGAGTTTCAGCCTGTCAGCATCCCAAGGGATACCTTAGGCAGGTCGCGCACACCGCCGGTGTGAGTCAGACGCAGTCTTCACCTCCCAAAACTCGAAAGCCCTGCGGGATAACGTCACGCGCCGACAAAGTGTGGGAACAAGTGTGGGAACTACGAACCCCAGAAACGCAAAAGCCCCGTATAACGGGGCTTTGCGTATATGGTCTGGCGGTGAGGGTGGGATTCGAACCCACGATACGGTTTCCCGTATACACGCTTTCCAGGCGTGCTCCTTCAACCGCTCGGACACCTCACCGGATCTCTTCGAGGCGTTCACCCCGTCGAGGCGCGCTAATTTAGTCGAACGTTTCTGCAAAGGCAAACTTTTTTTCAGCTTTTTCATGCGTTTAAGTATCCCCAGCGAAAATAGCTGCATTTTCGCTCAGCTCTGCGACCGCCCAGTCAGTCATCGTGCTTTACCTGTGCAGGCCGGCTGGGTAACGTCAGCGTCACTTATCACAAGGAACCCCCCGCCATGAGTGAGCTGCTTTCCTATCAATGCACAGACGGCATCGCCACCCTGACCCTGCATAACGGCAAGGTCAACGCGATTTCACCGGACCTGATCGTCGCCTTCAATGCGGCGCTGGATCGCGCCGAGCAGGACCGCGCCGTGGTGATCATTACCGGGCAGCCGGGCATTCTTTCCGGCGGGTACGACCTCAAGGTCATGACGTCCGGCCCGCAAAACGCACTGGACCTGGTCGCCGCCGGCTCGACATTGGCCCGACGCATGCTTGCTCACCCCTTCCCGATCATCGTCGCCTGCCCAGGCCATGCAGTAGCCAAGGGTGCCTTTATCCTGCTCTCCGCAGACTATCGCATCGGTGTTGAAGGTCCGTTCAGCATCGGCCTGAACGAAGTGCAGATCGGCATGACCATGCATTACGTCGGTATCGAGCTGGCCCGTGATCGCTTACGCAAATCCGCTTTCCACCGCTCGGTGATCAACGGCGAGATGTTCGATCCGCAGGGCGCGCGCGAAGCCGGCTTCCTGGACAAGGTGGTCACCCCCGAGGCGCTGATGAGCACCGCACTGGAGACAGCGAATCAGTTGAAGAAGATCAACATGACCGCTCACCGCAACACCAAGCTCAAGGTACGCAAAGAATTGCTTGACGCCCTTGAGCAGGCTATCGAGTTGGACAAGCGCCACGGTCTCTAACAGACCGTTTGGGACCGTTGCCAAGGCGAGTGGATTGCCGAGCACAGTGGACGTTCGTACACTCGACGTCCCTTTGCTGGAGATCCTGCCATGCTGTCCGTTCTGCGCTTGTTGTTGCTGAGCGTGTATTCCGTTATTGCCAGCTGCCTCGGCGCGTTGCTTGGCGTGCTCCGCCCTTTCAATCCCAACAATACGTCTTTGTGCGCCCGTTTGTTCGCCACCCCGAGCCAATGGTTGCTGCGCATCAAGGTCGAGACCGAACTGGAGCACCTGAACAGTCAAACACAGGCCTGTGTGATCATTGCCAATCATCAGTCCAATTACGACCTGTTCGTCCTCGGCGGCACGGTGCCCTCACGCACCGTGAGCCTGGGCAAGAAAAGCCTGAAGTGGATTCCAGTGTTCGGCCAGCTTTACTGGCTGGCCGGCAATGTCCTGATTGATCGCAGCAATGCCTGCAAGGCCAGGCAGACCATGCTCACCACCACCGAAACCCTGCAAAAGCGCCAGACGTCTATCTGGGTGTTTCCGGAAGGTACGCGCAATGGCGGCCAGGAGCTGCTGCCGTTCAAGAAAGGGGCGTTTCAGATGGCCATCGCCGCTGGGGCTCCGATCGTGCCGGTGTGCGTCAGCCGCTACACCCAAACACTGGATCTGAATCGCTGGGACAGTGGGCAGATACGCGTCCGCGCGCTGCCGGCCATTCCAACCGCACACCTGAGCCTGGAAGACATGCCGGCGCTGATCGAGCAATGCCATGCCCGCATGCAGGCATGCATTGACGAGCTGGATGAACAATTGGAGCAGCGCCTGGCCGCGGCGCAGCCGCTTTAGGTCGGTAGCGTTGCGTTGAGCGAGACAATGCCCATCATTGATGGGCATTGATGGGGCTCGGCGCGATGCACGGGACGAACCCAATTCCCTGCTGCCGCGCCCCTTAACCCTTACAGCAGCTAACACATATTGAACGTTACGCTTCGCGCCCCTGGGCGATAAAGCGCAGCATCCACTCGCCCACCACACTGCCGTGATGCGGCAGATGAAGGCTTTGCAAGGCATTCTGATAGAGCGTCTCGCCCAGGGTTTGCTGGCGCACGTCGAGCAGTGCCCGTGAATAATCCGGTACGAACTCGGGATGCCCCTGGAAGCACAGTACGCGGTCCTCGATGCGGAACGCAGCAATTGGGCAGAACTCGCTGGAGGCCAGCACCGTGGCGTTTTCCGGAGCGCGGGTGACCTGGTCCTGATGGCTGATCAGCAGGGTCAGTTGATCCAGCGCCGGCTGCATCCAGTCCAGTTGCTCCTGAACGCTGTAATGATGCATGCCCACGCCCCACCCTTGACCGGCCCGCTCGCTCTGGCCACCGAGCAACAACGCCAGCAACTGATGACCGAAGCAGATGCCCAGCAGCTTGTCGCCGTTCTGGTAGCGCTCCAGCAGATAAGTCTTAAGCGTCTGGATCCACGGATCGCTGCCGAACGAGTCCGCCTTGCTGCCGGTAACCAGATAGGCGTCATAACGCTGGTCATCGGCCGGGTAATGGCCCTCAACCACGTTGAAAATTTCAAACTGCGCGGCAATCGGTTGGTTAGCGAATAACCGTTCGAACATATGGCCATAGCCGGTGTACTGCTCGACGAACTCAGGACGCAGGTGATCGGTTTCCAGAATACAGATACGCAACGACATGGGAATTCCAAAAACATAAAGGTATGGAGCGGTTGTCACCCTTCTTACCATAGCCCGTGCGTGGTGAGGAATAGCCCGCGCCCGCCAGACACAGCCGTCAATCGGCTACACTGCGCAACCTTTTCTATTCTGGAGCCTGACTGTGCTTATCAAGGCCTTACGGGTTGGCTTGGGCCAACTGATCGTTTTTATTGATTTCCTCACCCGCCCGAAAAAAATGCAGCGCAGCGCGGAGGCGCAAGCCGAGGTCAAGGCACGCACAGCCAACCTGGCGCTTTATCAGTTTCACGGTTGCCCGTTTTGTGTGAAGACGCGGCGTGCCCTGCATCGGCTGAACTTGCCGATCGCCCTGCGCGATGCCAAGAACGACGCCCAGGCCCGCCAGGAACTGGAAACCCAAGGCGGAAAAATACAGGTGCCCTGCCTGCGTATTGAAGAAAATGGCCAGGTTTCCTGGCTGTACGAATCCAAGGCAATCATTGCCTGGCTGGAACAGCGCTTCGCCTGAGCGGCAATCGCCATGTAGGGCCGATTTCACATCGGCAAACCAGCACTGCGGATGCCGGCATGCAGCCGGCACCGCAGGGTCATCAGTGTTTTTTTAGAAGGTTTCCCCTCGCGCCGCCTTCTCCAGCAACAACGCCGGCGGCGAGAAACGTTCGCCGTACTGCTCCGTCAGGTACTGAGCACGGGCGATGAAGTCGGCCAGGCCGTACTGGTTGATGAACTGCAAGGCACCACCGCTCCAGGCCGCAAAACCGATCCCGAACACCGAACCGATGTTGGCGTCGGCGGTGGAGCGCAATACGCCCTCCTCCACACAGCGCACGGTCTCGATGGCCTGGATGAACAGCAGACGATCGCGCACATCCTGGGGTGAAATCTGTGCCCCGGCTTTTTCGAAGCGCGCCTTGAGCTCCGGCCACAGATGTTTCTTGCCCTCTTGCGGGTAGTCGTAAAAACCGCCACCGGCGGCCTTGCCGGGACGCTGGTACTCGTTGAGCATCAAGTCGATCACCGCGAATGCCGGATGCTCGGGCGCCGTCTTGCCTTCGGCAGCCAGGTCACTGACTGCCTGCCGGCGAATATGCTCCATCAGGCTCATCGACACTTCATCGGAGATCGCCAGCGGACCGACCGGCATGCCCGCCTGACGGGCCTGGTTTTCGATCATTGCCGCCGACACACCCTCGCCGAGCATGGCAATGCCTTCATTGGTAAAGGTGCCGAACACCCGCGAGGTGAAAAAGCCGCGACTGTCATGCACGACAATCGGCGTCTTGTTGATCTGCAGCACGAAGTCGAACGCCCGCGCCAGAGCTTCGTCGCTGGTTTGCTCGCCGCGAATGATCTCCACCAGCGGCATCTTGTCCACGGGACTGAAGAAATGCAGGCCGATGAATTTTTCCGGATGGCGCACGGCGCTGGCCAGGCCGGTAATCGGCAGCGTCGAGGTATTGGAGGCGATCAGCGCCTCCGGCAGTGCGCAGGCTTCGGCGGCGGCCGTGACACTGGCTTTGAGGGCGCGATCCTCGAAAACCGCCTCGATGATCAGGTCGCACTCGGCAAAATCAGCATCGTCAACGCTCGGGGTGATGCGTGCAAGGATGGCGTCGCGTTTCTCTGCACTCAGCTGGCCACGGGACACCTTCTTGTCCAGCAGGGCGGCCGAATAGGCTTTACCCTTCTCGGCGGCCGCCAGCGAGACATCCTTGAGTACCACCTCGATGCCAGCCATGGCTGACACATAGGCAATGCCGGCGCCCATCATGCCAGCCCCAAGCACGCCGACTTTTTGCGTCGCATAGGTGGGGAAACCCTGGGGCCGCGAACGGCCGGCGTTGATTTCATTGAGCTGGAACCAGAAGGTGCCGATCATGTTCTTCGCCACCTGCCCGATGACCAGCTCGGTGAAATAGCGCGCCTCGATCAGCTGCGCGGTGTCGAAGTCCACCTGAGCGCCCTCGACTGCGGCGCAGAGGATCTTTTCCGGCGCCGGGAAACAGCCCTTGGTCTTGTCACGCAACACGCTGGGCGCGACGGCCAGCATCTGCGCCACGGCGGGCGAGGATGGGGTGCCGCCGGGAATCTTGTAGCCCTTCACGTCCCACGGCTGTACGGCGACGGGATTCGCCAGGATCCACTGCCGCGCCTTAGCCAGCAACTCGTCCGGGGTGGCGGCCAGCTCATGCAGCAACCCGGCCTTGAGCGCCTCCTGCGGGCGCAGCTTCTTGCCCTCAGCCAGATACGGCAGCGCCTTCTCGATGCCCAGCAGGCGCACGGTGCGCACGATACCGCCGCCGCCCGGCAGCAGGCCGAGGGTCACTTCTGGCAGCCCGAGCTGGATACGCGCATCGTCCAAAGCGATGCGGTGATGGCAGGCCAGGCAGATTTCCCAACCACCGCCCAGCGCTGCGCCATTGATTGCAGCGACCACCGGCTTGCCGAGGGTTTCCAGCCGTCGCAGCTGGCTCTTGATGTTCAGCACCATCTGGTAGAACGCCGGCGCGTCCTCGCGGGTGACCTGGATCAGTTCATTGAGATCGCCGCCGGCAAAAAAGGTCTTCTTCGCCGAGGTCAGAATCACTCCGGCAATCGCGTCCTTCTCCTCCTCCAGGCGAGTCACCGTGCGGCCCATTGCCACACGGTAGGCGGCGTTCATGGTGTTGGCGCTCTGGCCCGGCATATCCAGGGTCAGGACGACGATGTTGTCCGGGCCTTTTTCGTAGCGAATGGCGTCAGTCATGGTTCTTTTTCTCCGCCTTAAAGTCGTTCGATGATGGTGGCGATGCCCATGCCGCCACCCACGCACAGGGTGGCCAGGCCGTAGCGCTGATTGCGCCGCTCCAACTCGTCGAGCAGGGTGCCGAGGATGATGCAACCGGTGGCGCCCAGCGGGTGGCCCATCGCAATGGACCCACCATTGACGTTGACCTTGTCCTCCGGCACGCCCATGTCCTTCATGAACTTCATCACCACTGAGGCAAAGGCTTCGTTGACTTCGAACAGGTCGATATCGCCCACCGACAGCCCAGCCTTGGCCAGCGCCTTGCGGGTGGCCGGACCCGGACCGGTGAGCATGATGGTCGGGTCGCTGCCGGTGACTGCCGTGGCGACAATGCGCCCGCGCGGCGTCAGCCCCAGCTCACGGCCCTTGGCCGCCGAGCCAATCAACATCAGCGCTGCGCCATCGACAATGCCCGAGCTGTTGCCCGGCGTATGGACATGGTTGATGCGCTCGACCTGGCTGTATTTGCGCAGCGCCGTGGCATCGAAGCCCAGCTGGCCCATCATCTCGAAGCTCGGTTTGAGGGCGCCGAGGCCTTCCAAGGTGGTTTGCGGGCGTATGAACTCATCATGATCGAGTACTACCACGCCGTTCTGGTCGATGACCGGCACCAGTGATCGGGCGAACAACCCTTCGGCGCGCGCCTGGGCGGCTTTTTGCTGGGAGCGCAGGGCGAACGCATCGACATCCTGACGGGAAAAACCTTCCAGCGTCGCAATCAGATCGGCGCCAATGCCCTGCGGCACGAACTGTGTGCTCAGGTTGGTCTCCGGGTCCAATGCCCAGGCGCCGCCATCCGAACCCATGGGCACGCGGGACATGGACTCCACGCCGCCGACCACCACCAGATCCTCAAAGCCGGAGCGTATTTTCATGGCGCCGAGATTCACCGCCTCCAGGCCCGAGGCGCAAAAGCGGTTGAGCTGCACGCCCGCAACCTGTTCGTCCCAACCGGCCACCAGAGCCGCCGTCTTTGCGATATCGGCGCCCTGATCGCCCACCGGGGTCACGCAACCCAGCACCAGGTCATCCACCTGGGCGGTATCCAGCCGGTTGCGTTGTTGCATGACGCGCAACAGCCCGGCGACCAGGTTGACTGGTTTGACGCTGTGCAGCGCGCCGTCCTGTTTGCCTTTGCCGCGCGGCGTACGCACCGCGTCGTATATCAATGCTTCGCTCATGGCCTGGTCTCTTGTCATTGTTCTGGCATCCGGAATTCCGGTTCGCCCGTTACCTTAGACCCGGCATGACTATCGGCAATGACCAATACGCTCAGCTGCGTTGACGCCTGCGCTCAGACGAATGGCGCTGCGTGGCGGCTGGCCGGGCAACCCGTCTGCCGCACGCTTTTACCACGGCTGAGAAGTCCGCGCTCTGCACCCCTGCGGGCTGAGAACCAAGGGGTCTAACAGAACGTAGAGACCCAGATAGAGTCAATCAACAAGGCCCTGCGAAGCCCAACAACAAGAAGAAGGAATAAAATCATGCACAAAGAGCCGAAGAAAATTCGCCAGGCGGGCTGGATCGTGTGTGCGGTCGCCCTGGTCCTGATCCTGCCCAATCTGACCCGGTTGTTCAGCTAAAGAGGCAGCACCGGCAGCAACCAGGCCAGCAACAGCGGCAGGAACAGAAACGCCAGCAGCGTCGAACACAGCACCAGGCTTGCCACTTCTTCCGGTGACCGATTGGCGCGCACGGCGAACAGGTAGTTGAATACCGCCACCGGCATGGCCGATTGCAGAATCATCACATTCAGGGTCAAGGGTGGCAGCTCCAGCCAGGTGCCCACCAGCCAGGCCAGCGCCGCCCCGCTGCACACCCGCAGGCCGCCCTGCAGCATGCCGTTGCCCAGATGCCGCACGCGGATCGAGGCCAGCGACACGCCGAGGGTCAGCAGCATCAGCGGGATGGTCATGCCGGCCATTAGCCCCAGGGTGTTATCCAACCATCGCGGCAATGGCACCTGGAAGATCACCACTATGAGCGCGAGCATCACGCTGAGCATGGTCGGATTAAGCAGCAGCTTGCGCGGCGAACGTTCGCCGGCCAACAGCGCGCCGAGGCTGAATTGGCTGACGCACAGCACCATGAAGAACACCACGGCCAGCGCCAGACCCTGTTCTCCAAAGGCATACAGGCTGATGGGCAGGCCCAGGTTACCGGTATTGGAAAACAGGAAGGCCGGCACCAGCACCCGCCAGTCCTGGCGCCACAACCGGCTGGCCAACCAGCCGACCACGCCCATGAGGACGGTGACCAGCACGCAACCGAGCACCATTTCGGCAAACGCCTGCGGCTCCACACGGGTGCGCGTCAGCGCGGAGAGCACCAGGCAGGGCGTGCCGACATTCAGGGTCAGCTGTGCGATAAATGCCGTGGGGAACGCCTGCCCGCTACGCGCCCAGCCATAGCCGATACCCGCGGCAATCAGCACGGGAGCCAGAATGGCAAACAACTCGGCTAGCATGACGATCTCCACTAGAAAAACCCGTGCGATGCTATCACGCTGGAGGATGCTCTAGCCGCCCCTCAAACCCTAACGGAACCGTCTACCATGCGCCATTTACTGTTTGCCGCCGTCCTCGCGTTCAGCCTGCCGGCGTTGTCCGCGGAGGTTGACCAGGAAAGCGCCTTGCGGGCACTTGAACAACCCAACGCAGTCTTGATCGATGTCCGCAGCGACGCGGAATACGCCGCCGGCGCGCTGCCCGAAGCCCGGCATATCGTGCACACCCGAATCGCCGCACAGATCGCCGACGTGGCCCCTGACAAGGACACGCCCATCGTGCTCTATTGCCGCAGCGGCAGCCGCTCATCCATTGCCCAGGACACCCTCCGCGGACTGGGGTATCACCAGGTATTCAATGCCGGCGGCTATGACGAATTGAAAACCGTGCTAGACAGTCGCGAGTAGCGCTCGTCACGAATGCGTCCTGACCAGGCGGCCGGTTCCGCCACGATGAAGACCGCAGGGCCGAGGCTGATTATTTTTTGTTGAAGGCTGCTTCCAGTGCATCGTTGATCGTGCGCAGCACCTTGACCCGGGCAAAACGCTTGTCGTTGGCCTCCACCAGCGTCCAAGGAGCGATTTCCGTGCTGGTGCGGTCGACCATGTCTTCAACTGCCTCGACATAGGCGTCCCATTTTTCACGGTTGCGCCAGTCTTCCTCGGTGATCTTGAAGCGCTTGAATGGCGTGGCTTCGCGCTCCTTGAAGCGCTGGTACTGGGTGTCCTTATCGATCGACAGCCAGAACTTCACCAGCACCACACCATGCTCCACCAGGCTTTCCTCGAAGTCGTTGATCTCGCCATAGGCCCGCAGCCAGTCGGCTTGCGCGCAGAGTCCCTCGACCCGCTCGACCAGCACCCGGCCATACCAGGAACGGTCGAAAATGGTGAATTTGCCGCGCGCCGGCACGTGACGCCAGAAGCGCCACAGGTACGGCTGGGCAAGTTCTTCGTCGGTGGGCGCGGCAATCGGCACAATGCGGTATTGGCGTGGGTCCAGGGCACCGGTCACGCGGCGGATAGCGCCGCCCTTGCCGGCCGCGTCGTTACCTTCGAAGACCGCGACCAGTGCCTGGCGGCGCATGCGCTTGTCGCGCATCAAATGCGCCAGCCGTGCCTGCTCGGTCGCCAGCTGCGCCTTGTAGTGGTCTTTGCTTAGCACCTGGGTCAGATCCAAGCTGTTGAGCAGGCTGCGATTGTCCGGACTGGCCACCAAGGGCGCGGCATGAGGTGCCGGCGTGGCACCCCGGCCCGACTGCAGCGCCGCCTGCAACCCCTGGAGCAGAATGCGCCCGGTGGTCAGGCTGCGATAGTACGGATCCACCCCTTCAATCACATACCAGGGTGCGTAATCGCGGCTGCTGCGGCGCAAGATTCGTTCGCCATGATGAACGAAACGGTCATAGGTTTTCGACTGTTGCCAATCCAGCGGACTGAGACGCCAATTGTGCAGAGGATCATCGGCCAAGCTTTTCAGGCGAGCCTGCATGTGGTGCCTGGACAGGTGAAACCAGAACTTGAAGACCAGCGCGCCTTCATCGCACAGCATGCGCTCCAGGCGCAGGGCGCGATTGATGGACTGATCCAGCTGGGCATCCTTGGTCCGTCCGTTGACCCGGTTCTGCAGCATCTGGCTGTACCAATTGCCGAAGAACACCCCGATCCGGCCTTTTGCCGGCAGCTGCCGCCAGTACCGCCACTCCGGCGGGTGCGCCAGCTCTTCATCGGTCTGGAGGTCGAAGGTTTCTACTCGAATCAGGCGCGGGTCCATCCACTCGTTGAGCAGTTTGACCGTTTCGCCCTTGCCGGCGCCTTCGATGCCATTGATCAAAATGATCACCGGAAAGCGCGCCTGCTGGCGGAGTTCATACTGGGCTTCCAGCAGCGCCTCACGCAGGGCGGGCTCGGCGGCCTCATAGGTTTTCTTGGCGATGGCGTGGCCGATTTCGGCGGATTCGAACATGGGGGCATTCCTGGACTGCAGGGCGTCAGACTAACGGAACGCGACTCCATCGACAAAACCGAAAATGCCAGCGTGGGCGTTACACTACGCGTCTCGTTTTTCCCGGTGCCTGCCATGTCCGACGCTTCAGAAGCCCACCTCGATTGGGATGATCACGGCCAACCGCTGTCGCGGCAGTTCGGCGATGTCTATTTCTCCCGCGCCAGCGGCCTGGAGGAAACCCGCTACGTGTTCCTGGCCAACAATCAGTTGCCAGAACGTTTTGCCGCCCTGCCGGTGAACGGACGACTGGTAATTGGCGAAACCGGTTTTGGTACCGGGCTGAATTTCCTCTGTACCTGGCAAGCCTTCGCGCAGCATGCCCCGAGCAGTGCCCGCCTGCATTTCGTCAGCGTCGAAAAGTATCCGCTCACACGCGACGATCTCGAGCGCGCCCTGGCCTTGTGGCCGGAGCTGCAGGTTTTCAGCGCCCAGTTGCTGGCTCAGTACGTCGGCATCCAGCCGGGTTTTCAGCGCCTGCTGTTTGACGACGGCCGGGTGGTGCTGACCCTACTGATTGGCGATGTGCATGACTGCCTGCCGCAGCTCGATGCGCGCATCGACGCCTGGTTCCTGGATGGCTTCGCGCCTGCCAAGAATCCGCAGATGTGGACGCCCGAGTTGTTCACTCAATTGGCCCGACTCTCAGCCCCCGGTGCCACACTGGCCACCTTCACCTGTGCGGGCCTGGTGCGCCGCGGCCTCAACGAGGCCGGTTTTGTCATGGCCAAGGTGCCCGGCTTTGGTCACAAGCGGGAAATGCTCGCCGGGGCGTTTCACGGCCAGGTAAACGACATTCAAAAACCCTGGTTCGCGCGTCCGCCCCGGCCGAGCGAACGCCGTGCCCTGGTGATCGGTGCTGGGCTGGCCGGCTGCGCCAGCGCCGCCAGCCTGGCGGCACGGGGCTGGCAGGTGACGGTGCTGGAGCGCCACGCCGCGCCCGCCCAGGAAGGTTCCGGCAATCCCCAGGGCGTGCTGTACCTGAAGCTGTCCGCCCACGGTACAGCGCTCTCGCAATTGGTGCTCAGCGGATTTGGCCATACCCGTCGCCTGCTGGAACGCCTCGAACGCGGCGTCGACTGGGACGCCTGCGGCGGGCTGCAACTGGCCTTCAATGCCAAGGAAGCCGAGCGCCAGGCCCAGCTCAGCGCCGTTTTTCCGCCCAGTCTGTTGCACGCTGTGGATCAGTCGGCCGCCGAACGACTGGCGGGTGTTGCCCTGCCCAGCGGCGGGCTGTTTTTCCCGGAAGCCGGCTGGGCCCATCCGCCCGCGCTGTGCCGGCTGCTGAGCAGTCATGCCAACATTCAGTTGCTTACCCACCATGACGCCTTGAGCTTGCAGCGCGAGAACGGCGAATGGCGGGCGCTGGGCGCTGACGGCGTGCTGGCCAGCGCACCAGTGCTGATCCTGGCCAACGCCGCCGATGCCAAAGCCTTCGCCCAGACCGCCGAACTGCCGCTCAAGCGCATTCGCGGACAGATCAGTTGCCTGCCCGCTACCGACGCCAGCCGGGAGCTGAGCACCGTGGTGTGCGCCGACGGCTATGTGGCCCCGCCGCGCGCCGGTGAACACACCCTGGGCGCAAGTTTCGACCTGAAGAACCAGCATCAGGGCGTCACCCCGGAAGAACACCAGAGCAACCTCGAGCTGTTGCGAGGGATCTCCGAGGATCTAGGCCAGCGCTTGCACATCGATCAGCTCGATCCCGCGCAGATGCAAGGGCGGTCCGCCTACCGCTGCACCAGTTCCGACTACCTGCCGCTGGTGGGACCGCTGGCCGACAGCAGGGCATTCGCTGAGGTCTATGCCGCGCTTGGCAAGGATGCCCGGCAAACGCCCGATCTGCCCTGTCCCTGGCTTGATGGCCTGTATCTCAATCTTGCCCACGGCTCGCGCGGTGTGGTCACCGTGCCCTTGTCCGGAGAATTGCTCGCTGCCTGGCTGGAAGACGAGCCGTTGCCGCTGCCGCGCGCGGTGGCCGAAGCCTGCCATCCCAATCGCTTCGCGCTGCGCCAACTGATTCGCGGCCAGGACTGAACACGCCATGGAATGGATGATCATCGAGGGATTAGGCATCGGCCTGATCCTCGGCCTGCTGTTGGGGCTCACCGGCGCGGGCGGCTCGCTGGTCGCCCTGCCGCTGCTGCTCAGCCTGCAACTGCCGTTGCGCGACGCCATCGGCGTCAGCCTGGGCGCCGTGGCCATGTCCGCGCTGATTGGCGCGATTCCCCGTGCCCGCCTTGGCCAGGTGGCTTGGCGCCCAGTGCTGTTGCTGGCGATCTGTGGCCTACCGGGCAACGCCATCGGCCAGTGGCTGGGTCGCCACCTTCCGGAAAACGTCCTGATCGTCTGCTTCTGCGTACTAGTGCTCTGGTCGGCCCGGCGCATGTGGCGGGGTGCCGGCCTGGATCGACAGGCTGTGACTCACACCCGGCCTGCTGCGTTGCTGTTGGTCGGTCTGGCCGTAGGTGTGCTGTCCGGACTGATGGGGGTCGGCGGGGGGTTCCTGATCGTCCCCGCTCTGCTCTGGTTTACCTCGTTGTCGCTGCTCAGCGCCATGGCTACGTCCATGGCAGTCATCGCGCTGGTCAGCGGCGGTGGTTTTCTCCTTTACCTCACCGATGCTCACCCACCGCTGTTGTTGCTCGGCGGCCTGGCCGCCGGTGGTGCCAGCGGGGTGCTGACCGGCAACCTGTTGGCGCAGCGGCTCAACAGCCAGATCCTGCAACGCCTGTTTGCCTTGATGCTGGTGATCGTGAGCATCTCCCTGGCAGTGCAAAAGTTAAGCACGGCGACCTGAGGCTTCCCCTCTCCAACTAGACCAAAGGCCATCATGAGTCCGATAAAGGTTGTGAAGCGAATTGGCGCTGCATTATTGTGCCCACGGCCTCGACCTTGATCGCAGGCTCTGCCTCGCCCCCTCAGGCAATTCAGGCGGCTGCAGCGGCCCTCACCGCCGTCCGCCGCGCCGACTGAGAGGGCATTCACACTCTTGGGGAAAACTGTTCATGAATCGACGCCACCTGCTCGGTGCAACCACCGCGCTCTTGATGGCACTCGGCCTAACCGCGTGCAAAGACGAACCCACCCAGAGCGCCGCACAAACTGCCGCTGCACCGGTCGAGACCGTGCACTGGAAAATGGTCACCACCTGGCCAAAGAACTACCCGGCCCTGGGTACCGGCGCCGATGACTTCGCCAAGCGCGTCAACCGCATGAGCAATGGCCGCCTGAATATCAAGGTGTACGCCGCCGGTGAACTGGTACCGGCCATGGAAGTCTTCGACGCGGTCTCCCGTGGCACTGCGCAGATGGGCCACGGTCCTTCCTACTACTGGAAAGGCAAGGTACCAGCCGCGCAATTCTTCACCTCGGTGCCCTTCGGCCTGGCCACCCATGAATTCCATTCCTGGCTGAGCTTTGCCGGCGGTATGCAGTTGTGGGAGGAAGCCTACGCCCCGCACGGCGTGAAGCCGCTGCTTGGCGGCAACTCCGGCATGCAGATGGGCGGTTGGTTCAACAAGGAAATCAACAGCGTCAATGATCTCAAGGGTCTGAAGATTCGCATGCCCGGCCTGGGCGGTGAAGTGATCGGCAGCATCGGCGCCACCCCGGTCATCGTCCCCGGCAGCGAAGTGTTTACCGCGCTGCAGACCGGCATGATCGACGCCACTGACTGGGTCAGCCCGTACAACGACCTGGCGTCCGGCATCCACAAGGCCGCCAAGTACTATTACTACCCGAGCTGGGCGGAACCGCAGGCGGCCATTGAGCTACTGGTCAACAAGGAAGCCTGGGACGCGCTGCCCGACGATCTGCACGCGATTCTCGAGGAAGCCGCCCGCGGCTCGGTGCAGTTGATGCTCGACGAATACGTCTATCACAACGCCAAAGCACTGCAGGAACTGCAAAAGCAGGGCGTACTGCTGAAGAAATTCCCCGATGAGGTCATCGCTGCCCTGCGTGAGCAGTCCGAGGTGGTGATGGATCAGTTCGCCCAGACCAGCGACCTCAATCAGCGCATCTGGACGTCCATGAAGGCGTTCCGTGAAGAAGTCGGCCCGATGAGCGACGTCACCGACAAGCAAATCTACAACTGGCGTTAATCCTCGCGGCCTCACTGCCGCAACGGTAGGGAGGCCGGCAACGCCGGGATTCAACGTTTCCGTTCGTTATGCCCCAGGTCGCGCGCCGGATCGATACGGTCGCGCACCCGCTGCTTGAGCACCTTGGCTTCCGGAAAGCCGCCGTCTGCCTTGCGCTCCCAGATCTGCTCGCCGTCACAGGTAATGCGAAAGACCCCGCCGCTCGCCGGCTCCAGACTCACCCTGCCCAGATCTTCGGCAAAGGTACTGAGCAGCTCCTGCGCCAACCAGGCGGCCCGCAACAGCCATTGGCATTGCGTGCAATAAGTAATGACGATTTCGGCTTTGTGTTGCTGCATACAGCGCTCTGAATAAAAAATCGGGGCCCCTATAATAGCCAGCCCTCCCCTTCGGCGTTTGCGGATGTGTCCATGCGTCGCATGCTGTTTTGTCTGTTGTTGATCCTTTCCCTGTGTATTCCACGTGTGCAAGCCGCCGAGAAAATCGGCCTGGTCCTGTCCGGCGGTGCGGCGCGCGGCCTTGCCCATATCGGTGTGCTCAAGGCCCTCGAAGAACAAGGCGTGCCGATTCATGCCATCGCGGGCACCAGCATGGGCGCGGTTATCGGCGGCTTGTATGCATCCGGCTATCGCGCGGAGGAAATCGAAGCGCTGGCCCTGCGCATGGACTGGCAGCAGGTATTGTCCGACTCACCGCCGCGCAAGGACATCCCGTTCCGGCGCAAGCAGGACGATCGCGACTTTCTCGTTCAGCAGCAACTGAGCTTCCGCGACGACGGCAGCCTGGGCCTGCCGCTGGGCGTGATCCAGGGTCAGAACCTGGCCCTGTGGCTGGAAAGTCTGCTGGTCAACAGCAGCGACACCCGTGATTTCGACCAACTGCCGATTCCCTTTCGCGCCGTGGCTACCGATATCGCCAGCGGCGAGAAGATCGTGTTCAACACCGGACATCTGCCCCTGGCGATCCGTGCCAGCATGTCAATTCCCGCCGTCTTCGCGCCGGTCGAGGTTGACGGCCGGCTGCTGGTCGACGGCGGCATGGTGGACAACATTCCCATCGACGTGGCCAGAAGCATGGGCGTCGATCGGGTCATCGTCGTTGATATCGGCACGCCGCTTATGGAGCGCAAGGACTTGCTCACCGTGGTCGACGTACTCAACCAATCGACCACGCTGATGACCCGCAGCAATTCCGAAGTCCAGCTCGCCACGCTGAAAGCCGACGACATCCTCGTGCAACCGGAACTGAGTGGCTATGGTTCCACCGATTT
This sequence comes from Pseudomonas sp. B392_1p, assembly GCF_052245235.1. Classification (NCBI taxonomy): domain Bacteria; kingdom Pseudomonadati; phylum Pseudomonadota; class Gammaproteobacteria; order Pseudomonadales; family Pseudomonadaceae; genus Pseudomonas; species Pseudomonas sp. B392_1p. The sequence goes on from NZ_JBQPXM010000011.1 coordinate 110,523, forward strand.
CGGCCTTGTTTCACCCCTGATCGCCGCCGGCTATCAGGCCACGCAACGCCTCGCCACACGCCTGGCAGCCCTTGTTCCTCCCATGGCGCCCGCCGCGAGCATTGCCGCCCGCCAGGCAGCCGAAGACCGCAGCCCGCTGATCACCGCCGTCCATATCGAAAACACCTCCAAGGTCGACAATCAGGTGATTCGCCGGCACATCCGCCAGCCGGTGGGTCAGCCACTGGATCTGCAACGCTTGCAGGTCGACATGGGTACGCTCTACGGCCTCGATTATTTCGAGCAGGTGCAGTACCGCGTGGTGCGTCACCGGCACCTGGAGAACACGCTGGTGATCAGCGCGCGGGGCAAGCGCGCCGGCACCGATTACCTACGCCTGGGTATCAACCTGTCGGATGATTTCCGCGGTGACAGTGCGTTCAACATCGGCGCCAGTTACCGGGTCAATGGCATCAACCGCCTGGGTGCCGAATGGCTGACGCGCGTTCAACTGGGTGATCATCAGGATCTGTACAGCGAGTTCTATCAGCCCCTGGATGCCGGTTCACGTTACTTTGTTGCGCCCTATCTGCAAGCCACCGCGCAGAATATCGAGTCGATCCTCGACCGTGACCCGATCGCTGAATACCGCCTGGAGCGCTATGGCCTGGGTTTCAATGTGGGTCGGCAGATCGGCAACTCCGGCGAAATCCGCCTGGGCGTTGGCCAGAATTGGGGCGAGGCCAATGTCAGAATCGGCGATCAGGACCTGCCCAGCTTCAGCTTCAACGAGGCTTACACCGAGCTGCGTTACTCCTTCGATACGCTGGACAGCCTCGACTTTCCCCATTCCGGCGAAGACCTCAGCCTGGTCCTGCGCCATCACGAGCCGCAACTGGGCGGCGACCTGCGCTATCGGCAATGGCAACTCAACGCCACCAAAGCGCTCAGCCATGGCGCGCATACCCTGCTCATCGGCGGTCGCTACGCGCGTACCCTCGACGATGCCGAGGTGGTGACCTCGAGCTTCCTGCTCGGCGGTCCGCAGCAATTGTCTGGCTTCAGCCAAGGCGCCATCTCCGGGCAGAACATCGGCCTGGGCCGGCTGGTGTATTACCGGCGCATGACCCAACAGGCATTTCTGCCCCTGGATTTTCCGGTCTACCTGGGAGCGTCACTGGAACGAGGCCGCGCCTGGAACCGCGACAACGACTTCGACAGCGGCGTGATCACGGCCGCCAGCCTGTTCCTCGGCTACGAAACCCCGCTCGGCCCGCTGAACCTGGGCTATGGCTTCAACGATGAAGATGAGCAGGCGCTGTATTTCAACCTGGGTAGCAGCTTTTAACCAAAGCCGCAGGTCGCGAGCTCATGACGTCTGGCTCTGCACACGCATACCCCACGCAGCGACTGTCGCCAGCAGGAAAATCGCGGCGCTCAGCCAGAAGGTGTGCTGGAAGGCCAGCACATCACCGACCGATGCGCTGCGCCACTCGAGAAAGTAGGTCAGCAGGTTCACGCCGAACGCACCGCCGAGCTGGCGGATGAAGGTGATCGCCCCCGCCCCGGAGGCCAACTCGTCCGCCGGCAAGCCGCTCAGCGAGCCACTGGTCAAGGCTGGCAGCAGCAGGCCCAGTCCGCCGCGCCCGATACTCGCCCACAGACAGAATGCAAAGAATGAAGCCGTGCTGGGCAACAGGCCGAACACCAGCGATGACAGGGCACAGATCGCCAGACCAGCCACCATGATCCAAGCCACCTGCCAGCGGTCACACAACCAGCCACTGAGGTACGAGGCTGCCCCTAACGCCAGGCCAGCGGGCAACAGCAGCATGCCGGCTTGTCCGGCGCTGTAACCCTCGATGGTCTGCAAAAACAGCGGGATCAAGTAGATCATCCCGTACAGTCCCATGCCGATTACCGCTGCCACCCAGCTGGCCTTGCGAAACGCGGCATGCCGCCACAGTGCGAAATTCAGTAAAGGCTGTGCATGGACCTGGCTGCGCCGCACAAACCAGGTCGCGGCGAGCACGCCGAGCAGACCGGCCGCATAGGCGCGTGGACTGCCCCAGCCCAAGCGCTGGGCTTCGGCCAAGGCCAGCAGCAAGGCGAACAGCGCCAGGTTGAGCAGGACGAAACCCCACAGATCCAGCTTGGATACGCCCGGCTGGCGATCGCTGGGTAACAGGCGGGCGCTCAGCAATACCACAGCACACAATGGCAACGGCAGCCAGAACACGGCCAGCCAGCCAAAGTGATCCACCAGATAGCCGCCCAGGCTCGGCCCCAGGCTGGGCGCCACCGTCACGCCAAGGGCGTATATCCCCAAGGCTTTGCCGCGCCCGCCGCTGCTGAACACCCGAAAAATCAGCACCGTGGCCAGGGGCTGGATAATCCCGGCGCAGAACCCTTGCACGATGCGCAAGGCAATCAACTCCCAGCCCTGTGTCGCCAGCGGCGCCAATAAGGTGGTGAAGATGAACAGCCATAACGCATATTGGGTAGTGCGCCGCGCGCTCAGACGCGACTGTGCCCAGGCGGCCAGCAGCAGCCCCGAAGTCATTGATGCGAGAAAACCTGTAGACAGCCATTGCACCATAGGACGCCCCATGGCGAACTCGTCCATGATCGCCAGCAGCGCGACAAAGATCGTGGTGGTGGACAACACCATGGCGATGGTGCCGAGCATCAGCACAACCAGCATCCACTGGGGATAGCGCGGCCCGAAGCGGGCGCACAAATCATCCAGTGTCTCAGCCATCACAGCGCTTCGAGATTGGCCAGAATCCGCGCGTGGACACGCTTGCAATGCTCCAGGTCGGCAGGCGCGATGCCGGCGAGCAATTGACCACGCAGCTGGTCGGCGATGGTGCGAATCGTATCGATCAACGGATGCGCCTGTTCACAGAGCATGACGTTCTTGGCGCGTCGATCATTGGGGACTTCCTGACGGCGTACCAGCCCCTGCGCTTCCAGGCTATCCAGCAACCGAGCCAGGGTGGGGCCTTCCACACCGACGCTTTGCGCCAGTTGCCGCTGGGTAGGAGGTTCGGGAAAGCGTGACAGGTGCAGCAAGACCAGCCAGCGTGCCTGGGACAAACCCAGTTCGGCCAGGCGGCGGTCCAACTCAGCTCGCCAAGAGCGTGACAACTGGGTCAACTGCATGGCGAAGAGATGTTGATCAAACTCGTTCATGGACTGTTCTTGTAAGAGCTAATCATTAGGCGGCTAATCATAACCGTGAATGGGCACGATGGCCCACTTCGCTCACCATTTTGCGTACTGGTCCTCGACGAACCCCCATACCTCGTCGATAGGCACCACGGGCCTGCCCAGGGGACGCAGCTCACCGGAGAACCGACCAAAGATCTGTTTGAAGTTGCTGGCCAGAAAGCCCAGGTTCAACCGTTCGCGGTGCATGCCTTCGCCCGTGAAACGCAGCTCCACCTGACCGTCACCGGAGCGAATATGCCAAGGGTGCAGCGGTTGGTCGCGATCGAATTGAAACCTCACGCCGTCCACCTTGAGCAACTCGCCGTCCAGCCAAAAACAATTTTCGCTGAAGCTGGTTTCATTGACCCCGCAGGACAGGTTGAGCCCAACCCGAACGTCGCCTACCTGAGCGGACAGACAAGCCCAGTTCCAATGGGTTTCCGGGCGCATGTAACCGGCTGACCAATCGTGATGGGCGAAGGCGTTCAGGGCCGCCAGGTCAAAATTGCCCAGTGCGCTGCGCACCTGACCCTGACATCTCACTCCGGCGACCTTTTGCGCATACACCCAGCCATTTACGGCAGTTGGCGTGCAGATATGCATCGGTTGAAAGGCCGGTTCACGCTCGCTGAAGCGGGCATCGATGCGCAGCCCATCATCCAGCTCCACCAGCAGGCGTTTCTCACCCGTGGCGGCGCAGTTTTCCAGTCGCAGCCGATTACGGCTCTGGATCAGCTCGCACACACCGTCATCCGGCGTCTGGCTGAAGACAGTGCCGAACCCCAGCGGCAACTTGAACTGGCGCTGCAGCAAACGCCCGCTGGCAGGGTGAAACAAATAGACGAAACCGATTCCGACCAGACTCAGATTGGCCAACGCACAGCCGCCGATCAGCTCGTCGCTGATCACCCCGAAATACTGGAACTGGTGGAAGCGGCGCCATTTGGCCAATGCACCCGAACGACGCCCCATCGGTGAGCGAAAATCGAAATCGCGGTAATTCACCTGTTTAGGTGCGCTCTTGAAGATGCCGTAGTGCGGCTGGCCATCGGCCTGGATCAATCGCTCCATGACAGACTGCTCTCGTGCTAGATCGTAGTTTCGGTGAGCATCGGTTGCCCACAGGCGCTGACCGCGATGCGATTGCGCCCGCTGTTTTTCGCCTCGTAGAGGAGCTGGTCCGCTCGCGCGTACAGCTCCTTCAGGCTGACATTGGTATCGTTGCTGTTCAGGCAGGCCACCCCAATGGACATGGTCACCACCGGCGCGGTGGATGACTGCGCGTGCTCGATGCCGAGCCGCTCAAGGCTTTCGCGCACCTGCTCCGCCGCCTCACGGGCGTCATCGGCATCGCTGCCATACAACAGCAAGGCAAATTCTTCGCCGCCCATGCGCACGGCCATATCCAGCGGACGTCGCGCCCGCTCCTCCAGCAAGCGGCCGATGCGTTGCAACACGTCATCGCCGGCCTGGTGGCCATAGCAATCGTTATAGGCCTTGAAATGATCGACATCGCACAAAAGCATGGCCAGCGGCTGGCCTTCGCGTAGGCCCTGGCGCCACACACGGTCGAACTGACGGCGGAAGCTGCGCCGATTATGCAGGCCCGTCAGGCTGTCGCAGTCAGCCATGACCTTGAGCAAGCGCCGGGACAGGAAATGTTCGCGAGACTTGTATTCCAGCTGATAGCACCCGACCGCGCCGATCAGAATGCCGAACAGCAAATACAACAGGACATAAAGCAAACGGACCACGGCCGCGCCAAACAACAGCTCAAAGCCGATATAGGTCACCAGCACTACCACCGAGCATGCGAGTGCCTCGGACAGTCGCAAGCCGGCCAGAAAGAAACCGGCCATGCACACCAGCAACAAGCCTTCTTCCGGGTAGGCCGGATCGATCCGGTGGGCCAGCGCCACCACGGCAGCCGAACCGATGCCCAGCGCCAGAATGCAGGCCAGGGTCAACGGCACCAACAAGTTGGTACGTCGACTGCACAGGATCAAGCCACCACATACCAGCAGCAATGCGCTTACTGCCACGCGCACGACGAGCATGGCATCGCGTTCCGGACTGTCGACCAAGCGCAGGTCCAGCAAGGTCTGCGCCATCCAGATAAGGATGGCGGCCAGCAATGAAATACGTTTGAGATCGAAGCTGTGCTCAAGCTGGTAGGCGCGATACTGTTCCTCCAGCGGCGCTGCGAATCGCAGCCGGGTGAACCCTTGAGCCAATTGTTCGGCATAGGGGTTGGCGCGAACATCGTCGAGCCAAGTCTGCGGTCGATTACCCACAATCAGTCCTTTGGTCGGAGCACGATCTCACCCTATACGCTCGCGGAAAACGCCACAAGACTTGAATGAGGACCGCCAGAAAACCGCCATTCCATGGCGATCGCGTCATTTTTCTTACACTTCGAATTCAGCCTGCAAGGCCGCTCGCACGCAATATAAAACACCGTCTGGCACGCGGCCATTGAAGTGTTCGGCAATCTGCGCCACTTGCGGCAACTCGCCTTCGCCATCCAGAAAAGCATCCTGGATTTCACCGAGCAGGTCTTCGGGTAAATCCAGTGCCTGCTCCAGGCTCAACTGCTGCTTGCCGATGGCCTCGGCAAGCATGCTGTAGACGTTCTTTTCCGTGCAGTGCAATTGGTTGGCGATCTGTGCCGGCGTCATCCCGGCGCGGGCCAGGGTTACCAGCTCATGGCGCAGGTCGGCCACGGCGCGCGGTGCCTCTTGCGCCGTGCCATTGAGCACCTCGAGAAACGCCTCGCCATAGCGCTCCAGCTTGCGGGCGCCCACACCACTGACGCGGCTCATTTCCGGCATCGTACTCGGCTGGCTGCGCAGCATTTCCAGCAAGGTTGCATCCGGGAAGATCACATAGGGCGGCACACCGTGTTCTTCGGCGAGCTTGCGGCGCAGGGTACGTAGAGCTTCCCACTTTTCCCGCTCATCATGGCGCACCAACTGGCTGGCTGCGCTGGCGCCGCCCGATGCCTTGGGCGTCTTGCTGGGCAGCTCGCGGCGCAACTCCAAGGTGACTTCGCCGCGTAACAAGGGACGGCAGCTGTCTGACAGGCGCAGACCGCCGAAACCATCCAGATCGACATCCGCCAGCCCGCGCGCCACCAACTGGCGGAACAACGTGCGCCACTCGCTTTCACTGAGCGCCTTGCCCATGCCGAATACCGACAGGTGCTGATGGCCGAGGCTGCGCACCTTGTCATTGTCACGACCCAACAGAAGGTCCACCAGATGACCGACACCGTAGCGCTGGCCACTGCGGTAAATGGTCGACAACGCCTGGCGCGCCGGCTCGGTGGCATCCCAGGTCTGCACCCCGTCGACACAGATGTCGCAATGGCCGCAGGGTTTGGGCAGATCTTCGTCAAAGTAGGCCAGCAGCGCCTGACGGCGGCAGCGGGTCTCCTCGCACAGAGCGAGCATGGCGTCGAGCTTGTGCTGCTCCACGCGTTTGTGTCGTTCATCGCCTTCGGAGTTGTTGAGCATCTGCTTGAGGAAGATCACGTCCTGCAGCCCATAGGCCATCCAGGCGTCGGCCGGCAGGCCATCGCGACCGGCCCGACCGGTTTCCTGGTAATAGGCCTCCAGTGACTTGGGCAAATCGAGGTGAGCAACAAAGCGCACGTTGGGCTTGTCGATGCCCATGCCAAAGGCGATGGTCGCCACCATAATCAGCCCTTCCTCGTTGAGAAAGCGCTTCTGGTGATACGCACGCAATTCGCTGGGCAGACCGGCGTGGTAGGGCAATGCCGGAAAACCTTGCTCGCTAAGGAAGGCGGCCAGGTCGTCGACCTTCTTGCGCGACAGGCAATAGACGATGCCGGCATCGCCCTTGCGCTCGGCCAGAAACCCCAGCAACTGCTTGCGCGGCTGTTCCTTGGGCACGATGCGGTAGAAAATGTTGGGCCGGTCGAAGCTGGACAGGAAACGCTCGGCATCCTGCAGATGCAGCCGCTGAGCGATTTCCTCGCGGGTGCGCATGTCCGCCGTGGCGGTCAGCGCAATGCGCGGCACCTCGGGAAAAAATTCGGCGAGTTGGCCGAGCTGAAGGTATTCAGGGCGAAAATCATGCCCCCATTGCGACACGCAGTGGGCCTCGTCAATGGCGAACAGGGCGATCTCCAGACGCTGCAAAAAAGCCAGCATACGCGGCTGCACCAGCCGCTCCGGGGCCAGGTACAGCACCTTGATTTCATTGCGACGGATGCGCTCGGCAATCTCCCGCTGCTCATCGAGGTTCAGGGTGGAGTTCAGCGCCACCGCCTCCACGCCCAGCTCATTGAGGGTGGCGACCTGATCGTCCATCAGGGCGATCAGCGGCGAAACCACAACCGCCAATCCATCGCGCAACAAGGCGGGCACCTGATAGCACAGCGATTTGCCGCCCCCGGTGGGCATTAACACCAACGCATCGCCGCCCCGCGCCACGCGTTCGATGATCGCCGCCTGGTGGCCACGAAAGGCGTCGTAACCGAATACGTCTTTGAGAATGCGTTGGGCTGAATCGAGCATGCCGGTCTCCGAAGCAAGGCCGGGAAGTATACGCGAGGTCGCGACCGGCTTCAGGCCGCTAAGCAGTTGCCTAACCGTGAGCGACCTTATGCCTGTGGCCTGCAGGCGCCCTGTGGACTAGAATCCGCGCTATCCCCTCTCCAAGGTAGTCCTCGTATGTCTTTCGCCGAGCAATTGTCCCGCCTGCAAACCTTCCTCGATGCCGACGACCTGCATGAGGAAGCGCTGGACTACGTGGCCGCCCACGGTTACCTGACCGCCCTGTCCATCTGCCCGCAGCAGGTTCCGGATCGCGAATGGATCGATGCGCTGTTCGCCGAGCCACCGCATTACCGTGACGAGGCCGAACGCCAGGAAATCGAAACCAGCCTGGTGCAGCTCAAGGCCTACATCGCCCGCCAATTGGCCAGCGACGAGGACATGGAGCTGCCCTGCGACCTGGATCTGGGTGATGAGCCGGACGAGTCCGACCTGCGTGGCTGGTGCATCGGCTTCATGGAAGGGGTGTTCATGCGCGAAGCCGTGTGGTTCGAGGACTCGGAAGACGAAGTCAGCGAGCTGCTGCTACCCATCATGGTCGGTTCCGGTTTGTTCGAAGAGCAGCCCGAGTTCGAGGAGATTGCCGCCGACCGCGCACTGGTCGACAGCATGATTGATCAGATCCCCGAACTGCTCACCGCCCTTTACCTGCTTTGCCAGGCGCCCGAGGAAAAACCCTCGCTGCTCAAGCCACGCCAGAACTGATCGCACCGGCATGACCGACTCCGGCATGCCGGGCCGTTCGCCCTGGATTCGCTATGGCCTGCTGGCGGTGGGCTGGCTGAGCGTGGTCCTGGGCGTCATCGGTATTTTCCTGCCGGTATTGCCCACCACACCTTTTCTCTTGCTGGCCGCTGCCTGTTTCGCGCGCAGCTCGCCGCGTTTTTATGCCTGGCTGGTTGGCCACCCGCGCCTCGGCCCCTGGATTCGCGACTACCTCGACGGCCAGGGAATTCCCCTTAAGGGCAAGATCTATACCCTTGTGCTGATGTGGCTGAGCATCCTGTTCGCCTGCTGGCTGGTAAATATCCCCTTGGCCCGCATCGCCATGCTGAGCAGCGCCGTGCTGGTGACGATCTATATCCTGCGACAGAAAACCCTGCCAATGCGCTGAGCCTACCCCTGGCGTCCTTGGATATCCGCGCTTCGCCAGCGATGAGCTCCCACAGCTCAGCCATGATTGCGCTGGAAGACTCCTTCACCCATCGCGGCGATCTGCCCGTCGATCAGTGCTTCGAAGGGTCGCAGCAGGGCATCGAAGCGCCGGGGTGCTTCCAGGCGATTGAGGGTTTCGGTGATAGCTTCCAAGGTGGACAAGGCCCCGACTTTCGGTGCCTTGCGCAGGCGGTAACGCGACTCCAGCCCCTCGGGCAGGGTCAGACGCGGCAGATGTTCCAGCAGCGGGTTGCAGTACAAAAGCTTGCGCGCCTTGCGCCAGGTGCCATCGGGCACTACCAGTAACAACGGACGTTGCTCAGCGCGTTGCTGGCTGGGCAGCTCCGCCTCGTCGCCTGGAAATAGCAGGCGAGCGTCGTAGCCGGGATCTGCCAACAGGTCCGCCAGGTCAGCGAAGTGCTCGCCTATGCGCAATTCGGCATTCTCCAGCCCAAGAACCGCCAACCGGGCCGTATTCAAGGCATGTCCGGCTTCGCTCGGGTGCTGCAGGATCAATACGCGGGTACGGCTGTCCAGGCGCGACACAAGTGCGCATAAACAATAAGCGAGGGGGCGACAGCACTGTGAACATGTTGGCCGGGGCATGGCATCTCCTGCAAGGGTGCGCAGTGTGCCACAGCCCCGCCCGTTTCCAGACCCAATCAACGTGCGGGGCGAGCCTTGCCCTGCCGCGGCCCGTCATCACGCACAGGCACAGGTTGCAGACGAGGCGCGTCGAGCATGCCGAGCGCCCTACCGAGGTTGTCAATCAACTGCTTGCACCAAGCTTTCATAACTCACCCTCCGAGACTGCATGGAACGAGTCGGCCGACTACCAAGCGGCCCGCTTGCCTCTCCCAGAGTCTAGCCCTTACCTCCGGACTGCCACACCATCGTCTGACTAGAGGGCGGTCTGCAGTGGGTGAGGCCTAAAAGAGGCCTACTGCAACGCCTCGTTCCGCTCCCCGCGCCGGTAGGGGAACACGTCGATGACTTTGCCGGCACGAATGGCGTCCTGCAGGCTTTTCCAGTAGTCCGCGTCATACAGGTTGCCATGCAGCTTGGCGAACAGCTTGCGCTGCGTCAGATCGACAAACAGAAAACGCGGGAACTCTTCCGGAAAGACATCGTTGGGCGCCACGGAATACCAAGGTTCAGCCGACATCTCATCCTCTGGGTAGCGCGGTGGCGGAATGCGTCGAAAATTTACCTCCGTGAGGTAGCTGATCTCGTCGTAGTCATAAAACACCACACGACCATGGCGAGTAACCCCGAAGTTCTTCAGCAGCATGTCACCGGGAAAGATATTCGCGGCGGCCAGCTGTTTGATCGCCAGCCCGTAATCTTCCAGCACATCAAGGGTTTGCGCCTCGCTGGCCTGCTCGAGGTAGAGGTTGAGGGGCGTCATGCGCCGCTCGGTCCAGCAGTGGCGAACCAACACCGTGTCGCCTTGCACCCCCACCGTGGACGGCGCCACCTCCAACAACTCGGCCAGGCATTCCGGATCGAACTTGCTGACCGGAAAACGGAAATCGGCAAACTCCTGGGTGTCCGCCATGCGCCCGACCCGATCGACATTTTTCACCAGGCGATACTTTTCGATGACCGTGGCGCGGTCAACGCTCTTGGACGGCGAAAACCGGTCCTTGATGATCTTGAACACCGTATTGAAGCCAGGCAGGGTAAACACGCTCATCACCATCCCCCGCACGCCGGGGGCCATGACGAAACGGTCATCGACATTGGCCAGGTGATCGATCAGCGCCCGGTAGAACTCCGACTTGCCCTGCTTGTAAAAGCCGATCGAGGTGTACAGCTCGGAAATGTGTTTACCCGGCAGGATGCGCTGCAAAAAGCCAACGAATTCCGCCGGATTGGCCACATCGACCATGAAGTAGGACCGGGTGAAGGAAAAAATGATCGAGACTTCCGCCTCATCGGTAATCAGCGCATCGAGCTTGATGCCCTGATCCTCGCGATGAATCAAGGCGATTGCCAGCGGCCACTGCTCGTCGTGGGTATAGATTCGCCCAACCAGATACGCACCCTTGTTGCGGTACAGCGGTGAGCAAAAGAGTTCGACGGTCAGCCCGGCATCCTTGCAAACCCAATCCGGCAGACAGTAGCGCAATTGCGCCTCCAGGCGCTGGATATCGCCCGGAAGATCCTCGTACACCGCATCGAAGCGGTAGTGGCTAAAGATCTCTTCCAGCATGCCGGGCAGATTGCCCCGCGGATGGTAAATGCGGGTCTGCACGACACGCATCTGTGCATGCAACGCCGGTCGCGTGGTGTGCACGAACATGGTGTCATCGCTGATGCAGTCATGGCTGAGCAAACGGCAGAAGATCGAGTTGTACCAGGTTTCTGCCAGCTCATCGTCTAAGCGGGGATTGATCAACTCGATGTAAGCACTTTTGACCTGAGGCCACAGGTGCACATCGAGCAAGCAAGCGTCTCCGTACAACGGCCGCAGCTTGGCAGTGGTTTCACTGACTTTTTCTTCGTACAGGGTGATGCGCGCGGTCGAAGCGACTTGGGCTTCCTGCCACTGCGCCTGTTCAAAGCGCTGGCGGGCACCGTCGGTGATCAGACGAAAATGCTCCCGATAGTCGTCGAAACCGTCGAGGATAGAACGCGCGATATCGGCTACCGGCCATTGCTGCGCCATGGATCACGTCTCTGTGGTGGCGAATGGAAGCCGGAGCTTAGCCAGTCGTCAAGACGGGCGGCAAGCAGCGGTTGCGCCAAGCGTTGCGGCACCGCGGTTTCGCAACCGCTTGCTCATCGATCGGCAAAGCTTCGCTGCCGACATGAAGTCGGCCCAAGTTGCCCGTGCGTCAACCAGCGCAGCGTAACTCGACGACACATCGGCGAGTTACGTGTACGACCAACCACATTCTGCTGCGTGTTCTGGGGCGGTGCGAAGAAATACGGTGTGGGGCCGATTTCACATCGGCCGACGGAGTCTCCACCGGGCCACGTCGACCCCACACTAGAACCGCAGTGACTGTTACTGCACCATTTCCTGCTCGGTGAACAGGCCATCAAACAGCATGCTCGACAGGTAACGCTCCCCGGAATCGGGAATGATCACCACGATGTTCTTGCCTTGCATATCCGGGTGTTCGGCCAGGCGCACGGCCGCGGCCATGGCTGCGCCACCGGAAATGCCACACAGAATGCCTTCTTCGCGCATCAGGCGCAGGGCCATGCTCTTGGCCTCTTCATCGCCGACCTGTTCTACCTGGTCCACCAGCGACAAGTCGAGGTTCTTGGGCACGAAACCGGCGCCGATACCCTGGATCTTGTGCGGGCTGGGCTTGAGCTCTTCGCCCGCCATGGCCTGGGTAATCACTGGCGAGGTGATCGGTTCGACGGCTACCGAGAGGATTCGCTTGCCCTGGGTTTGCTTGATGAAGCGCGAGACGCCGGTGATGGTGCCGCCGGTACCCACGCCAGCGACCACCACATCGACCGCGCCATCGGTGTCATTCCAGATTTCCGGGCCAGTGGTCTTCTCGTGGATCGCCGGGTTGGCCGGGTTTTCGAACTGTTGCGGCAGGTAGTGCGTGGCGGGATTGCTGGCGACGATCTCCTGGGCCTTTTCGATGGCGCCCTTCATGCCTTTGGCCGGCTCGGTCAACACCAGTTCGGCGCCCAGCGCCTTGACCACCTTGCGACGTTCCAGACTCATCGAGGCGGGCATGGTCAGGATCAGCTTGTAGCCGCGGGCGGCGGCAACATAGGCCAGCGCGATGCCGGTATTGCCGGACGTGGGCTCGACAATCGTCATGCCCGGCTTGAGAAGGCCACGTTCTTCGGCGTCCCAGACCATGCTGGCGCCGATTCGGCATTTCACCGAGTAGGCGGGATTGCGCCCTTCGGTCTTGGCCAGAATGGTCACGCCCTTGGGACCGAGGCGGTTGATCATCACCAGCGGCGTATTGCCGATGGAGCGGGAGTTGTCTGCATAAATGCGGCTCATGATGGTCTGCCTGCGTCTAAATGAATGGGTTGGAGAAACAATGGTCGACGGAAGACTATCAGCCTAAGCGCGACACGAATGTCAGTCCAGCCGAACCCGCTTCGCCAAAATATGTCCATCGTCACGAATCCTGACGGATAAACGCCATGAACCGAAACCGGGCTCTTCCGCTGTGGATCCTCCTGCTGGTTGCGCTGGTTCTGTTGGTCGCGCATCTGGCCTTGCCTACTTTAGTGCGCAATTACCTCAACGATACCTTGGCTGAAATGGGCGATTACCGGGGTCACGTCGAGGATGTGGACCTGGCCTGGTGGCGCGGCGCCTATCGAATCAATGGCCTGAACATCGAAAAAACCAGCGGCAAGGTGCCCGTGCCGTTTCTCAAAGCCCCGCTGATCGACATTGCCGTGAGCTGGCGCGCGCTCTGGGAGGACCAGGCCATCGTGGCGCAGGTGGAGTTCGTGTCGGCCGAACTGAACTTCGTGGATGCCCGAAACAAAGAGCAGTCACAAACCGGCGAAGGCGTGGATTGGCGCGACACGCTCAAGGCTCTGCTGCCAATTACCCTTAACGAGCTGCACATCGTCAACAGCAAGGTCGCGTTTCGCAACTTCGGTTCCGATCCGCCGGTGAATATCTACGCCGACCAGTTGAATGCCACGGTCCTCAATCTCACCAACACCACCGATGCCCAGGGACGGCGGGTCGCGCAGCTTGAGGGCACCGCCCGGCTGTTCGACCAGGCGCCTTTGGAAGCACAGGCCAGCTTCGACCCCTTTACCGACTGGGAAGACTTCGAATTGCGCCTGCGCACCACTGGCATCGAGCTGACCCGCCTGAACGACTTCAGCCGCGCCTATGGCAAATTCGATTTTGTCGGCGGCACGGGCGACCTAGTCATGGAAGTCGAAGCGGAGAAGAGTCAGCTCAGCGGCTATATCAAACCGTTGCTGCACAATGTCGAGGTATTCGACTGGAAACAGGATGTGGAGGCCGAAGATAAAGGCTTTCTGCGCGGCCTCTGGGAGGCCATTGTTGGCGGCACCCAAACGGTGTTGAAAAACCAGCGCCAGGATCAGTTCGCCACCCGCATCGAACTTTCGGGCAGTATCAAGGACCGCGACATCAGCCCGTTCCAGGCCTTCTGGGCCATCCTGCGCAATGCCTTCGTGCAAGCCTTCACGCCGCGCTTCGAGCGGGCACTGGAAGAAGGTTGAGCCCTGCGCCTGATTGTATCTGGCCCGAACGTAGGAACATCCGCCGAAATATCCCCATCGAATGACTGAATACCCTTCCTGCGTTCACAGCTACCCAACACCCACGCTATAGTCGGCCCTCAAATTTTTTGCGTCGTCGGGTGCTCCACCCGCGTCACCGTTCGAGGAAACTCCCCGATGAAATTCGAAGGCACACCGTCTTACGTCGCCACCGATGACTTGAAACTGGCCGTCAATGCCGCCATCACCCTGCAACGCCCGTTGCTGGTCAAGGGCGAGCCCGGCACCGGCAAGACCCTGCTTGCCGAGCAATTGGCCGACGCCTTCGGCGTCAAGCTGATCACCTGGCACATCAAGTCCACCACCAAGGCGCACCAAGGCCTGTATGAATACGATGCGGTCAGCCGCCTGCGCGATTCGCAACTGGGCGTGGACAAGGTCCATGACGTGCGCAACTACATCAAGAAGGGCAAGCTCTGGGAGGCGTTCGAGGCCGAAGAGCGGGTCATCCTGCTGATCGACGAGATCGACAAGGCCGACATCGAGTTCCCCAACGACCTGCTGCAAGAACTCGACAAGATGGAGTTCTACGTTTACGAGACCAACGAAACCATTAAGGCCACGCAGCGCCCGATCATCATCATTACCTCCAACAACGAGAAGGAACTACCGGACGCGTTCCTGCGCCGCTGCTTCTTCCACTACATCGCCTTTCCCGACCGCGAGACGCTGCAAAAGATCGTCGACGTGCACTACCCGAACATCAAGGCCGAGCTGGTGGCCGAAGCGTTGGACGTGTTCTTCGATGTGCGCAAGGTGCCCGGCCTGAAGAAGAAACCTTCCACCAGCGAGTTGGTCGACTGGTTGAAACTACTGATGGCCGACGACATCGGCGCCGCCGTCCTGCGCGAGCGCGACCCGACCAAGGCCATCCCGCCCCTGGCTGGCGCCCTGGTGAAAAACGAACAGGATGTGATGTTGCTCGAGCGCCTGGCCTTCATGAGCCGTCGCGCCAACCGCTGACGGCGCTCTATTCGGAGGACTGGCCATGCATACCGGCAGCTGTCTGTGCGGCGCGGTGAAATACCGCATCGATACGCCCATTCACGAAGTGAGCCACTGTCACTGCAGCATGTGCCGCAAGGCCCATGGCGCGGCCTTTGCCAGCTATGTCAGCGTGCCGAGGGCGGCGTTTCACCTGATCGCGGGCGAGGACCGGATCGGTCGCTACGCCTCCTCCGAGTCGGTGACGCGTACCTTCTGCACGCAGTGTGGTGCCTCGCTGCAATTCGTCGACGATCGCGAAGATGAACTGGGCGTGGCGGCCGGCACCCTGGACTCACCCCTGGGCCAGGTAGCGCAGGAGCATATCTTCGTCACCTCCAAGGCCGACTGGTACAGCATCCACGACTCCTATCCCCAGTACAGCGGCGATCACTGAATCGTCGTTATTCGAGGTACACATGCTGCTTGGCTTGTTCAATGAAATGCGCGCCGCCAAGGTGCCGGTTTCGGTACGTGAGCTGCTCGATCTGGTCGATGCGCTCAAACACAACGTCGTGTTCGCCGACATGGATGAATTTTATTACCTGTCGCGGGCGATCCTGGTGAAGGACGAGCGCCACTTCGACAAGTTCGACCGGGCCTTCGGCGCCTATTTCAATGGGTTGCAGAATCTCGACCAACACCTTGAAGCGCTGATTCCCGAGGAATGGCTGCGCAAGGAATTCGAGCGCTCGCTTAGCGAAGAAGAGCGCGCGATGATCCAGTCCCTCGGCGGCCTGGACAAACTCATCGAGGAATTCAAGAAGCGCCTCGAAGAACAGAAGGAAAGGCACGCCGGCGGCAACAAATGGATCGGCACCGGCGGCACCAGCCCCTTCGGCTCTGGCGGCTACAACCCGGAAGGCATCCGCATCGGCGATGCCGGCAAACGCCAGGGCCGCGCAGTGAAGGTCTGGGATCAGCGCGAGTACAAGAACCTCGACGACCAGGTGGAACTGGGCACGCGCAACATCAAGATTGCCCTGCGCCGGCTGCGCAAGTTCGCCCGCGAAGGCGCTGCCGAAGAGCTGGATATTGACGGCACCATCGACCACACCGCCAAAGACGCTGGGCTGCTCAACATCCAGATGCGCCCGGAGCGGCGCAACACGGTGAAGTTGCTGCTGTTGATGGACATCGGCGGCTCGATGGACGCCCACGTCAAGGTCTGCGAAGAGCTGTTCTCGGCCTGCAAGACCGAGTTCAAACACCTGGAGTTCTTCTATTTCCACAACTTCATCTACGAGTCGGTGTGGAAGAACAACATGCGCCGCACCTCGGAGCGCTTTTCCACCTTCGATCTGCTGCACAAGTATGGCGCCGACTGGAAGATCGTCTTCGTCGGCGACGCCGCCATGGCGCCCTACGAAATCACCCAGGCCGGCGGTAGCGTCGAGCACTGGAACGAGGAAGCCGGCTACGTGTGGATGCGCCGCATCATGGAGAAATACAAGAAGCTCATCTGGATCAACCCCTACCCTAAGTCCAGCTGGGACTACACCGCCTCCACCGGCATCGTGCGCGAGCTGATCAATGATCAGATGTACCCACTGACCTTGAGCGGGCTGGAAGAAGGCATGCGCTTCTTGTCAAAGTAGTCGGCTAGTCGCACCGCCCATAGGACGGCGCAGCGATACCCATCACGGAGTGCGGCCACGCTCGATGGGTATCTGCGCACTCTTTCAGGCCAACCCACGGCCTCGCCCTCCAACAACCTAAAAAAGCGGGTGAGTAGGACTCACCCAGGAAATCGGCATGAAACGGAATTTCATAATCGCCAGTCTGGTTCTTATCACGCTCGCAAACCTGATCACTGATCTTCAGGCACTCCTGAAGGCCAGCGAGGGCATTCCTCTGTTCGCCCGGCTACAGACACTTTCGCCTTTGCATGCACTGTTATTGGGCGACGGCCTTCCTGTTTTCCTCCTGACCAAGACTGCTCTTACCGCGCTGGTTCTAGGTTTGTGGCTGATATGTTGGTCTAAACCTCGTTTCAGCCGCTTCGCCCAGTGGAGCAATTCGCTGTACAGCGTGGGGCTGGCTTTCCAGACAGGGTTGTTTCTCACGGGCGTCTTGGGCGTCTTGCAGCAGGAAGCCGGCATGACATTCGATCCCTATGACGGGCGGTTCTGGAACATCATGTGGTCCGCGGGCGCGCCGTGGCTCCCCCTGCTACCCGCCCTGCCACTGCTACAGTTGATGCTCGGCCTCAGCCATGCAACGCAACGTCCTGCCCGTACCGCCGCGAAGGATGGCGTTGAGCGCAGCGATACCCATCAAACGGAGTTCGCACACTAAAGAGGTATCGCCGCAGTCAATGAAGCCTACAGGCCAGCTTGTTGGCGATCGCGGACGTTATGCCAACGGATCTCCAGCAAAGCTGGCTCCTACAGGAAGTGTTGCTTAAGACAGGCGGCTACACCTGCAACAAGCGCTGGCGCAGACCCTGAATCTCGTCGCGCACCTGGGCGGCGGCCTCGAATTCCAGGTCGCGGGCCAGTTGCATCATCTTCTCTT
Source organism: Pseudomonas sp. B392_1p (assembly GCF_052245235.1). NCBI lineage: Bacteria > Pseudomonadati > Pseudomonadota > Gammaproteobacteria > Pseudomonadales > Pseudomonadaceae > Pseudomonas > Pseudomonas sp. B392_1p. Next base: position 128,216 of record NZ_JBQPXM010000011.1, read on the forward strand.
CCAACTGGCGAATACGCTTGTTGATCTCGCTGGGCGAGCGCAGCTGACTTTCGTAGCGAGCGCTTTCTTCCGCGGCCTTGGCCTGTGCCTTGCGCTTGCCGCTACGGGCGCCGGGCACGACGGCGCCTTCAAGGATGTCGCGAACATCCTTCTTGATGCCCTTGGGCACGATGCCGTGAAGTTCGTTGAAGGCGATCTGCTTGTTGCGCCGCCGTTCGGTTTCGTCGATGGCGCGCTGCATCGAGCCGGTCATGTTGTCCGCGTAGAGAATCGCCCGACCGTTGAGGTTACGCGCCGCGCGGCCGATGGTCTGGATCAATGAGCGCTCGGAACGCAAAAAGCCTTCCTTGTCGGCATCGAGAATCGCCACCAACGATACCTCGGGCATGTCCAGCCCCTCGCGCAGCAGGTTGATGCCGACCAGCACGTCGAAAACCCCGGTGCGCAGATCGCGGATGATCTCCACCCGCTCCACCGTGTCGATGTCCGAGTGCAGGTAGCGCACCCGCACGCCGTGGTCAGACAGGTAATCGGTCAGGTCTTCCGCCATGCGCTTGGTCAGCGTGGTCACCAGCACGCGCTCCTCAATGGCGACGCGCTTGTTGATCTCCGAAAGCAGATCGTCCACCTGGGTCATGGCCGGGCGCACTTCGATTTGTGGATCGACCAGCCCGGTCGGGCGCACCACCTGTTCGATCACCCGCCCTGCGTGTTCGGCCTCGTAGGGCCCAGGCGTGGCGGACACGAAGATGGTCTGCGGACAGATCGACTCCCATTCATCGAAGCGCAGCGGCCGGTTGTCCAGTGCCGAGGGCAGGCGGAAGCCATAGTCCACCAGGGTTTCCTTGCGCGACCGGTCACCCTTGTACATGGCGCCCACCTGGGGTACCGAAACGTGGGATTCGTCGATCACCAGCAAGGCGTCGTCTGGCAGGTAGTCGAACAGGGTCGGCGGCGGCTCGCCGGGACCACGGCCAGAGAGGTAGCGCGAGTAGTTTTCAATGCCGTTGCAATAGCCCAGCTCGAGGATCATCTCCAGATCGAAGCGCGTGCGCTGTTCCAGACGCTGAGCCTCGACCAGCTTGTCCTTGCCGCGCAGGTATTCCAGGCGGTCCTTGAGTTCGGCCTTGATGTGCTCGATTGCATCCAGCAGAGTCTCGCGCGGCGTGGCGTAGTGGGTCTTGGGGAAGAAGGTGAAGCGCGGCAACTTGCGGATCACCTCACCGGTCAGCGGGTCGAAGGCAGCAATGCTTTCCACCTCGTCATCGAACAGCTCGATGCGCACCGCCTCCAGCTCGGATTCAGCCGGGAAGATGTCCACCACATCGCCGCGCACCCGGAAGCTGGCACGGGCGAAGTCCATGTCGTTGCGGGTGTATTGCAGTTCGGTGAGGCGACGCAGCAGTTCGCGTTGGTCCAGCTTGTCGCCGCGATCGACGTGCAGGACCATCTTCAGGTAGGTCTCCGGGCTGCCCAGGCCGTAGATGCACGAGACGGTGGTGACGATGATCGCGTCGCGGCGCTGGATCAGCGCCTTGGTCGCCGACAGGCGCATCTGCTCGATGTGGTCGTTGATCGACGCATCTTTTTCGATGTAGGTGTCCGAAGAGGGCACGTAGGCTTCGGGCTGGTAGTAATCGTAATAGGAGACGAAATACTCCACCGCATTGTTCGGGAAGAACGCCTTGAACTCGCCGTAGAGCTGCGCGGCCAAGGTCTTGTTCGGCGCCAGCACCATGGTCGGACGCTGCAATTGAGCGATGACATTGGCAATGCTGAAGGTCTTGCCTGAGCCGGTCACCCCGAGCAATGTCTGATGCGACAACCCGGCTTCCAGACCCTCGACCATTTGGCGGATGGCCTCGGGCTGATCGCCAGCGGGCTGAAAACGGGTGACTAGTTGCAGCGCGGACTCGGACATGAAAACCTCAATTGGTGAACCATCGTGCGGCAAATCCCATGGCGGGCGGCTCCCCTGCTGGGAACCATCGGGATAAAGGCCGCTCGAAACCCCTAGCAACATATCGCAGCTAGCGGACTTGGTGTCTATAATACGACCCCGTTTGCGCAGCGCCCTAGTGCCTTACGGCGGCAGGGTGATGCGGCGTCCTCCCCTCTTCCTCTTCGAGCTCCGTCATCATGAGTTTGTTCTCTGCTGTAGAAATGGCACCGCGTGACCCTATCCTGGGTCTTAACGAAGCGTTCAATGCCGACACGCGCTCCACCAAGGTTAATCTGGGGGTGGGCGTCTACTACAACGAAGAAGGTCGAATTCCGCTGCTACGCGCCGTTGCCGAAGCCGAAAAGGCCCGCCTCGCCGCCCATGCACCGCGCGGCTACTTGCCGATTGAAGGCCTTTCCAGCTACGACAGCGCAGTCCAGACGCTGCTGTTCGGTGAAGACTCGTCCTTGCTTGCCGAAGGTCGCGTAGTGACGACCCAATCGCTGGGCGGTACAGGCGCCTTGAAAACCGGTGCCGACTTCCTCAAGCGCCTGTTGCCCACCGCCGTGGTGGCGATCAGCAACCCGAGCTGGGAAAACCACCGCGCGCTGTTCGAATCCGCCGGTTTTCCGGTTCAGAATTATCGCTATTACGATGCGGACAGCCAGGGTGTTGACCGCGCCGGCATGCTCGCCGATCTGAAGGCACTGCCGGCCCGTTCGATCATTGTATTGCATGCCTGCTGCCACAACCCAACCGGCGTCGATCTCAGCCTGGACGACTGGAAAGCCGTGCTGGAGGTGCTGCGTGAGCGAGAGCACGTGCCCTTCCTCGACATCGCCTACCAGGGCTTTGGCGACGGTATCGATCAGGATGCCGAAGCGGTACGCCTGTTCGCCGAGTCAGGTCTGCAATTCTTCGTTTCCAGCTCATTCTCCAAATCCTTCTCGCTGTACGGCGAGCGAGTGGGTGCGCTGTCGATCGTCACCGACTCGCCGGAAGAAACCAGCCGCGTGCTGTCCCAGGTCAAGCGCGTGATTCGCACCAACTACTCCAACCCGCCGACCCATGGTGCCACCATCGTCGGCAACGTGCTCAACAGCCCAGAGCTGCGCAGCCTGTGGGAAGCCGAGCTGACTGAAATGCGCGAACGCATCCGCGGCATGCGCATGGCCATGGTGCAGGGCCTGGCTGAAATGGGCGCATCCCGTGATTTCAGCTTTGTTGCCCGCCAGCGTGGCATGTTCTCCTACTCCGGCCTGAGCCCGGAACAGGTCGAACGCCTGCGTACCGAATTCGGCATCTACGCCATCGGCACTGGACGCATCTGCGTCGCCGCACTGAACCGCAACAACCTCGGCCCGGTGCTCAACGCCATCAAGGCCGTAATCTGACGCCTCGAGGCTTCGCTTGGCTCAACACCAACCTGCTCGGTCAGGTTGGTGTTGAGAGCCACGGCAACCGGCAAAAGCCTGTTGACTTCCTTTTTTGAATCAGTAACATACGCGCCGTTGTTCCGCGATAGCTCAGTCGGTAGAGCAAATGACTGTTAATCATTGGGTCCCTGGTTCGAGTCCAGGTCGCGGAGCCAAATTCAAAGCCTCGGTTAATACCGGGGCTTTTTTATTGCTTGCGGACTCTCACCAGGGACTGCGTCCCAGGCTATTCGGCTGCGCCTCACCCCTTCGGGGCCGCGCTGAAGCGCGTTCAGCTGCGCTGTCGAGTCCAGGTCGCGGAGCCAAATTCAAAAGCCTCGGTTAATACCGGGGCTTTTTTATGCCTGCGAGAACTCAACGTGCGGGCAGCGCGGCTTCAAAGCTTTTGTAGGGTGGATGTCGTTTTTTACATCCACCATGACCCCCGCCGGTGGATCGATGAGGCGCGATCCACCCTACGATTCGTCAGCACCCTCTGCGTTATACGCCTTCCTTTTTTATATGTAGCTGGTAGGTGGATGTCGTTTTTACATCCACCACGACCCCGCTCGGCGGATCGATGAAGCGCGATCCACCCTACGTTTCATCAGCACCCTCTGTGTTACAGCCCTCCTTTTTATAGGTGGCTTGTAGGGTGGATGTCGTTTTTTACATCCACCATGACCCCGCCGGTGGATCGATGAAGCGCGATCCACCCTACGATTAGTAACTACCAACGCGTTGCTGCACTTCTACGCAGGCCGAACTTGCTCGACCACTCAACAAAAAACCCGGCACATGGCCGGGTTTTTGTGGATCACTAAACGACGGGCTTAAACGATGCCCTGGGCCAGCATGGCGTCGGCGACTTTGACGAAGCCGGCGATGTTGGCGCCTTTCACGTAGTTCACGAAACCGTTTTCTTCGCGGCCGTAGCTCACGCAGGCGTGGTGGATCGATTGCATGATCGCATGCAGGCGCTCGTCCACTTCACCGGCGGTCCAGGACAGGCGCATGGCGTTCTGGCTCATTTCCAGGCCGCTGGTGGCTACGCCGCCGGCGTTGGATGCCTTGCCCGGCGCGTACAGAATGCCGGCGTCGATAAACAGGTCCACCGCGTCCAGCGTCGAAGGCATGTTGGCGCCTTCGGCCACGCAGAAGCAGCCGTTCTTCAACAGCGTGCGGGCGTCGTTGGCGTCCAGTTCGTTCTGGGTGGCGCATGGCAGTGCGATGTCGCACGCGAGAGTCCAGGGACGCTGGCCTTCGAGGAACTGCAGACCAAAGTGCTCAGTCATCTCGCGGATGCGACCACGACGGACGTTTTTCAGGTCCATCAGGTAATCCCACTGCTCATCGGTCAGACCGGTTTCGGCAAACAGCGTACCTTCCGAGTCGGACAGCGATACCACGATACCGCCCATGTCCATGACCTTGCGGGCCGCGTACTGAGCAACGTTGCCGGAGCCGGAGATGGCCACGCGCTTGCCGTCGATGCCGCCCTTGCGGCGGTCCTTGAGCATTTCTTCGGCGAAGTACACACAGCCATAGCCGGTGGCTTCCGGACGGATCAAGCTGCCGCCGTAGGAGATGCCCTTGCCGGTGAAGACCGAGGTGAAGTTGTTCGCCAGACGCTTGTACTGCCCGTACATGTAACCGATTTCACGGGCACCGACGCCGATATCGCCGGCCGGGACGTCGCAGTCCGCACCAATGTGACGGTACAGCTCGGTCATGAACGACTGACAGAAGCGCATGACTTCAGCGTTGCTCTTGCCCTTCGGATCGAAGTCGGAGCCGCCTTTGCCGCCGCCCATGGGCAGCGTGGTCAGGGAGTTCTTGAACACCTGTTCGAAGGCCAGGAACTTGAGCACGCCCAGATTGACCGACGGGTGAAAGCGCAGGCCACCCTTGTACGGGCCAATGGCGCTGCTCATCTGAATGCGGAAGCCACGGTTGACGCGGGTACGCCCCTGATCGTCCTGCCACGGTACGCGGAACAGGATGGCGCGCTCCGGCTCGACAATGCGTTCGATAATTCCGGCTTCGAGGTAATGCGGGTTGGCTTCCAGGAAGGGCCACAGGCTGCGCAGCACTTCTTCGACCGCCTGGTGGAATTCAGGCTGGTCCGGATCACGACGCTTCAGACGGTCTAGGAAGGAATCTACTGAGATGCTCATGTGCTGCTTCCAGTGAAATTTGCCATAGGCTTGAAAAATTTAGGGGCGAGACTTTATCAAGCAAGAAGTCACCACGGAAGTGCAAAATGTCGTTTTTATGAAACTTTATGGTGCGAACTTGTAAATCGCCTCCGCAAAAGCCTAGTCAACAATCGAGGTCGTGCTGCATAGGCGCGCAGGTGCGACAAAAGCGCACAGCATTAAAACTGACACAACAAAATGGGGCCAAGCAGGCCCCATTTTGAATCCCATCCGAAGTACCGCTTACTGGGTAAGCTTCTTGTAGCGCACCCGATGCGGCTGTGCCGCGGCGTCGCCCAGACGCTTCTTGCGATCAGCTTCGAACTCGGTGTAGTTGCCCTCGAAGAACACCACCTTGCCGTCGTCCTCATATGAAAGGATGTGCGTGGCGATACGGTCCAGGAACCAACGGTCGTGGGAAATCACGATGGCCGAGCCCGGGAAGTCCAGCAGGGCATCTTCCAGCGCACGCAAGGTTTCCACGTCGAGGTCGTTGGACGGTTCGTCCAGCAGCAGCACGTTGCCGCCTTGCTTCAAGGTCAGCGCCATGTGCAAACGACCACGCTCACCGCCAGAGAGGTCCTTGACGAACTTCTGCTGGTCGGCGCCCTTGAAGTTGAACCGCCCGACATAGCCGCGCGACGCCACTTCGTAGTTGCCCACCTTGATCATGTCCAGGCCGTCCGACACCTGCTCCCAGACGGTCTTGTTGCCGTCCAGGCTGTCGCGGCTCTGGTCGACGCTGGCCAGCTGCACGGTATCGCCGATCTCGATGCTGCCGGAATCCGGCTGTTCCTTGCCGAGGATCATGCGGAACAGGGTGGACTTGCCCGCGCCGTTGCCGCCGATCACGCCGACGATGGCGCCCTTCGGCACGCTGAAGTTCAGGTTGTCGATCAGTAGGCGGTCGCCATAGCCCTTCGACACATTATTGAACTCGATGACCTTGTCACCCAGGCGCGGACCGGCCGGGATGTAGATCTCGTTGGTTTCGCTGCGCTTCTGGAATTCCTGCGACTGCATTTCCTCGAAACGCTGCAGACGGGCCTTGGACTTGGACTGGCGAGCCTTGGCGCCTTGGCGCACCCACTCCAGCTCGGCCTTCATGGCCTTGGCGTGGGAGGCTTCCTGCTTGGCTTCCTGGCTCAGGCGCGCGGCCTTGGATTCCAGCCAGCCGGAGTAGTTGCCTTCATAAGGAATGCCGTGGCCGCGGTCGAGCTCGAGAATCCAGCCGGCGACGTTATCCAGGAAGTAACGGTCGTGGGTGATTGCCACCACGGTACCCGGGAAATCGTGCAGGAAGCGCTCCAGCCAGGCCACCGAGTCGGCATCCAGGTGGTTGGTCGGCTCGTCGAGCAGCAGCATGTCCGGCGCCGAGAGCAGCAAGCGGCACAGCGCTACGCGGCGTTTTTCACCGCCCGAGAGGTGTTCGATCTTCGCGTCCCACGGCGGCAGACGCAGCGCGTCGGCGGCGACTTCCAGCTGACGCTCCAGGTTGTGACCGTCGGAGGCCTGAATAATGGCTTCCAGCTTGGCCTGCTCGGAGGCCAGGGCATCGAAGTCGGCGTCCGGTTCGGCGTAGGCGGCATAGACCTCGTCGAGGCGGGCCTGGGCCTGCTTGATCTCGCCTACGGCTTCTTCAACGATGTCGCGCACGGTTTTCTGCGGATCGAGCTGCGGCTCCTGGGGCAGGTAGCCGACATTGATGCCCGGCATCGGGCGGGCTTCACCGTCGATCTCGGTGTCGACACCGGCCATGATGCGCAACAGAGTCGACTTACCCGAGCCGTTGAGGCCGAGCACGCCGATCTTGGCGCCGGGGAAAAACGACAGGGAAATATCCTTGAGAATTTCACGCTTCGGCGGAACGACCTTGCTAACCCGATGCATGCTGTAAACGTACTGAGCCATGACTGACCTTGGATTCAAAAATTCAGGGATATCGGCAAGCGCGAGGAGGCAGATAGCCTGATATGCACCCTTTCGGTGTCGCGCATGCGGGGGATTGCGCAAGAACCGACAGGACTGCCGCGCGCATCCGGTAAAGCTACCGGAATGCGCCGTACAGGGCAAACCGACCGCGGCTGCCGGAACGTTTTTGCGACGCTAGGCTAGGGTCTGCTCCCGTTTCGCGCACGTGCCGCGACGGAGCCAGTTTTTGCGCGAGACAAGGCACGAGTCGCGCAGTTTGGTCGTTCCAAATAAGCGACGAGAAACGCTGTATCGCGCAAAAACTGGCCCGTCCCTTCGGGTTGCGCGGCAAATGACGCCATGCGGCGTTGCGTGACTTGGCAAGGGAATAACCATCGCCTGCGTCCCGCGCCTAGCCTGGCGTCATTTGGCGCAGCAACGCGGCTCGCGCCGAAACGGGAACAGACCCTGATAGCAGGCATCAACGTGAAGCGCATTCGCGCTGCATATGAATGTGCCTGCATATGCCGTGAATCCGAGGATAGGGTAGAATGCGCGGCTTACTTTCCTCCGCCAGCTGATTTCCAGGGGACCGCCATGTTCAGCCGTGATTTGACTATCGCCCGTTTCGACGCCGACCTTTATGCCGCCATGGAGCAAGAAGCTCAGCGTCAGGAAGAACATATCGAGCTGATCGCCTCGGAAAACTACACCAGCCCGGCCGTCATGGAAGCCCAGGGCAGCGTGCTGACCAACAAGTACGCCGAAGGCTACCCGGGCAAGCGTTACTACGGCGGCTGCGAATACGTCGACGTGGTTGAGCAACTGGCCATCGACCGCGCCAAAGAACTGTTCGGCGCCGACTACGCCAACGTCCAGCCCCACGCCGGCTCGCAAGCCAACAGCGCCGTTTACCTGGCCCTGCTCAACGCTGGCGACACCATCCTGGGCATGAGCCTGGCCCACGGCGGCCACCTGACCCACGGCGCCAGCGTTTCCAGCTCCGGCAAGCTGTACAACGCCGTGCAGTACGGCATCAACGACCAAGGCCTGATCGACTACGACGAAGTCGAGCGCCTGGCCGTGGAACACAAGCCGCGCATGATCGTTGCCGGCTTCTCCGCCTACTCGCAGATCCTCGACTTCCCGCGCTTCCGTGAAATCGCCGACAAGGTCGGTGCCTACCTGTTCGTCGACATGGCCCACGTGGCCGGTCTGGTTGCCGCTGGCATCTACCCGAACCCGGTACCGTTCGCCGACGTGGTTACCACCACCACCCACAAAACCCTGCGCGGCCCGCGTGGCGGCCTGATCCTGGCGCGCGCCAATGCCGAGATCGAGAAGAAGCTGAACTCCGCCGTATTCCCGGGTGCCCAAGGCGGCCCGCTGGAGCACGTGATCGCCGGCAAGGCCATCTGCTTCAAGGAAGCCCTGCAGCCGGAATTCAAGGAATACCAGAAGCAAGTCGTCAAGAACGCCCAGACCATGGCTCAGGTGTTCATCGAGCGCGGCTTCGACGTGGTTTCCGGTGGCACCGAGAACCACCTGTTCCTGCTCTCGCTGATCAAGCAAGACATCACCGGTAAGGATGCCGACGCCGCCCTCGGCCGCGCCTTCATCACCGTGAACAAGAACAGCGTACCGAACGACCCGCGCTCCCCGTTCGTCACCTCCGGTCTGCGCATCGGCACCCCGGCCGTGACCACTCGCGGCTTCAAGGAAGCCGAGTGCCGCGAACTGGCTGGCTGGATCTGCGATATCCTCGCCGACCTGAACAACGAAGCGGTGATCGACGCCGTGCGTGAAAAGGTCAAGGCCGTGTGCGCCAAGCTGCCGGTATACGGCAAGTAAGCCCTACGCGGAAACGAAAAAAACCCGGCAGCGATGCCGGGTTTTTTATTGCCTAGTGGAAATTGGGTGGATGGACAGCACTGGTGGCGAAGTAGTAGCTTCGGCTTGGAAAATAGTCTGTGGGTTAGTCGGCGAATATTTCGGGCCGTTAGATAGGATGCGTTTTTATTACGGGCAGGGAGGCTGGGATTTTGAGTAACACACTGAATTTAATAGGGAATTTGCCAGCAGAGGTGTTGCTGGGGCGGGGTTATGTAGCGGTCAGCGCTGTTTTTTTAAAACTGCGCGCATCTATCACTGTTAGGCCAATATACGACCATGAAATCTGAAATCGGTCATATATATCTATTGTCCAACCCCGCGCTAGCAGGGCTCATTAAGATCGGACACACTAAAAAAGCCGACGTCAATATTAGGGCCGGTGAGCTTTCCTCAAGCACCTCAATACCACTTCCTTTTTATGTAGAAGAATCCTGGTTCGTCGAAAACCCCTCGCAGTGGGAGTCGCGTATCCATTCCCGCCTTGAATTTTGTCGCGTAGCTAAAGATCGTGAATTCTTCAAAATTGAGCTATCTGAAGCTCAAGCCCCCATAAATAGGTTAATTCATGGTACTGACGACCCACTCGAATCAGAACTGCTTGAAATGAAAAGCCTCCTTAATTTATATAAGCGTTTCCCTACTGAATTTAAAAATGAAGACTTAAAAATGGGAAAGGTAGAAGAAATCCTAAACAGCATGAGTTCTGTCTAACAAACGGCTCAAATCGTTCGCTTCGCTCACTAGGATAGGCTAAAGCTCACCTTTAGACTCCAAACCAGCAGCTAGGAATACTGGCGTAAAGGAATAGCAAATGGGGAAAATAAAAAATCCAGCTACAATTTCGAGTGAATTCGGAGTGGACTCTGCTGTACTGGATAAGCTGGGCGTTGTTAATGTGCTGCTTAATACAGATACCTTAGTATTTATAGACCCTCTACTACTAGAACATAGTACTCACGAAGAGATTAGAGACGGCGCTTATCAGTCATATAGAGCACGATTTGAGAAGATCATTAAGCTTTTAGCTGTATCTAAGACTAAAGATGATGCTCCTTGGAGGAGTGCTAAAAGACTATTCCGCTTCTCTGAAATAAGCTGGACCTGTCTAGGGTATGGCACAACTGTTAAAGGTTCTGGGTTCGGAAAGGATTTAGTGTCCAGCACATTGGATACTGCCTCACAGATTGTCGCGCTCGGCGTTGAAGACATTGATCTTTTTATGGCGTTAGCACTATTCGAGGAGGGCATTGGGCCTGACCGAATAAGCGACATGACAACCAATATAATTTTAGAAGATCTAATTTCCTTCTCCGCCAGAATCAACCAGACACTTAATATACCGACTAAAAACTTTAAAATTGGAACTGACACGCATGCCCTGGTTATTAACCCATATACGGATCAGCCATTAATATTTGTACCTAATGATATAGTCCGTGACCTACCGATAGCCTCGGATTGGAGCGACATTTCAAGAGTTGTTAGGGAAAATGAAGAGCTTAGAGAAAGGGTTAACGACCACGTAGGTGAAATTTGGGCCACGATGAGCAAAAAGGATAAACAGAGATTAAAGGAGGCTGCGCTAAGAAGCAAAGAAGCCTTCCAGCAAGTAATGGATATGATCCGTGAAGTTAACCCGACGCCATACAACTTTAAAAGCGATAGAAATGGTGAGTCATTCTGGACCGAACTCTTAAACAGAACAGCTAATGATTATCCATACGACTTATCAAATTATTCCAATAGAAAACTACAACCCGAAGAAGTAGTAGAAATAGTAAATAAGATACTAGAGCAGTTTCAGGATCTAATTGAAAATAAGGGACTGTGGAAAGAGTTATGGGATGAAAATGGAAAGCCTAGAAAGGAAAAGGCATCTCAACGGCTTTTCTTTGCGGTTGCCCATAGTTACTGTAAGGCAAACAATATTGATTTAACACCTGAGGCAGATTCAGGTAATGGACCTGTAGACTTCAAACTTTCGCAAGGCTTCGATTCCAAGCTGGTAGTTGAAATCAAACTATCTACTAATGGTAGCTTAGTGCATGGGTATGAGAAACAGCTAGAAATCTACAAAAAAGCTGATGATACCGATTTAGGTATTTTCCTAATTATTGATATTGGTGGGATTGGAAAAAAATACGGTGAGGTCCAGAGACTACGAAATGAATTTATAAAAGATCATGGCAAGGCATCTGATATTTGGTACATCGATGGAAATCAAAAGGCATCAGCAAGTAAAAGAGCTTAACAAAAAGCTGCGGCGGAAAACTTACGCTTAGCTCCAATTGCTCGCTGAACTGGACGTTACATGAAAAGGAAATATTGAGTTGATTCTAAGAAATTTAAGCAACTCTTTCTGAGGCAGATAAAAATGATCGACTTTTTTAGGTTCAGTGGTAAGCGCGAAAAAAATCCACCCCCCTTTCTACACACCCCATACCAACGCTAGAGTATTTAGACAGATGCCAACTGAAAAATCTCAAAAAGTTAGAGCCTTCCTGAAAGAGCATGTCTATAACCTTTCAGTGAGTGGAAGCAGCGGACACATAGTGGATTTACCGGAATATGAAATACATCCTCGTGAGTTCCTTGAGTTCGCCGAGGCAGAGTTAAAAGACTTAAGCTCAAATCAATCCATAGTGAATTGCATATCCAACCTCAAGCGAGCTATTGACTGTCAAATAGACATATTTCTGTTCTCGTTAAACCTATTAAGCATTTACAAAAAAAGAAAGCTAGGAATTGACAAAAAGCTTGGCTTTATTGAGAGATGCGGAATGTTCAGCAAGTACTCACTTAGCCGAATAAACACTATAAGAAACAGATTAGAGCACGACTATCAAATACCAAAAATTGATGACATATATATTTATTTCGACATAGTAACCGCATTTATTTCCGTCCTCGAGGTGCAGCTCTTGATTGGCGGTAACGATGGAGAACTTGAATTTAAGATCGTGGAATATCCCGCAAACGAAGAAGACGAACCAATTAAACTTGGATACCTGTCATCAAGGTACGAGCCTTCAAAAAAGTCTCACTATTTCAAATGGAAAAAAGGCGACCTCACAGCAGAGCATTATGCAAGCTCCGACATTTTAGAAGAGCTAGCCGCATTCATCCGATATCACACCCTTCTTCTAAATATAAATCGCACTTACCATGGTCAATATGCCAACTCTCAACTGGATAAACTTTAGAGATAGTAACCGCATCATATGGTCATATTTATACCCGACAAGATCTTACACCAGGCAGGCAAATGGATAATAAATCTGTCCTCTTTTCTGATATTTAAAAACTCGTGCGCCGTTATGGCTCGCGAGCCTCCATTTCACTCTCCAAGCTATTTGCCGTGCATTCGGCTGCCCACTTACCCTGCACATCCATCCAAATCTTGTGCAGCTGGCGATGCCGCCAACGCGCCTGCGATCCGTCGATTACTTCTCCCTACCCCAACACCGTCTCGGCAAACTCTGCGCGTATTTCATCTTCCGGCAGTTGGTCACCGATCAGCACCAGCACGCTGTTGCGCTGCTCATCCGCGCCCCACTCGGCATCCCAATCGAAGGCGTACAGGCGTAATACACCCTGGAACACCAGGCGCTGATCGTTGCCGGCGATATTCAGCACACCCTTGTAGCGCAGCAGCGCGTTGCCGTGGCTGTCCAGCAGACGCTCCATAAAAGCGCTGAGCTTGTCGAGGTCAAGTGGCTGTTCGGTGTTCAGCACTAATGTGTTGATGCGGTCGAGGCTTTTGGCGGGAGTCATGGGGCGCAGGCTGAGTACCGGGCCCAAGTCGGCGTTCAGGTTGAAACCCCGAATATCCAGCAACTCCGCCAGATCGATGCGCCCGTGCTCCACCACGCGGATCGGCGCGCGGCGGTTGATGCGTTGCAAACGCTGGGTCAGTGCCTCGACGGCTGTGGAGTCCGCCAGATCGGTCTTGCTCAGCAGGATGCGGTCGGCGAAACCGACCTGGGCCTGGGCGATGGCTTCTTGCAGATGACGCTCGGCATTCACCGCATCCACCAGCGTGAGCACGCCGTCGAGTACGTAACGCTCGGCCAATTCCTCGGTAGCGAAGAAGGTTTGCGTCACCGGCGAGGGATCGGCCAGGCCGGTGCATTCGATCACCAGGCGGTCGAAGGCCAGCTCGCCGCTGTCCAGCTTGTCCAGCAGCAGGAACAGGGCTTTCTCTAGCTCCACATGAATGGAGCAGCACACGCAGCCATTGGCCAGGGTCACGACCTGCACCGGCTCGCTGCCCAGCAGCTGGCTGTCGATGGGCGTCTCGCTGTACTCGTTCTCGATCACGGCGATCTTCAGGCCGTGGTCGGCTTCCAGCAGATAGCGCAGCAAGGTGGTCTTGCCGGCGCCAAGAAATCCGCTGAGTACGGTGACGGGAATGGGGGGCTGGGACATGCAACAGGCTCCTGAAATGAAACGCGCCACGACGGTGCGTGGCGCGAGATTCAATGATTTACCACAACCTGCCTTGATAGGCGTCGCGAGCGTAGGGTGGACAGCGCTGCAGGCTTTTCACCGCCACTCTGCGGCCGAGGGTGGACAACGCTAGGCGGTTGTCCACCCTACCTCAAATCAGCAGCAGCGGATGGGACGACCCTTCCCGCCACCGTAGCGAGCATCCTGCCGCTCACGGAAGAATTCCTTGTGGCTCATCACCGGTTGGTCCGGGTGATTGTCGCGCATATGTTCCACGTAGGTGTCGTAGTCCGGCATGCCAACCAGCATGCGTGCCGCCTGCCCGAGGTACTTGCCCATGCGGCTGAGATCGTTGAACACGGCGGGTACTCCTTGATAACAAAAGCGCCAGCTCCCGTGTGGAGCTGGCGTACATCCCATCAGACGTTGTCAGGCATGCTCTGGAACGGGGTTTCCTTATCGGTCCGCTCCGTGTGCACCCAGGCCTTGCGGCCGACCTTGACCGCATAGAAGAGGATGCTGAACACCACGAACAAGAACAGTGCGCTAAGCACCGCGTTGGTGTAGGCGTTGAGAATCACGTTCTCCATCTGCGCCAGGCTCTTGGCCGGAGCCAGAATCTGCCCGGCAGCCAGGGCGGTTTCGTACTTGTCGGCCAGGGCCAGGAAGCCCACCGCCGGGTTGGAGTCAAACAGCTTGATCAGGCTCGCATAAGTGGTGCAGATCAACAGCCAGGCCGCGGGCAACAGGGTGACCCAGACGTACTGCTGACGCTTCATCTTGATCAGCACCACGCTGCACAGCATCAGGGCGATACCGGCGAGCATCTGGTTGGAGATGCCGAACAGCGGCCACAAGGTGTTGATGCCACCCAGCGGATCGATCACACCCTGGTACAGCAGGTAACCCCACAGTGCCACGCAACCGGCGGTGGCCAGTACGTTGGCGCCCCAGGAGTCGGTACGGCGCAGTGCCGGCACGAAGTTGCCGAACAGATCCTGCAGCATGAAGCGCCCGGCACGGGTACCGGCGTCTACGGCGGTGAGGATGAACAGCGCCTCGAACAGGATCGCGAAGTGGTACCAGAACGCCATGCCGCCTTCGCCCGGCAGAACCGCATGGAGAATCTGCGCGATGCCCACGGCCAGGGTCGGCGCACCGCCGGCACGGTTCAGAATCGAGTTCTCACCGATGTCGAGGGCTACCGCTTCCAGCGCCTCCGGCGTGATGGAAAAGCCCCAGCTGCTGACCATTGCGGCCACACTGGCCACGTCGCTGCCGACAATGGCCGGCGGGCTGTTCATGGCGAAGTACACGCCCGGCTCGATGATCGAGGCGGCAACCATGGCCATGATGGCAACCATGGATTCCATCAGCATGCCGCCGTAACCGATGTAGCGGGCGTGGGTTTCATTGGCCAGCAGCTTCGGCGTGGTGCCCGAAGAGATCAACGCATGGAAACCGGATACCGCGCCACAGGCGATGGTGATGAACAGGAAGGGGAACAACGTGCCCTTCCACACCGGACCGGTGCCGTCGGTGAACTGGGTCAGCGCGGGCATTTTCAGGTCAGGCGCGAGGATCAGGATGCCGATGGCCAAGGCAACGATGGTGCCGATCTTCAGGAAGGTCGACAGGTAATCGCGCGGCGCGAGGATCAGCCACACCGGCAGCACGGCGGCGACGAAACCGTAGCCCACCAGCATCCAGGTGATCTGCTCGCCAGTGAAGGTGAACACCTCGGCCCAGTAGGGATCCTGGGAAATCGCGCCGCCCAGCCAGATCGAACCCAGCAGCAAGGCCACACCGATCAGCGAGATCTCGCCGATGCGCCCCGGTCGCAGGTAGCGCATGTAGATGCCCATGAACATGGCGATCGGAATGGTCGCGATCACCGTGAACATGCCCCAGGGGCTGTCCGCCAGCGCCTTGACCACGATCAGCGAGAGCACCGCCAGGATGATGATCATGATCAGGAAGCAGCCGAACAGCGCGATGGTGCCGGGAATCCGCCCCATTTCCTCGCGCACCATATCGCCCAGCGAGCGGGCATTACGGCGCGTGGAAATGAACAGCACCATGAAGTCCTGCACCGCACCGGCCAGGACCACGCCGGCAATCAGCCATAGCGTGCCGGGCAAGTACCCCATTTGCGCGGCCAGCACCGGGCCCACCAAGGGGCCTGCGCCGGCAATCGCCGCGAAGTGGTGGCCGAACAGCACATGCTTGTTGGTCGGCACGAAGTCCAGACCATCGTTGTTGAGGACTGCGGGAGTGGCGCGCGTCGGGTCCAGCCGCATCACCTTGGTGGCGATAAACAGGCTGTAGTAGCGGTAGGCGACCAGATACAGGGCCACGGCGGCGACCACGATCCAGAGCGCGTTGATGGCTTCGCCACGGCGCAAGGCCACGACTCCCAAAGCACAGGCACCTATTATCGCCAATACTGCCCAGGGCAGCTGTCGAAGCAGGCTGTTGTTATTCTTATTCATATGTCACCTCCAGGAATTGTCATCCATGAACATGACGGAACGTCGCTGCTTCCAGCGCATCGCATTCGATGCCGCCACTGAGCTGTCGCAAGGCGACAACACCTGGCAGGTCCAGCTGCTGGACATCTCGCTCAAAGGGCTTCTGACCCAACTTCCGGCCAACTGGAGCGGTATAGAAAAGCACCCTTTTCAAGCCTGCCTCACGCTGAGTGCCGACGTGCAAATCCGTATGGACGTGCAACTGGTGCGCAGCCATAACCAACAGCTGGGCTTCAGCTGTCTCAATATAGATGTGGAATCCATCAGCCACCTGCGTCGCCTGGTGGAAATCAACCTGGGCGACGAGCGCCTGATCCAACGCGAACTGGCAGCATTGAGCGGCGCTTAGGAAGACAGGCCTGCGGCCAGCAAGGGCCTTGAACACGACACACGGCTGGGTAGCAACGTAGGGTGGATCGCGCTTTATCGATCCACCGGGTGGCGGTCCACCGGGTGGCGATCCACCGTGTGGTGGATGTAAACGACGACATCCACCCTACGGAGACTCCCCGAATCGGGTAGGAGCCAGCTTGCCGGCAATCCGTTTCCATAACCCCTGCCACTCATCAGCAAGCTGGGCTCCTACAAGCGCTACGTCTGCCAATGACGCTATCAACTGCGCAACAGCATTCCTACGCGCGAGCGTGGGCACACCATCGCAACGCCGAACGTCGGGTGGATCGCGCTGTATCGATCCACCGGGTGGCGCTCCACCGCGCGAGGCCATGGTGGATCGAGAAACGTCTTCCACCCTACGGACGTACTGATCGACAGATCGCCCTATTCGAACAACGCATCCAGCGCTTGCTCCAGGCGCGTCACGGCAATGACTTGCAGCCCTTTTGGCGCCTCCTTGGGTGCATTGGCGCGCGGCACGATGGCGCGTTTGAAGCCGTGCTTGGCCGCTTCTTTCAGGCGCTCCTGGCCGCTGGGCACCGGACGGATCTCACCCGACAAACCGACCTCGCCGAACACCAGCAAGTCGTTGGGCAGAGGCTTGTTGCGCAGGCTGGAAATTACCGCCGCCATCAAGGCCAGGTCGGAGGCGGTTTCCAGTACCTTGACCCCGCCCACCACGTTGAGGAACACGTCCTGATCATAGGTGGGAATGCCGCCATGCCGATGCAGCACGGCCAGCAGCATGGCCAGGCGATTCTGATCCAGCCCCAGGGTGACGCGGCGTGGGTTGTTCGTATGGCTGGTATCGACCAGTGCTTGCACCTCCACCAGCATCGGCCGGGTGCCTTCCCAGGTGGCCATGACCACACTGCCCGGCACCTCTTCCTGGGCGCGGGTGAGGAAGATTGCCGAAGGGTTGGTGACTTCCTTGAGGCCTTTGTCGGTCATGCCGAACACGCCCAGCTCATTGATCGCGCCAAAGCGGTTCTTCACGGCGCGCAGCAAGCGCAGGCGACCGTCGGATTCCCCTTCGAAATACAGCACGGTGTCCACCATGTGCTCCAACACGCGCGGACCGGCCAGGGCGCCTTCCTTCGTCACGTGGCCGACCAGGAAAATCGCCGTGCCGCTCTGCTTGGCATAGCGCACCAGCAGCGCCGCGCTCTCACGCACCTGAGCCACACCGCCGGGCGCGGACTGCAACTGTTCGGTGAAAATCGTCTGGATCGAGTCGATGACCATGACCTTGGGCTTTTCCAGGCGCGCGGTGGCAATGATCGTTTCGATACAGGTCTCGGTCATCACCTTGAGCTTGTCCTGCGGCAACTCCAGGCGCCGAGCGCGCATCGCCACCTGCTGCTGGGATTCCTCGCCGGTGACGTACAGGGCTGGCAGGCGCTGGGCGACGTTGCACAAGGTCTGCAAGAGAATTGTCGACTTGCCGATGCCGGGATCACCGCCAATCAGCACCACCGAGCCGTCCACCAGGCCGCCGCCGAGCACGCGATCCAACTCGCCTGATGCCGTAGAAAAGCGCGGCACTTCCTCGACACTGACTTCGGCCAGGGTTTTCAGCTGAGCACGCTCGCCAGCCCAACCGGAGCGGCCACTACTACTGCCGCTCGGCGCGCTTTCAATCAGGGTTTCCACCAGCGTGTTCCAGGCGCTGCATTCACCACACTGGCCGGCCCATTTGGGAAACGTGGCGCCGCACTCGGTGCAGCCATACATGCGTTTGGCCTTGGCCATGCCGAACTCCTCATGAATCGAAGCGGGAATGATACGAAACAGCTGGATGGATTTACAGTACGAAGAAGCATAACGCGCAGCCATCCACAGCCACTAGAGCTAGGCTGAAAAGGCACGTCTTGTCAGGAGAGACCGTCATGCCTTTAGAACACCATCCCCTGTCGCGCGAATTTCCGGAATTCCGCCAACAGCTCCAGCAACTGAACAGCACCAATCCCCAGTTCGTTCAGCTGGCACAGAACTACGAGGCGCTGGATAAACGTATTTATGAAGTGGAAGACGGCCGCGAAGCCGTGGACGACCTGGGTTTGCAGGGCTTGAAGAATCAACGCGTGATTCTCAAGGACCAGATCACCGAGCTCCTGAAAAAAGCCAACCCGGCGTCCGGCTAACGGACTATTCCCCCAGACGCTACCGTTCCGTAGGGTGAATCGCGCTCGATCCACTGGGCGAATCCCGGTGGATGTAAACAACGACATCCACCCTACGGGTCTATCACGAACCGCCAGCGCACCGAACTCCCCCGGATAACTTCGCCGCCGCGGATTTCATGCTGCTCCGTAGGGTGGATCACGCTTCATCGATCCACCAGGCGGGGCTTAGGTGGATGTAAAAAACGACATCCACGGACTGAGGCCGACATAACACCGCCAGCGCACCGAACTCCCCCGGATAACTTCGCCGCCGCGGATTTCATGCTGCTCCGTAGGGTGGATCACGCTTCATCGATCCACCAGGCGGGGCTTGGTGAATGTAAGAATCGACATCCGCCCCACGGACTCAGCCCCACGAAACCGCCAACATCTGAGGCTGTCCAGCACGGCTGGGAATGCTGCGCTGCGCCGCACACATCCTGACTGTTTTCAAATCACCGTCTACAGTCAGAGCATCCCCCTTTCAGGAGTGGCCTCCCATGAGCTTCATCAGCGAATTCAAGGCGTTCGCCGTCAAAGGCAACATGGTTGATATGGCTGTCGGCATCATCATTGGCGCCGCTTTCGGCAAAATCGTCTCGTCCCTGGTGGCCGACGTGATCATGCCGCCCCTGGGTGTTCTGATCGGTGGCGTGGATTTTTCCGACCTGGCCATTGTGCTCAAGCAAGCCGTGGGCGATGCGCCTGCCGTCGTGCTGGCCTATGGCAAATTCATCCAGTCGATCATCGACTTCATCATCATCGCTTTCGCCATTTTCATGGCTATCAAGCTGATCAACCGCATGCGCCGTGAAGAAGCCGCCGCCCCAGAAACCCCGCCGGCGCCGACCAAGGAAGAAACGTTGCTGACCGAGATTCGCGACTTGCTCAAGCAGCAGAGGCTCTAGTCCTGCCGCATAGATCTCGCCACGTCGGATGGCGTTGAGCGCAGTGATACCCATCATGATATTTGGCATTTGATGGGTATTGGCGCGAGGCGAATAGGTAAACCTGAATCTTTCTGCCAGCGCCTCGACCCCTCCTACGGCTCCTGCGGCTAGCGTCCCCTACCAATAATTCTCCACCGCCACCTGACCCGGTCGGCGGGTCAGACTCAACTGCAAATCACGCGCTTTTAGCAGTTGACGGGTGTCTTCAATCATCTGCGGGTTGCCACACAGCATGATGCGCGAATGCTCGGGGCTCAGTTCTACGCCAGCCGCGCGCTCCAGCTCGCCACTTTCCAATAGCGTGGTGATGCGCCCATGCAGGGCGTCGGGCTTATGTTCACGGGTAATCGTCGGCAGATAGGTGAGTTTGCCGGCGTGCTCTGCCAGGTAGTCGCGTTGCAGCAAGGTCTCGATCATCTCCTGGTACGCCAGTTCCCGCGCTTCGCGCACGCTGTAGACCAGCACGATGCGCTCGAAACGCTGCCAGACCTCGAAATCCTGCAGGATCGATAGAAATGGCGCCAATCCGGTGCCGGTGGCCAGCAGCCACAGATCCCGACCGTCGGGAAAACGATCCAGGGTCAGAAAGCCGAACGCTTGGCGGTCCACCAGCAGCTCATCACCCGGGCGTAAGCGGCTCAGCTCACTGGTGAATTCGCCGTCCGGCACAACGATGGAAAAGAAATCCAGAAACTCGTCGTGGGGCGCCGAGACCATTGAATAAGCGCGCCAGACGATACTGCCACTGGGCTTGCGCACGCCCAGGCGGGCGAACTGCCCGGCCTGGAAGCGAAAACCAGGATCGCGTGTGGTGCGTAACGTGAACAAACCCGGAGTAAGCGTCTGCACCTCAAGTAAACGTTGGCGGGTGAACTTCTCTTCGCTGGCCGTCATACTTCGCCCCCTTGGTCATCCAATCGTCATCCCCACTCTACCCCTTATCTGCTCCCGGGAAACCCGCCAGTTTTCATGCCTATTTTCGACACGCCCTTCGCCCGCCTCGACCTGATTCGCCAACCCGAGCAGGCCAATGAACCGCTGCAGGCCTTCGATGCCGCCGATGAGTACCTGCTCAGCCATCTGCATGAACAGGGTCTGATGGCTGATACGCGGGTGTTGATCCTCAACGACAGCTTCGGCGCGCTGGCCTGTGCACTGGCACGCCATTGCCGGGTGGTCAGCAGCGGCGATTCACACTTGGCACACCTGGCGCTGGAAAAAAACCTGCTGCGCAATGAGCTGCCCAGCACGGGCGTGACGTTTGTGCCGGCCAGCGAGCCGCTGGATGGGCCTTTCGACCGGGTGCTGATCCGCGTGCCCAAAACCCTGGCGCTGCTGGAGGAACAACTGATCCGCCTGCATGGTCAGTTGGCACCCGGCGCACAAGTGGTGGCCGCCGCGATGATCAAGCACCTGCCGCGCGCCGCTGGCGATCTGCTGGAGAAATACCTTGGCCCGGTTCAGGCCTCACTGGCGGTGAAAAAGGCACGCTTGCTGTTGGTCACGCCAGTGGATAAACCGGCACCGACCTCGCCCTACCCCACCCGCTACCGGCTGGATGCGCCAGCGCTGGAGCTGATCAATCATGCCAACCTGTTCTGCCGCGAAGGACTGGATATCGGTACCCGCGCTTTCCTGCCCCACTTGCCGCGCGATCAAGGCGAACTGCGCGTGGCCGATCTGGGCTGCGGCAATGGCGTACTGGGCATCGTCTATGCCCTGCACAACCCTCAGGCGCACCTGACGCTGGTGGATGAGTCCTACATGGCCGTGCAATCGGCGCGGGAAAACTGGCAGGCGGCGCTGGGCGAACGCCCGGTGGATATTCGCGCCGGCGATGGCCTGGCCGAACAACCTAGCGACTCGCTGGACGTGGTGCTCTGCAACCCGCCGTTCCACCAGCAACAGGTGGTCGGCGATTTTCTGGCCTGGCGCATGTTCCAGCAGGCCAAGGCAGCGCTGAGCCCGGGTGGCGAACTGTGGATCGTCGGCAATCGCCACCTGGGTTACCACGTCAAGCTCAAGCGACTGTTCGGCAAGGTTGAGCAAATGGCGGCAACGCCTAAATTCGTGATCTTGCGCGCAATCAAGAGCTGATCAGACCGGGCTTGCAGGATATCTGACGCTGCGCTCTGTTTGGGCAAGCTGATATCATTCGCGCCGCTTCAGGCCACATCAATGGCAGGCGCATACAGCCTGTCCGTGCTTTGCTTTCGCTGTCGCTTCGCCTTCCAATCACGGCGTCGGACCGCCACGGGGAGCTATACCATGCTGGAAAAGCTGTTCCAACTCCACGCGCACAACACCACGGTGCGCACCGAGATTCTCGCCGGAGTCACCACCTTCCTGACCATGGCCTACATCCTGTTCGTCAACCCGAGCATTCTCGGCGAGACCGGCATGGATAAAGGCGCGATCTTTGTCGCCACCTGCCTGGCAGCGGCCTTCGGCTCGGCCGTGATGGGCCTGATCGCCAACTACCCGATTGCCCTGGCGCCGGGCATGGGCCTGAATGCCTTTTTCACCTACACGGTGGTAATGGGCATGGGCCATACCTGGCAGGTCGCCCTCGGTGCGGTCTTCCTGTCCGCGTGCCTGTTCTTTTTGCTGTCGATCTTCAAGATCCGTG
Organism: Pseudomonas sp. B392_1p; assembly: GCF_052245235.1. Taxonomy (NCBI): domain Bacteria; kingdom Pseudomonadati; phylum Pseudomonadota; class Gammaproteobacteria; order Pseudomonadales; family Pseudomonadaceae; genus Pseudomonas; species Pseudomonas sp. B392_1p. The sequence goes on from NZ_JBQPXM010000011.1 coordinate 150,695, forward strand.
AGTGGATCATCAATAGCATTCCCCTGGAGTTGCGCTCAGCCATTGCTGCGGGCATCGGCCTGTTCCTGGCGCTGATTGCCCTGCAGAACGCCGGCGTCGTGGTCGATCATCCGGCCACCCTGGTGGGCATGGGTGACCTGTCGCAACCCTCGGCAGTGCTGGCCATTCTCGGCTTCTTCCTGATCGTCGGCCTGGTTGCCCTGAACGTCACCGGCGCCGTATTGATCGGCATTCTGGTCATCACCGTGGCAAGCATTGCCCTGGGCATCTCCGAGTTCGGTGGTGTGGTGTCGCTGCCGCCGTCGCTGGCGCCGACCTTCCTGCAGCTGGACATCGCCGGTGCCTTGGATATCGGCCTGATCAGCGTGATCTTCGCCTTCCTGTTCGTCGACCTGTTCGACAACTCCGGCACGTTGATCGCCGTGGCCAAGAAAGCCGGCCTGATGCGCAAGGACGGCTACATGCCGAAGATGGGCCGCGCCCTGATCGCCGACAGTACCGCAGCCATGGCCGGCTCGCTGCTTGGCACCTCGACCACTACCAGCTATATCGAATCCGCCGCGGGTGTCAGCGCCGGCGGGCGCACCGGTCTGACGGCCTGCGTGGTTGCCGTGTTGTTCCTGCTTGCGCTGTTCTTCGCGCCGCTGGCCGGCAGCGTACCGGCGTTTGCCACCGCGCCGGCCCTGCTGTTCGTCGCCGTGCTGATGGCCTCGGGTCTGGCCGAGATAGACTGGACCGACATCACCACCGCCGCCCCGGTATTGCTCACCGCCCTGGCTATGCCGCTGACCGCATCGATTGCGACCGGCATCGCCTTCGGCTTCATCACCTGGGTCGCCGCCAAGCTGCTGTCCGGGCGCTGGCGCGAACTGAACGCCATGCTGGTGATCCTGGCGGTGTTCTGCGTTATTAAGCTGGCTCTTTTTTAAGTCTGCGCCAGCTTCTGTGCGTCAAGGCCGGCCATGTGCCGGCCTGTTTTTTTCCACGCCGACAGCCTCGGCCCGAACCATGAGTCGCCCATGATCCACCCGCATACCGACCCTGCCGTATATGCCGCCCAACTCGCCGACAAAAAAACACGCCTGAGTGAACTGCTGGCCCCCTTCGAGGCCCCCGAACCGCAGGTGTTCGACTCGCCTGGCGAGCATTACCGCCTGCGCGCCGAGTTCCGTCTGTGGCGCGAAGGAGAAGCACGGCATTACGCGATGTTCGAACAGGGCGACAATCGCACGCCAATTCTGCTCACTGACTTTCCCATCGCCAGCCGCCGCATCAACGAGCTGATGCCGCAACTGCAGGCCGCCTGGACCGATCCGGCGCTGGGTTTCAAGCTGTTCCAAGTCGAATTTCTCAGCACCTTGAGTGGCGATGCGCTGATTACCCTGTGCTATCACCGCCCGCTGGATGCTGCCTGGCACGCCGCTGCCGAAACCCTGGCTGCAGCGCTGGGCGTGAGCATCGTCGGCCGTTCGCGGGGCAAGCGCACCGTGATCGGACGCGACTTCGTCAACGAGGAACTGATCGTTGCGGGACGCACTTTCCGTTACCGCCAGCCAGAAGGCGCCTTCACCCAGCCCAACGGTGTGGTCTGCCAGAAAATGCTCGGCTGGGCCTATGACGTCCTCGGCGAGCGCGACGACGATCTGCTGGAGTTGTACTGCGGCAACGGCAATTTCACCCTGCCGCTGTCTACCCGTGTACGCAAGGTGCTGGCCACCGAAGTCAGCAAGACGTCGGTGAATGCCGCCCTGAGCAACCTGGCCGACAATGCCATCGACAACGTGACGCTGGTGCGCTTGTCCGCCGAGGAACTCACCCAGGCGCTCAATGGCGTGCGACCGTTTCGCCGCTTGGCCGGCATCGACCTGGCCAGCTACGACTTCGGCACCGTGTTCGTCGACCCGCCGCGCGCCGGCATGGACCCGGACACCTGCGAGCTGACCCGCCGTTTTGAGCGCATCCTGTACATTTCCTGTAATCCGGAAACACTGGCCGCCAACATCGCCCAGCTGCACGACACCCATAAAGTGACCCGCTGCGCGCTGTTCGACCAGTTCCCCTGGACGCACCACATGGAAAGCGGCGTGTTGCTGGAGCGGCGATAGGCCTCGGTCAAGCTGCCTCGCATTCGACGCTGATAAAAAAACCGCCCCGAAGGGCGGTCTTTTATCAGCGTCGACCAACTCAGGCGCTGACCGGCTCGTCCAGCTGCAGGCGCTGGTTGCAGCGCGCGCTGATTTCGCGATACAGCTCGGCATTGTCTTGCAGATTTTTTTCCCGGGCCGGGAACATCTCCTGAAGCTTGCTCATCCAGGCGGCGGAAGCTACCTGCTCAGGGAAGCAGCGCTCGATCAGCTGAAGCATGATCGACACAGTCACCGAAGCGCCCGGCGAAGCGCCCAGCAAGGCCGCAATGGTGCCATCCTCAGCGGCCACCAACTCGGTGCCGAATTGCAGGATGCCGCCCTTCTTCTCGTCTTTCTTGATGATCTGCACGCGCTGACCGGCGACTTCCAGGCGCCAATCGGCCGGGTCGAGTTCCGGGTAGAACTTGCGCAGGGCATCTAGACGCTGCTCCATGGACTGCATCACTTCCTTGACCAGATAGCGCGTCAGGTCCAGATTGTCGCGCGCCACGGCAAGCATCGGGCCGATGTTGCTCGGGCGCACCGACAGCGGCAGATCGAGGAACGAGCCGTTCTTAAGGAACTTGGTAGAGAAGCCGGCATAGGGTCCGAACAGCAGGGATTTCTTGCCATCGACCACGCGGGTATCCAGGTGCGGCACCGACATGGGCGGCGCGCCCACTTCAGCCTGGCTGTACACCTTGGCCTGGTGCTTGGCGACCACTTCGGGATTGTCGCAGCGCAGCCACTGGCCGCTGACCGGGAAACCGCCAAAGCCCTTGCCTTCGGGAATGCCGGACATCTGCAGCAACGGCAGTGCGCCACCGCCGGCGCCGAGGAACACGAAGCGTGCACTCAGCTCGCGGCTGCCACCCTGCTTGGTGTCCTGGATCTCTACGCTCCAGCCTTCGCCATTGCGCTCAACACCCTTGACCTTCTGGTTGTAGGTCACCTTGGCGCCGTCCAGCGTGGACAGATAGTTGAGCAACTCTTTGGTGAGTGCACCGAAGTTGACGTCAGTGCCACTTTCCACTCGGGTGGCGGCAATGGCTTCGTCCTCGGGGCGACCCGGCATCATCAACGGCATCCACTCGCTGAGGGTGCCGCGATCTTCGGAGTACTGCATGGTTTCGAAGGCATGATGCGCGCTCAGCGCATCAAAACGCTTCTTGAGGAAGTCGATATCCTTGGCGCCGCGCACGAAACTCAGGTGCGGGACCGGATTGATGAAGGAGCGCGGAGAACCCAAACCGCCCTTATCCATCAGATAGGACCAGAACTGCTTGGACACTTCGAACTGGCTGTTGATCAGCACGGCTTTCGTGATATCGATGGAGCCGTCGGGCGCCTGCGGGGTGTAGTTCAGCTCACAGAGGCCAGCGTGACCGGTGCCGGCGTTGTTCCAGGGGTTGGAACTTTCGACCGCTCCGGATTCCATCAGCTCGACGATTTCCAGCTTGAGGCTGGGGTCGAGTTCTTTCAACAGCACAGCCAGGGTGGCACTCATGATACCGGCGCCGACCAGTACCACATCCACGGCTTCTTTTTCGTTGCGCGCCATTAACGCTTCTCCAATCTGCAACACCTAAAAATTCACGGCAGTCACGCCTGGGTGCGAATTGCACATTCAGGGCCGGGAGGTTGCAAAGGAGTCCCGTAGCGCCTGACAGGGTGTCATGCCCGATCCGTTCGCATGCGACGCCAGGCGTCTGCACGCACAGTCGCCCGTAGGCGGCTGTCAGCTCGTGATCGTCGGGTTCAGGGTGTGTAAACAGGATTAAAGGGCAGGTACATCAATGCCTTAGTCTTCATTTGCTCGCCACACTCTTGTGAAGTTGTGAAAAACCGTCTTCTCACGCTCTTTTGGAGTCGTGAACCTCAAAGGTCGACTGCCGCAGTCACATTTCTCGCTGACAACCTGCGACACACCGTATTGCTACGAGAGCGTGTTGAGCGTCTTTGACAAGAGCAAGTGGCTGGCATAAAGGCAGCACGAAATAGGCGTCTCTCTGGGACTCGGCTGCCAATCGAATACTCTTCAATGGAAGTGCCGCGCCCATGCAGGAGGCGTCCTTAATTATCGCGGGGGATTATACCGGTGGAAAACGTGAAAGTGACCGTTTGCCACGACTTTAATCACCGCTTAGGCAGTATCTCGCGAAACGATCTGGCGCAGCATCCGACCATAGACGCATAACGGAACTCCCTACCCAACCGTCGGTCTGTTGGCTGCTCAGGACGCTGGGTATACTGCCATCACGCCCTGTTTTGGAGATTTACGTTTATGTTGAACCGCCTATCGCTGGGGCTGCTTGCAGTCGCCAGCCTGCTGTTGACCGGTTGCGCCCTTAGCCCGCAGCAACTCAGCCCGCAACCCAAACTCAAGACTGAACTGGTCGCCGTCGGCCAGGGCCAGCCCGTCGTGGTTCGGGTTGTCGATCAGCGCCCCTCTCCTGATCTCGGCACTCGCGGTGGTCTGTATGCCGAGACCAGCGCAGTCAGCGTGCCCAGCGCGAATATCCTGCCGCAACTGCAGGCGCAGACTGAAGCCGCGGTTCGCCTGCTTGGCTTCGTGCCCTCGCCAGCCGCCAGCAATGCGCCGCAATTGACGGTGATTCTGGACAGCCTCAAGTATCAGTCGCCCAAGGAAGGCGTGTATGTCACCGAGGCCAACATCGCTGCCACGCTCAAGGCCGAAGTGCAGAACAGCTCGCGCCGCTACAACGGTCGTTACACCGCGACACTCAACCAACGCTTTGGCATGGCACCCAACCAGGCCACCAACACCAAGCTGGTCAGCGACGTTCTCAGCGATGCGCTGACGCGCCTGTTCAAGGACCCGACCATCGGCCAGCTGCTCGCCGAATAAGTGGTTCAGGGCTGGAAAGCCAGAACGGCTTTCCAGCCTCTCCCTATCTCTCTGCCACGTTACAGCGGCAGTTCAGCCTTGATACGGTACTGATTGCGTACCGGATTGGCGTACTGAAGGATCAGATAAGGCCGCTGCTCAACCGGGCAGGAGTGCAGGCGGCGCTGCCATTCAGCCTCGGCCTTGGCCAACTCCTCAACCCCGAACAGCTGCCGCGCTTCGGGCACATTCAGCTCTGCCTCGCGACCCTCCCACACGGCGTAGGCCAGGTAATTCACGGGGAACAGCCGATAACCACCGAGAATTCGCCGGTCCATTTCCTGCGCCACCTGCTTAGCATCCTCCCACTGCGCATCCACCTGCTCGCCAAAGGCTATATGCACGCGACCCTTGTAGCCGGTGATGCCCAGGGCGATGCTCGCATCGTCTTCACCGGGTGCCTTGGTGTAGCTGCCCGTCGTGGCGCGGGTGTACAGCTCGCGCGCCTTGGCCTGGTCGCAGGGGTCGTATTCGTAGCTGATCGACACCGGCACCAGACCCAACCCGCCGATCACCTCGGCGAACGGCTCGTCCTTGCGAGCCATATGGAACATCTTCAGGATCGCTGAATCGGTACGGTCGTCTCCGTCCTTGGCACGTCCCTCGGCCTGGGCGATCCAGATCGACTCGCCCTCCTCCCGAATCGAGTGGTTGATGTAGGCCGACAGCAATTGGAACGCCGCCAGCTTCTCGCGCCGCCCACTGATCGAGCGATGCACGATAAAGCTCTTGTTCAAGCGCATCAGGTCGCTCACAAACGGGCGCTGCAGGAGATTGTCGCCAATGGCGATGCGCGGCGTCGGCAGTCCGGCATGGTAAACGGCATAGTTGACGAAGGCCGGGTCCATAACGATATCGCGGTGATTGGCCATGAACAGGTAGCTTTTTCCGGCCTGCAGCCGCTCCAGGCCGGAATAGCTGATGCCGTCGGTGGCCCGCCTGATGGCACGCTCTACGTAGGGCTCAATCTTTTCCTGTAAAGCAGCCACACTGTCGATAGGCTTCAGTTCACGGCGCAAGCGGTAGCCAATCAGCGGCTTGAGCATCCAACCAAACAGGCTGGTCAATTGCGGAAAGCGATAGCGGGTGAGCATCGCGAGAAGTTCAGGATCACTGCACAAACGCGCCAGAACGGCGGGTACTTCCTGGTCGTTATACGGACGGATGGCGTCAAAGGGGCCCATCATGCTCTCTTGTGTTACAGGTAAGACCGGCCCCGGCGGAGCGCGGAAAATTAGCCGGCAATTATACTCACAAGTCACGGGAGAGGCGCATGCTGCAGGATATACGCAGGTATAGTTGCCCGTATTGTGGCGAGCTGGCTGAAGCCCTGCTGGATCTTTCCGTTGAAGAACAGGAGTACATCGAGGACTGTCCCGTGTGCTGCCGACCGATCCGTTTTGTGCTGCACAACGATGGTCAGCACTGGCAGCTCGACCTTTATCGTGAGGACGATTAATGCAGCATATCTATCTTCCCGCCGACCTGCTCGAAGCCCAGGTGTTGCGGGCCATGCTAGCCAGCGAGAATATTGCCGCGCATATCGGTGGCGAACATCTACTCGGCGCGATAGGCGAACTGCCTGCCGCCGGCCTGCTGGTGCTGTCGGTCAGCGATGAGCAGGCCGAACGAGCCCGTCTGCTGATCGCCGCGTACAATGCCGCGCAACCGCTGCCTGTTGAAGAACCGCCTAGTTGTCCCGGCGAGTTGCTGTGCTGATTTCCTGACTGAGTACCGATAGCCCATGAGTGGCCGCTTCGCCCTGTTCCGCTGGACCCCCGCCCTGGCCGCCCTGCCCGGCTTTCCCACCACCTTGCAAGCGCACTGGAATCTCGCCCCGGGCGCCCAGGTGTTGCTGCTGCGCGATATTCAGGGCGAACGTCACGCCGCCCTGGCACGCTGGGGCCTGACGCCGCCCTGGCTAACGGATCTGTCCCGCACGCCGGCCCACGCCCGCGCAGAAACCCTGGCCGAGCAGCCGATGTTTCGCGAGGCCTTTCGCCTGCGGCGCGGCCTACTGCCCATCAATGGGTTCTACGAATGGCGTGGCGTGCGTAAACGTCCTTACTGGGTCAGCGACGAAACGAGTCTGATGTACTGCGCCGTGCTCTGGGAAGCCTATCCGGCGGGAGATCAGGTGTATTTGAGCCTGGCCATGATTACCCAGGCCGCTGCGACTCTGCGTCGCCCGCTGCTGCTGGATGAGGCCGAGCAGCAGACCTGGCTGGATACGCAAACGCCTGCCGCATCATTGAAATCGCTACTGGCCAAGCCACCCGCTCTTTTACGCGAGCGCGCCTTGGCAACCTTCGTCAATGATCCGCAACTGGATGGCCCGGAGTGCCTCACGCCAGCGTGAGCATCAACCGGGACGACGGACTGAAAAGGCCAAAGAAAAAAGGAAGCCGCCTAAGCACTTGGGGAAGGCTTGGGGTATAGGGCGGCCTCCTGGAAAACTTGGTCAATCCGTGCCGCGCCAGGCGGTGGATGACAACGCCGAGCAGATTAAGACCTGAACATGCATTGTGAAAATTTTGCTTATCAATGCCTTCCATAGCAAACGCCTATCTATCCATGTTGCTTTTCCCACCCCGCCAAAATCGGTAAGGTCCTCGCTCCATCAATCAAGGAGTCCTCAATGCCCACCCCAACCCTCAGCGGACCGCAGTATTTACGTGAAGGCTTGAAACTGGTGCTCAGTCCCGGTCTGCGCCTCTTCGTTTTGTTGCCGCTGACGATCAACCTTGTGCTGTTCGCCGCGCTCATTGGCCTCGCCCTTCAGCAATTCGGTCTATGGGTTGATTATTTCATGCCCAGCCTGCCGGACTGGCTCAGTTTCCTCGAGTACCTGCTATGGCCGTTGTTTGTGGTCCTGGTGCTGTTGATGGTGTTCTTCACGTTCACTCTGCTGGCGAACATCATCGCCGCGCCATTCAATGGCTTTTTGTCAGAAAAAGTCGAAGTGGTCGTGCGCGGCCAGGACCACTTCCCGCCCTTTAGCGGCGCCGAGCTGCTGGCCATGGTGCCCCGTACGCTGGGCCGCGAGGCGCGCAAGTTGGCCTATTTTCTGCCACGCGCCCTGGCGTTGCTGGTGCTCTCGCTTATCCCCGGCCTGAACCTGGTCGCCGCGCCCCTGTGGCTGCTGTTCGGTGTCTGGATGATGGCGGTGCAATACATCGACTACCCCGCAGACAACAACAAGCTGGGCTGGAACGAGATGCTCGCCTGGCTGCGCGCCAAGCGCTGGCAGAGCCTGGGATTTGGCGGCATCACCTACCTGGCCCTGCTGGTGCCTGGCCTGAACATCCTGATGATGCCCGCGGCGGTGGCCGGTGCCACGGTATTCTGGGTGCGTGAAGGTGGGGAAACCCAGCTGCAACAGCCTCTCTGACACGCGATATCCACAACCAAAAAGGCCGCCGATGCAATGGCATCGGCGGCCTTTTTGGCAAGCGCTCATACCGTCAGGCCAGCGCTTTCTCGATCGCCTGGATCAGCGCCGGGTCTTCCGGGGTGGTACGCGGCGAAAAACGCGCCAGTACACGCCCATCGCCCCCGACGAGAAACTTCTCGAAATTCCAGGTGATGTCGCCCGGAAACTCGGCGCCCTCACCCGCCAGCAAGCGGTACAACGGATGCCGACCCGGCTCGTTGACCTCAAGTTTGCTGCTCATGGGGAAACTGACCCCATAGTTGCGTTGGCAAAAAAGAGCGATTTCCTCATCGCTTCCCGGCTCCTGCTCAGCGAATTGATTGCAGGGCACACCCAATACAGAAAATCCCCGTTCGCAATACTGCCGGTGCAATGTTTCCAGGCCGGCGTACTGTGGAGTCAGGCCACAATGGGAGGCGACATTGACCACCAACATTACCTGCCCCTTGTAAGGAGAGAGTGGCAACTCCTGCCCATCCAAGGCACGCAACGTAAGGTCATGGAAGGCACTCATGGGAAAACTCCTTATATACACAACAAATTGCGCGACATGAAAAAGGCGTCCTCTGGACGCCTTTTCTTGTCTCAGCGTAGCAGTAGAACTCAGTGGTGGTGGCCACCCTCGCCGTGGATATGACCGTGAGCGATTTCTTCCGGACTGGCCTCGCGAACGGCGACGATCTTCACATCAAAGTGCAGACGCTGTCCGGCCAACGGGTGATTGCCGTCGACGATGACGTTATCGCCATCGATGTCGCGGATGGTGACGATCTGCATGCCACCGTCGGGCGCCGAAGCATGGAACTGCATGCCGACTTCCAGCTCTTCCACACCTTCGAACATGTCACGACCCAAAGTAGCCACCAGCTCAGCGCTGTATTCGCCGTAGGCTTCTTCAGGCTCAATGGCGACCTTCACTTCGTCACCGGCCTGCTTGCCCTCCAGGGCTTTTTCCAGGCCGACGATCAGATTGCCAGTACCGTGCAGATACACCAGCGGCGCGCCACCGGCGGAGCTGTCAATCACCTCACCGGCATCGTTGGTGAGGGTATAGTCGATGGAGACAGCCTTGTTAGTGGCGATCAGCATGGGGTGAGACCTTTTGCATAAGAATTTGGAGGGCGCAAGTTTACCCGTGACCCAGCCCGAATGCGACCCGAACACAGACAGGCGGGCATGGCCACGCCTGCTGGGATTTAAGCAGGATGAGCACGGCCATTGGATTGCACTACTCTCCTGCGGACACACCCAGCATTTACGTCACCAGCCGCCCTGGCAGTCACGCGCCTGGGTGCTGGATGCCGAACGGCGTCGCCAGCAGCTCGGCCAGCCCTTCGACTGCGGTTGGTGTCGTCAGCAGGTACGGCTCACCGATAAGGAGTCCTGATGAGCGCTCGCAATATTCTTGTCATCAACTGCGGTAGCTCCTCCCTCAAATTCGCACTGATAAACCAGGCGCACTCCCAGCCCTTGCTCAGCGGCTTGGCCGAACGCCTGGACAGTCCCGAAGCAACCCTGCACTGGTGGCGCAGCAGTCACGTTCGCGAGCACCTGGCATTGCCCGGTGCCGATCACCGCATTGCACTGGAGCATTTATTGCCGATGATCAACGATGCCTGCGGCGGACGTCTGCACGGCATCGGCCATCGCGTGGTGCATGGCGGCGAGCATTTCACCCAATCCTGCCTGGTCGACGATGCCGCCCTGCAGGCCATTCGCGCCACGGTCACCCTGGCACCGCTGCATAATCCGGCAAATCTGCTCGGCATCGAAACCACCCTGAACCTTTATCCACAACTGCCCCAGGTCGCCGTGTTCGACACCGCTTTTCACCAGAGCATGCCGGAGCATGCCTTTCGTTACGCCCTCCCAGAGCAGCTCTACCGTGAGCAGGGCGTGCGCCGCTACGGTTTTCACGGCACCAGCCACCGCTATGTAAGCCAGCGGGCCGCAGAGATTACCGGCTTGGCGGTGGGAGACAGTTGCTGGCTGACCGCGCACCTGGGCAATGGCTGCTCCACCTGTGCCGTAGTGGACGGCCAAAGCCGCGACACCAGCATGGGCCTTACGCCGCTGGAAGGACTGGTAATGGGTACGCGCAGCGGCGATGTCGACCCCAACCTGCACAGCCATCTGGCCCGCACGCTGGGCTGGAGCCTGGAGGACATCGAACGTCTGCTCAACCATGAAAGCGGCCTGCTCGGCCTGTCTGGCTTGTCAAACGACATGCGCAGCCTGGAACAGGCGCGCAGCCAGGGTCATCGTGCGGCCACACTGGCCATTGAAGTGTTCTGCTACCGTCTGGCCAAATCGCTGGCCTCGCTGATCTGTGCCCTACCGCGCATGGACGGCGTGATCTTCACCGGCGGCATCGGTGAAAACTCACCCCTGGTGCGCAGTAAAACAGTCTTCTATTTATCCTTGCTCGGCCTGAGCGTGGACAAAGTCGCCAATGCCCGCTGCGTCGGTGGCGTGACGGGTGAGATCAATCCCCCTGCATACCCTCGCATCCTGGTGATCCCGACCAACGAGGAAAAGCAGATCGCCCTGGACACCCTGACGCTGCTAAATAGCTGACCTCGACGACCTTCGGGGACACTCGGTTTGCCTGGAACCAACATGCCTCGAGGCGTGACCGGGCGGTCAACCACCGCACTTGCAGTTCAGTGAACAATCGTTACTCTGGCGGCATTTTCAACTCGACGTTCCGAGAATTCCGCCGATGCTGAGCTTTCTGCCTGCCCCTTTGCGTGGCGTCATCGCCATGCTGATCCTGATCCTGAACACGCTGTTCTGGTGTTGGCCTTTATTTGCCTTGTCCTTGCTCAAGCTGCTGTTGCCCTTTGCGCCGATACAACGCGCGCTGCGCTTCGCCATGCATTGGGTCGCGGAAACCTGGATCGGCATCAACTGCTTCTGGATGGATCTGGTGCAACCGACCCGCTGGGACGTGCAAGGGCGCGACCTGGTCGACTTGGTGCACTCCTACCTGGTCAGCAGTAATCATCAGAGCTGGGCGGACATTCTAGTCCTGCAATATCAGTTCAACCGACGCATGCCCATTCTCAAGTTCTTCCTCAAGCAAGAGCTGATTTGGGTCCCCGTAATTGGCTTGTGCTGGTGGGCGCTGGAGTTCCCGTTCATGAAGCGCTACAGCAAGGAATACTTGCGCAAGAACCCTCACAAGCAGGGCCAGGACCTGGCTACTACGCGCAAGGCATGCGAGCGCTACAAGACCAACCCCGTGTCGGTGTTCAACTTTCTGGAAGGCACCCGCTTCACACCAGCCAAGCATGACCAGCAGCAGTCACCCTACCGCCACCTGCTCAAACCCAAGGCCGGCGGCATTGCCTTTGTGCTGGATGCCATGGGCGAGCAACTAGAATCAATGATCGACGTGACCATTCACTATCCCGATGGTCGCCCAAGTTTCTGGGACCTGCTCTGTGGTCGCATCACCCGAGTGGTCATGCGCATCCACAAGCGTCCAATCCCTGCCGAGTTCATCGGCCAGAACTATGACCAGGACGAAACCTATCGCCAAGGCTTCCAGCAGTGGGTCAATCAACTCTGGGCAGAAAAGGACGCCGAACTGGAACAGTTGCACCGCGATTTTCCGGTCGTTGGCAGCAAATAACACCCCCTTCGAGAACAACGCACCCACAAAAAAACCCGCCATTGGCGGGTTTTTTATCATGTGACTCTTATTGCTGCGGCGGCAGCAGGGTGATTTCCACCCGGCGATTCTGCGCGCGGCCAGCTTCGTTGGCGTTGCTGGCGATCGGCTGGTTCGGACCCACGCCGTAGGCAGAGATACGCGACCCGGCGATGCCCTTGGTGGTCAGGTAGTTGGCCACGCTCAGCGCGCGGTGGTTGGACAGGTTCTGGTTCAGCTGCAGCGAACCGGTGCTGTCGGTGTGACCCACAATGTTGATGCCGTTCTTGTTGAACTCTTTGAATACCAGAACCAGCGAATCCAGAGTCGGGTGGAAACTGCTGGTGATATTGGCCGAACTGCTGGCAAAGGTGATGTTGCCCGGCATGATCAAGATCAGGTTGTCGCCGTCGCGCTGGACCTGTACGCCCGAGTTCAGCAGGGTCTGGCGCAGCTTGGCTTCTTGATTGTCCACATAAGCGCCGTAGCCACCTGCGGCAGCACCACCGACGGCGGCGCCAATCAGTGCGCCCTTGGTACGGTCCTTCTTGCTCGACGTTGCAGCGCCGATTGCAGCGCCAGCCACTGCCCCCAGACCACCATAAACACCCACCTTGCCGGCTTGCTGCTCACCGGTGTAAGGATTGTTTGTGCAGCCGACCAGCAGTGCGACGCTGGCGGCAACAGCGGTCAGGTTAAGCCAGTTCTTCATAGATACTTCCTTCGGATTTTTCTGTTGAGAGTCTCGCCCCGGCCCCTTGGAGCCAGTGGCAGGAGAGAAGTTCCGCGCAAGATTATCAGTGCCGGACGTCTATTACAGCGACACTGTAACCACAACCTTTAACTGCAGGCGGGCACTGCTTAGTTAACGGCGATCGAGGATGAAAGCCCACAATAGAGCCTTGTGGCAACCGCACTGCGGCTCAACCCATCGAGGGTTCAGGCTTTCACGAAGGGGTTTTCGCGCATTTCATCCCCCAAGCGAGTATCCGGACCATGTCCGGTGACCACTATGGCGTCTTCATCCAGGGTATAGAGGCGCTCACGAATGGAGCGCTCGATGCTGGCGTAATCACCTCCCCACAGATCAGTGCGGCCAATGCCACGGCGAAACAGCGTGTCGCCAGCGATCAGCAGTTTGTCCTGGGGAAACCAGAAACTCATCGAGCCCGGTGTATGACCCGGAGTATGCAGCGCCACCCCGCAACCGCAGGCCAGCGCTTCATCGTCGGCTAGCCAATGGTCCGGCGCCGGTACCGGTACGTAAGGTACGCCGAACATCTGGCACTGCAGCTCGAGGTTGTCCCAGAGAAACTGGTCATCCTTGTGCAGGTGCAAGGTCGCGCCGGTCTTTTCCTTCATTTGCCCGGAGGCCAGGAAATGATCGAGGTGGGCATGGGTATGAATGATGCTGACGACCTTCAGCCCCAGCGCGTCCAGCCGCGCCAGGATCAGCTCGGGGTCGCCGCCCGGATCGACCACAATGGCGTTACCAGTCAACGAATCGCCGATGATCGTGCAGTTGCACTGCAAAGGGCCGACGGGAAAGGTTTCACGAATCAGTGTGCTGGAGACGGCCATTCAAAAAACTCCTGGACATGGCGTACCACGACGCCCGTGCGGATCAACTCCGCAGGGCGCCACGGTTATCAACGTGCGTTGAGCTGTTGCTGCAGGTTTTGCACCTGGCTTTGCAGGGCATTGATGTTGCGGGTCATCTGCGCGCGGAAGGTGTCGAACTCGGCGGCGGTCCCTCCGGTGGGGCTGCTCTGGCTCTCCAGCTTGTTGCGCAACAACGTCAGTTCCTGCTCCAGACGCTTGATGGTTTGCGCCGGGTTCTGTTTTTTCAGGGCCTGCAGGTCGGCACCCAGACTCTTGAGCTGCGTACCGAACTGGTTCTGCGCTTCACCTTGCGCGTTCAGCTGGGTTTCCAGCCGCTTGACCTCACCTGGCAGGGCGCCCTTGAGGGTGCCCAGCTCGACGCCCAATCCCTTGAGGCGCTCATTGAACTTGTCGGCAACTACGCCTTGCGCCTTCAACTGGCTATCCAGTGCTTCGATGCGCTTGTCCTGTTGAGCTGCTTGAACCTTAACCTGCCGGCCCATGGCTTCAAGCTTGCCATTCAGCTGGCTCACTTGCAGCTTCAGGGCCTCGGTGCCGGAGGCCACTGTACTTTCCGTGGCGACCACCTTGCCCGTGATGTCCTGAATGCGACCGGCCGCCTCCTCACTGATGCGGGCGAAACTTTCCTGGGTGGCAACCAATTGCTGGGCCATTTGCGTGATCTGCTGATGGCTCCACCAAGCCAGCCCACCCAAGGCGAGCACTGCCGCCAGCAATAGCGTCCACAACAGCCCAGTGGCGGGGCTGCGCTGGATCGGGGCAGCTGCCTTTCGTGGCTCTTTGTGTTCCTGCCCGGCCTCCGTTTCTGCAGCGACGAGAGCTTTGCTACGGCGCTCGCGGGGCTCGGCAGTCAGGCTCGGCAGATCACCCAGATCATCGAAAGCATCGTTACGCATAAAAATCCTTGAAAAGACACGTTTAGCTGCGAGCCCGCGAGTATACCCGCTCTCCGGCTCGCCAACAGTTCAGCTAAGGGTGCAGTAAGGCGCATTGCATTAAAAACGTCCAGCAGGCCGCTCGACCGCACTCACCCGCGCCGGGCGAGGTTACGTTCGGCTTTGACCAACCAGGTCGGCACGGTACGCACCAGGTGCTCGGTAAGACGGTTCAGCAATTCACCACCGTTGCGCCAATGGTGCCAATACAGCGGCACATCCACTGGAGTGTCGGCAACCACTTCGCACAGCGCGCCGCTGGCCAGTGATTCACGCACCTGCAACTCGGGCACCAGCCCCCAACCTATACCTGCCTCGATCAGGCGTACGAAGCCCTCCGAGGACGGACATAAATGATGGACAAAGCCACCCTCGATACCCAGCGCCGACAAGTAGCGATGCTGCAAGCGGTCATCGGGTCCAAACACGATAGCCGGCACGCCGGTCAACGCACGCAACGACACGCCATCGGGAAGGTGCCGCTCGAGAAAGTCCGCGCTGGCCAGGGCTCGATAACGCATGCTGCCCAGCGCCAGGCTTCGCGCCCCGGCAACAGGCCGTTCCACTGCACACAGGCAAGCCGCCACTTCGCCGGCGCGCATGCGCTTGAGGCCGACATCCTGATCTTCCACCAGTAAGTCCAGGAGTAGAGGCTGCTGGGCACTGAACGCGCCGATGGCCGGTGCCCACCAGGTCGCCAGGCTGTCGGCGTTCAGGGCAACGCGTAAACGCTGGGTCGAACTGCATTCATCGAGGTCGGGAATCAGGTCGCCCAGGTCACTTTCCAGCAGCCTGACTTGCTGCACATGGTTGAGCAGGCGCCGTCCCATCTCAGTGGGTTCGGGGGGATTGGCCCGGATCAGAACCGGCTGGCCGACTCGGGTCTCTAATAATTTGATGCGCTGCGACACGGCCGATTGCGACAGCCCCAGGACCTGAGCGGCGCGGTCAAAGCCACCCTGCTCCACAACGGCACCCAGGGCGGCCAACAATTTATAATCAAACAAAAATTAGATCTCCTAATGAGCCATCAGCAAGATTCATTTTCCTTATATAAAACGGAAGGTCAGAATCTGCATCAAGTTCCGCTTACCCAAGCCTTTACCAACCAAAAGTTGATCTCCATGAACACTCCTTTGTGGCAAAGCTATGTCAATGGTCTGCTGATTGCCGCAGGGCTGATCATGGCCATAGGTGCGCAAAACGCCTTCGTTCTGGCTCAGAGTCTGCGGCGCGAGCATCACTTACCGGTGGCGGCGCTATGTGTGATCTGCGATGCCTTGCTGGTTGCCGCTGGGGTATTCGGCCTGGCCACGCTGCTGACGCAGAACCCACTCTGGCTGAGTTTCGCTCGCTGGGGTGGCGCGGCCTTTCTGCTGTTTTATGGCAGCCAGGCCCTTTATCGAGCCTTGCGCCCGCAAGGCGGGCTACAGACAACAAGAAACGCTCCGCGTTCCCTTCAGGCTGTAATGCTCGCCGCGCTGGCCGTAACCCTGCTTAACCCCCACGTCTATCTCGATACCGTGCTGCTGATCGGTTCGCTTGGCGCTCAGCAGCCGATGCCGGGTGCGTATGTAATCGGCGCCGCCAGCGCTTCGCTGCTGTGGTTTTTCACCTTGGCCCTCGGTGCAGCCTGGCTTGCTCCTTGGCTGGCCCGACCGCTCACCTGGCGACTCATCGATCTGGCAGTGGCCATCATGATGTACACCATAGCCGTGCAATTGCTGCTCAACACCTGAGGCTAACAGCCAGCGCGACATGCAATTCACTCACTGCCCGTGCGCCGGCCAACCGCAGGCCGCACCGTTTCGTAAAGGCTCTGGCACCGGCCCTCTTGCAGGATGCCGCGTGGCTAAGCCTGAGCCGCGGTGCTATGATCCCGTCTTCGCAGCAAGGGAGTACAAACTCCCAGTCAACCGCCAGCGATCCACTGCCGGCCGCCTGCCTTGCCCTGATGAAACAAAGGAGAACCTTCCATGGCTTTTGAATTGCCTGCTCTGCCGTACGCACAGAACGCCCTCGAGCCGCACATCTCTGCCGAGACGCTGGAATATCACTACGGCAAGCACCACAACACCTACGTGGTGAACCTGAACAACCTGATTCCGGGCACCGAGTTCGAAGGCAAGTCTCTGGAAGAGATCATCAAGACCTCCTCCGGTGGCATCTTCAACAATGCCGCCCAGGTGTGGAACCACACCTTCTATTGGCACTGCATGAAGCCCAACGGTGGTGGTCAGCCGACTGGCGCGCTGGCCGACGCCATCAACGCTTCCTTCGGCTCCTTCGACAAGTTCAAGGAAGAGTTCAGCAAGGTTTCCATCGGCACCTTCGGTTCCGGCTGGGGCTGGCTGGTGAAGAAGGCGGACGGCTCCCTGGCCCTGGCCAGCACCATTGGCGCAGGCAACCCGATGACCAGCGGTGACACCCCGCTGCTGACCTGCGACGTCTGGGAACACGCCTACTACATTGACTACCGCAACGCTCGCCCGAAGTACGTCGAGTCGTTCTGGAACCTGGTCAACTGGGACTTCGTGGCCAGCAACTTCGCTGCCTGAAGCCAGGCCGTACATCAAGCCTGACTTGGTGCACAGTATTGACGCCCCGCCTTAGAGCGGGGCGTTTTTGTTTCCAAAGATGCAAATCCAGGCGCTACCATCAGCCGCTTTTTCACGCCACGGGCCTGCCCCCTTGCAACTGTGATGAACCGCACACTTACCCCGGACCTTTTCGGCATTTTCCTAAAGTCTTCGACTCACCATCCGACACAGAGCAGTAGAAGCCACGCAGTAAGACGCCTTACTCAAGCGCACGCGTTCTGGACTCCTGCCGGAACCTGTTCCAACAGGGCAACTCACCGGCAACCAGGACTGTCCAGGCCGCTCAAGGAATTCGCCTTTTGATGCAGGAACACAAACACAGCTTGTCGCTCAAGCTGCTCTGGGTCGTGCTGCTAGCCGCATTGACCGTCAGCCTGGTGGTGAGCTGCGGGCAGATCCTCTACCAGATCCACCAGACCCGTCAGGCAATCGACCAGGATGCCACCCGCATTCTTGACATGTTCCGCGCCTCCTCCACGCAAGCGCTGCATAGCTTGGACAGGGAGATGGCAGAGTGGGTGATAGAAGGCATGTTCCAGGACGAGGCCACACATTTCGCATCCCTGGGCCAGGCCGGAGAACCGCCGCTGGCCGAACGTAGTCGCGCCCTGCAGCAAACGACCCAGCGCGCCCTGACCGACAGGCTGCTCGGGCCCACGCATTCCTTTGCCAGCCCTCTGAGCGAACCCGTTCAGCCTCCTCAGGGCATCCTGAGCCTGACGCTGGATACCGCTTCGTATGGGCGCACGCTCATCCACGCTTCGCTGATGACTCTCCTGACCGGCGTTCTTGGCTCCCTGGGTTTGACGTTGCTGCTCTACGTGATCTTCCGGCAGTTCAACCCCCTGCAGCGAAGTTTCCGCAATCGGGTGCACATCAAGCAAGACAGTTCCGGCGAGCATCGACTCACCACGCTCGAGGACCATCAGCACAATCAACCGGCCCATTGGATAACCACCTCCGAGCACCCGCTCAGCGGGATCGATCGCCACACCCCATTGCGGCGTGAAGCCGAAGCCGACCTGCACCACATTGCCCTCTACGATTACCTCACCGGCCTGCCCAATCGGCAGTTGCTGCAAGCCGAACTCCAGCAACAGCTCAACGACGCCAAGCGCCGCCAGCGGATGGTTGCCGTGCTCTGCCTAGGCCTGGATGATTTTCACGAGATCAATGAACGCTTCAGCTATCACACCGGTGATCGCCTGCTGCTGGCCCTGGCTGACTATTTGCGCGGCTACTGCCTACAGCCCGGCTGCCTGTCCCGGCTGGGCAGTGACCAGTTCGCCATGATCCAGATCGATATCAGCCAGCCCTATGAAGCGGCTGAACTGGCACAAAGGATTCTCGATGGGCTCGACACCCCTTTCGTCCTGGACGGTCAACCCATTCGGCTGCATGCCACCTTTGGCATCACCCTGTTCCCCAACGACAGCAACAACGCCGAAGAACTGCTGCAAAAAGCCGAACAGACCATGACCCTGGCCAAGCGCCGCTCGCGGAACCGCTATCAGTTCTATATCGCCAGTGTCGATCGAGAAATACGCCACCGGCGCGAGCTGAACAAGGACCTGCTCCACGCCCAGGAATTGGGACAATTGCACCTGGTTTACCAACCGCAACTGAATTATCCCGACCGGGCCGTGTGTGGTGTCGAAGTCCTATTGCGCTGGACTCACCCTGTGCATGGCGCCATTGCGCCTGATTTTTTCATTCCCATCGCCGAACAAAGTCGTTGCATCCTGAGCATCGGCGCCTGGGTGCTGGACGAAGCCTGCCGCCAGTTGCGCGAATGGCACGATCAGGGGTTCGACAATTTACGCATGGCGGTCAACCTGTCCACCGTGCAATTGCACCATGCCAACCTGCCGAGCCAAGTGGATCAACTGCTGCGCTATTACCGCCTGCCCGCCGGCAGTCTGGAACTCGAAATCACCGAAACAGGATTGATGGAAGACATCGGCACCGCCGCCCAGAACCTGCTCAGCCTGCGTCGCGCCGGTGCGTTGATTGCCATCGACGATTTCGGCACCGGTTATTCATCGCTCAGTTACCTCAAGAGCCTGCCGCTGGACAAGATCAAGATCGACCGGAGTTTTGTGCGAGACCTGAGCGAGGATGCAGACGATGCGACCATCGTCCGCACGATCATTCAGCTCGCACGCAACCTCGGCATGCAGGTGATTGCCGAAGGCGTGGAAACGTCCGCCCAAGAGCGTTACGTCATTGAGCAGGGATGCGATGAAGGGCAGGGTTATTTCTACAGCAAACCGCTGGCCGCCGCCGATCTGACCGCCTTTCTGCACCAGGCCCGCGTGCTCGGCAAGAACCCCCACGCGTTCGTCAACGGCTGAACCTGGCAAGCAGCCATATGCGACACACCTGCGTGCCCGCGAGCGCTTATAGCCCCTGATTGATCAGCACGGCCTTACGCACCTACCTGTCAGGCACACCAAGGCGCTCAGGAGCGCCTGTCCACGCAGATGCCGAACCGCCCCTTCCTTGCCGCTACTAGACAAAATGAATGACTGCGCCTCGCCAGGTTTGTAGAGCCGATGCCAGTCAGCACACGAGGTGGCCTGCCGATATCGCTGCTTGGCCTCCATCTGGGCGGCTATCTGCACCCGTTGCCACTCGGCGTCATCCAGCCGGCCATTGAGATTGCCGTCGAAACGGCGCAGCAGGCCGGCGAAATCCTTTTTTGCCACGACCAGGACTATCGCCACCGTCAGACTCGAATTCATACAGCCTCTGGAACCGATACGAGAAAAGAAGCGGATTCTATGCCGCACACCAAAACGGGGGGTTGACCACTCTCGCGAGTTTTTTATCGCAGCGCCCCTTTCGCTTAATGCAAATCTTTCGCATTATGTTGTCGGTTTGCCTGTACCCCTTCTGGCTTCCTCTCTCGAACGCAAAGGATTTCGCCCATGCTCCGTACTCCCCTGGCCTCCGCCAGCCTGCTCGCCCTTGCCATCGCCCTGGCAGGCTGCGGCGACAATAACAACGAGACGACCACTGCCAGCACGCCGGCAGCCAGTGTTGAACAATCCGCCCCCGCGCAAACGAGCCAACTGGACCAGGCCACCGCCAAGGCCGTGGTCAGCCATTACGCGGATATGGCCTACGCGATCTTCAGCGACGCCGCCAGTACGGCGAAAACCCTGCAGACTGCTATCGATGCTTTCCTCGCCACGCCCAACGACGCCACTCTGCAAGCTGCAAAAGACGCCTGGGTAGCCGCCCGCGTGCCCTACATGCAGACCGAAGTGTTCCGCTTCGGCAACCCCAACGTTGACGACTGGGAAGGCCAGGTCAACGCCTGGCCGCTGGATGAAGGCCTGATCGACTACGTGGTCGAGGATTACCAGCACGCCCTGGGCAACCCCGGCGCCACCGCCAACATCATTGCCAACACCCAGATCCAGGTGGGGGAAGAACAGCTCGATGCCAGTGAAATCACCGGCGAACTGCTGGCCAGCCTGAATGAACTGGGCGGTTCCGAGGCCAACGTCGCCACCGGTTACCACGCCATCGAATTTCTGCTCTGGGGCCAGGACCTCAACGGCACCAATGCCGGCGCAGGTCAGCGCCCCGCCAGCGACTTCATGGTCGGTGCAGACGCCACCGGCGGGAATAACGAGCGCCGCCGCGCCTACCTGAAGGCGGCCACCGACCTGCTGGTCGCCGACCTGGACGAAATGGTTGCCCAGTGGCAACCCAACGACGCCGACAACTACCGCGCCAGCCTGGAAGCCGAATCCGCCGAGAATGGCCTGCGCAAGATGTTCTTCGGCATGGGCAGCCTGTCCCTGGGCGAACTGGCCGGCGAGCGCATGAAAGTCTCCCTGGAAGCCAACTCCACCGAAGACGAGCACGACTGCTTCAGCGACAACACCCACAACTCGCACTTCTACAATGGCAAGGGCATCCGCAACATTTACCTGGGCGAATACCGCAAGGTCGACGGCAGCACCCTGTCCGGCCCGAGCCTGTCCTCCCTGGTGGTCATGGCTGACGCCGCCACCGACGCCGCGCTGCAAGCCGACCTGGCCACCACCGAAGCCAAACTGCAGGCCCTGGTGGACAGCGCCGACAACGGCGTGCACTACGACCAGTTGATCGCCGCTGACAATACCGAAGGCCAGCAACTGATCCGCGACGCCATCGCCGCCCTGGTCAAGCAGACCACCTCGATCGAACAGGCCGCCGCCAAGCTGGGCATCGGCGACCTCAACCCGGACACCGCCGATCACGAATTCTGATTGCCGTTTGTCAACCTGCAGGCCGGGCTTTCCGGCCTGCAGGGTTTTTGGCCGCAACACACCCTCAGCACTCATCCAGATGCTCGTCTTTGCCTGATTCTTGCCCGAGTCTGTACCGGAGCTGTAAATGTCCGCCCTGCCCCACGGTTTCTTGCTCCTCTTTACGCTGTTCCTGGCCGCCTGCCGGGACGCCTCAGATCTGGATTTCACCCGCGCCGAACCCGGCGAAGCGCTGTCTGCAGGCTCGACCACCGTGCAGCGCAGCGATGTAAATGCCTTCTCACTGCCTTCAGCCAACCTGGCGCCCAGTCGCCGCCTGGACTTCAGCGTGGGCAACAGTTTCTTCCGTAATCCCTGGGTGATAGCCCCGGCCTCCACCACCGCTCGTGATGGCCTGGGACCGCTGTTCAACACCAACGCCTGTCAGAACTGTCACATCAAGGATGGCCGCGGTCACCCGCCAGCTGTCGGCGCCAGCCATTCGGTGTCCATGCTGGTGCGTTTATCGATCCCCGCCGGCGCCGAGCACCTGGCGGTGGTGGAAAAAAACGGTGTCGTGCCTGAGCCTGTTTATGGTGGGCAATTACAGGACATGGCCATTCCCGGCGTGACGCCCGAAGGGCGGGTGCGTGTTAGCTACGACTATTTCCCCGTGCAGTTCGCCGATGGCTTCGAAGTGGAGCTGCGCCAACCGCGCCTGGACATCGACCAGCTCGGCTACGGCCCCCTGCACCCGCAGACGCTGTTCTCTGTACGCATTGCGCCACCGATGATTGGCCTCGGCCTGCTCGAAGCCATTCCCGAAGCGGCGATTCTGGCCCATGCCGATCCGGAAGATAAAAACGGCGACGGCATCTCCGGACGCCCCAACCGCGTGCGCGACCAGCTCACCCAGCGGACCGTACTGGGCCGTTTCGGCTGGAAGGCCGGCCAGCCCAGCCTGGCCCAGCAGAACGCCGATGCCTTTTTCAACGACATGGGCCTGAGCAACTCCATTTTCACCGGCACCTCCTGCACGGCCGCCCAGCAGGACTGCCTGGCGGCGCCGGAGGGCGGCGATCCGGAAGTCAGCGACAGCATCTTCAAGCAGGTGCTGTTCTACACCCGCAACCTCGCCGTGCCGGCTCGCCGTACGGTCGATGCGCCCCAGGTATTGGCCGGCAAACGACTGTTCCATCAGGCCGGCTGCCAGAGTTGCCATATCCCCAGCTTCGTGACGGGCGCTGACGCCGCCGAGCCGGAATTGGCCAACCAAACCATTCGTCCCTATACCGACTTGTTGCTGCACGACATGGGCGAGGGCTTGGCCGACCATCGTCCGGAATTCCAGGCCAGCGGCCGCGAATGGCGCACCGCGCCACTGTGGGGCATTGGCCTCACCGAAACGGTCAACGGCCACACCCAGTTTCTCCATGACGGCCGCGCGCGCAACCTGCTCGAAGCCATCCTGTGGCATGGCGGCGAAGCCGAGGCAGCCCGCCAGCGCGTGCTGACCTTCGATGCCGACCAGCGCACCGCCCTGCTGGCGTTCCTGAATTCCCTTTAAGGAGTCACCATGTTCCGTCCTCTCCCGCTTGCCGTGATCTGCCTGAGCCTGATCCTCAGCGCCTGCAGCAAAGACCCGCACACCCAGGCCAGCCAGGCCCTGGCCGACAAGGTCTTGTTGCCGGCCTACAGCGCCTGGGCCACGGCTGACCAGCAACTGGCCGACAGCGCCAGCGCCTTTTGCGCCGGCACGCAGGACCTGGCGCAAGCGCGCCAGGCCTACCTCAGCGCACAAAGCAGCTGGTCCGCCCTGCACCCCCTGCAGCTTGGCCCGCTGGCCGAAGGCAATCTGGCCTGGCAAGTGCAGTTCTGGCCGGACAAGAAGAACCTGGTCGCGCGTCAGGTGGAAAACCTGCTCAACAGCAAGCCCCAGCTGACCCAGACCGATCTGGACAAGGGCAGCGTGGTGGTGCAAGGCCTCACCGCCTACGAATACCTGCTCTTTGACCCGAACATCGTCCTCAACGATGCCACGCAGAAAACCCGTTATTGCCCGCTACTGGTTGCCATCGGCAATCATCAACAGGCCCTCAGTGCCCACGTGCTGGAGCAGTGGCAAACCGACGTGGTCGAGCAGTTCAAGACCTTCCCCAACGCGCGCTACGCCGAAGCCCAGGAAGCCGTCGCCGACCTGCTGCGCACCCAGGTCTCGGCCATCGATGGCCTGAAGAAGAAACTCGGCACGCCCATGGGTCGCCTGAGCAAGGGCATACCGCAGCCGTTCCAGGCCGAAGGTTGGCGCAGCGACACCAGCCTGGCCAACCTCGGCGCCGCCCTGGCCAGCGCCGAACAGCTCTGGCTCGGTGGCGATAAGAATGGCCTGCGCAGCCTGCTGGGCAGTCATCAGCACGATCTGGCCGAACGCGTGAGCTTCGCCTACACCGACACCCGCCAGCGCCTCGCCGCACTGCAGCAGCCCTTGGGTGAGCTGCTCACCAGTGAGAGCGGACGCGAAGAACTGAACGCCTTGTACGACAGCCTCAACCGTCTGCATCGCCTGCAGGAAGGCGAACTGGCCAAGGCCCTCGGCATCCAGATGGGTTTCAACGCCCATGACGGCGATTGAGTCCAATAACGCCGATAGCACGCAATCTGTTTTGGTTTCACCAAGGACATAACCCTTTATGCAACGCCGCACTTTTCTTGGCCTGGGCAGCGCCCTGCTGGCCGCCGGCGCGTTCGGTGGCTGGACCCTGGTCAAGCAGGGCACACAGCCGCTGATGCTCTCCGCCCGCAACGATGCCGACGGCAATCACTACGCCGTCGGCTATTACCTGGATGGCACACAGGCCTTCGCCACCCGCGTCAACGAGCGCTGCCACGACGTGGAAGTGCATCCCAGCCTGCCTCTGGCGGTGTTCGTCGGTCGTCGACCCAGCCGTGAAAGCTACCTGATTGATCTGCGCGACGGCCGTCTGCTGCAGACCCTGGCCAGCCCGGCGCAGCGCCATTTCTATGGTCATGGCGTGTTCCATAAAGACGGCGAATTCTTCTACAGCACCGAGAACGACACCTCAGACCCTGGCCGTGGCCTGCTGGGTGTCTATCGCCTGCAGAACAACCAGTTAACGCGCGTTGCCGAACACCCCACCCACGGTATCGGTCCACACCAGTTGCTGTGGATGCCCGACGGCGAAACCCTGGCGGTGGCCAACGGCGGCATCCGCACCGAGGCCGACAGTCGCCAGATGCTCAATCTCGACAGTATGGAAGCCAGCCTGGTGTTGATGGCGCGCACCGGCGAACTGATCAGCAAGGAGCACCTTGAGCATCAGATGAACAGCGTGCGTCACATGGCCGTGGCCGGTGACGGCACCCTCGTCACCGGCCAGCAGTACGAAGGCGACCCCGAACACGCCGTGCCGCTGGTGGCCATCAAACGCCCCGGCCAGCCGTTCCAGCCCTTTCCCCTCGGCGACCTCCAGCGACAGGTGATGAACCAGTACACCGCCAGCGTGGCAATCCACGACGAACTGCGTCTGCTGGCCATCACCGCACCGCGCGGCAACCGCTTCTATGTGTGGAACCTGGACAGCAGCGAACTGCTGCTGGACACCGTCCTGCCCGATTGCGCCGGCGTAGCCGCCAGCCGCGATGGTTTCGTGGTCAGCGCCGGCATTGGCCGCTGCCGCCACTATGATTGCCGGGGACCGAAAATCCTCACCGAACCCCTTCAGCTGCCGGCCGGGCTCTGGGACAACCATTTGCGTCTGGCCTGAATGTAGGGGCGAATTCATTCGCCGAACACCGAGCCATCCGATACTGCGAGGGGACGACGAACCAAGCGGCTTGAAGCTTCGGCGTTCGTCGCAGCCATTGCGTGGCTTGTAGGTTGTGCGCCAGGCGAATGAATTCGCCCCTACCGTTTGCATGCCTGATGCGTAGGTAGCCTTGGGCGCGGCAGCTCGCTGGCATCGCGCCGATACCCATCACTATCCACCGCGATACGCTCAACGCCGTCTTACGCGCTCCTACGCTGTGTGCCGCTGAAGAATTTCCGCGCCTGGATTGCACCTTTGCCAACAGCGTCTAGCCTGTGACTCTTAACAGTTTTGTCAAAGCGTAAGGAAACCTTTTCATGACTGCTATTTTCACCACTGCCGAAGAGTTGATCGCCGCTGCGGGCCTGGATCTGGGCCATACCGACTGGCTGGAAATGACCCAGGAGCGCGTCAACCTGTTCGCCGAAGCGACCGGTGACCACCAGTGGATCCACACCGACCCGGTGCGCGCCGCACAGACCCCGTTTGGCGGCTGCATCGCCCATGGCTACCTGACCCAGTCATTGGCCAGCCAATTCATCATGCAGTTGCTGCGCGTCGACAACCTGCTCATGGGCGTTAATTACGGATGCGACAAGGTGCGTTTCCCGGCCCCCGTCAAGGTCGGCGCCCGCGTTCGCGGCCATGGTGTGATCCAAAAGGCCGAGCCGGTGGAGGGTAACGGCGTGCAACTCGCCGTGCGCGTCACCGTCGAGATCGAAGGCTCCGAGCGCCCCGGTTGCGTGGTCGATACCTTGAGCCGCTATATCTTCCTGCCGGCTGGGCGCTAACCCTCCGCCTTTCTTGCTGCACCGACTGGGCAGCAGAAAAGAAATAAAAAACGCCACGTCGCAGGACGTGGCGTTTTGGTTTCTGAGCAGCCGTCGACTGAGCACTCTGTAGGAGCCAGCTTGGGCGATGCGTTGCAATAACGTCGCCAATCGCCAGCAAGCTGGCGCCTACACACCCTCCCAAGCCATCCGAACGGCACCCTCAACAGTAGTTCAGTGCTCTACAGCCAGCGCCACGCCCTGACCGCCGCCGATGCACAGCGTGGCCAGCCCCTTGCTGGCGTCGCGGCGAATCAGTTCATGCAGCAGGGTGACCAGAATCCGACAGCCGGAGGCGCCGATCGGGTGGCCGAGGGCAATCGCCCCGCCGTTGACGTTGACCTTGGCGGCGTCCCAGCGCAGCTCCCGGCCCACCGCCAGCGCCTGCGCGGCGAAGGCTTCGTTGGCCTCGATCAGGTCGAGTTGCTCGAGGTCCCAACCGGCCTTGAACAGCACGCGACGGGTGGCGTCCACCGGGCCGATGCCCATGATCGCCGGGTCAACCCCCGCACTGGCGTAGCCGGCAATGCGCGCCAGCACCGGCAGGCGTAGCGCCTTGGCTTTGGCCGCGCTCATCAGCAGCACGGCGGCGGCGCCGTCGTTGAGGCTGGACGCGTTGCCGGCGGTGACGCTGCCGTCCTGCTTGAACGCCGGTTTGAGTGTGCCCAGCGACTCGGCGGTGGTACCGGCGCGCGGCTGCTCGTCGAGGACAAAAGCCAGCGGTTCGCCCTTGCGCTGG